>DATGJR010000205.1:0-40895 GCA_035295065.1 Steroidobacteraceae bacterium
AGCACCGAGAGGGGGTAGAACACGGCGCAGAAGGGTGAGAGGAGCGCGGGTATCGGCCACACCAGCCATTCGGAGGCCGGCCCGAATCTCAGCACCATGGCGCTCGCCAGTACGCCGAGAGCCACACCGAAGCCGTAGAGCACCAGGAGGAAGATGAGAAGCGGCGCGCCGAGCGCGAGGAGCGAGAGCCCGAAGACCGGCACCGCGAGCGCCAGCATGACGGCAAGTCCCACCAGGCTGGTCGCGATGCTCGCAAGCACCAGCCCGGCGACATACTCGGAAATCGACAGAGGGCTCGCGAACAGGTTGAGGAAGTTGCGCGACCAGACATCCTCCAGGAAGGCGGTCGTGAGTCCCTGCATGACGCGCCCGCACAGGTCCCACAGCAGCACCGCCCCGAGGAACACCGTGGTGAAGTTGATGCCCGCGCCGCTCACGGCGTTGAGATAACGGCTGATGAAGCCCCACAGCACGATGTCGATCGCCACCCATGCGAACATCGGCAGTACCCGGACGGGACTGCCGCGCAGCAGATACCATTGGCGCAGCAGAATCGCGGCGACCGGCTGCAGCCTCATGCGAGCGGCTCCTCGGCCAGTGGCTCGCGCGCCAGCTGTATGAAGAGCTCTTCGAGATTGCGTGCGCCGTGCTGCCGCGGCAAGGCACGCGGATCGCCCTCGAGGAGGATGCGGCCGTGCGACAGGAACAGCACGCGGTCGCAGACCTCCTCGACCTCGTACATGTTGTGCGAGGTCCAGAGCACCCCGCAGTCTCCCTCGCGCGCCAGGGTGCGGATGACGGCGCGGATGTCGCGCGCCGCCGCCGGATCGAGCGATGCGGTGGGCTCATCGAGCAGCAGCAGTCGCGGTCGGTTCAGCAGCGACTTCGCGAGCGCCACCCGCGTCAGCTCGCCGGAGGACAACACGCCGCAGCGGGTGTCGCGCAAGGTATTGAGCGAGAACTGCGCGAGCAGCTCTTCGGTCCGCGCGGAGAGATGACGGACCCGGTAGAGCATGCCGAAAAAGCGCAGATTCTGCGCTACGGTGAGATTGCCCGGGAGGCTCGCATAGACCGCGGCGAAGTTGGTATGTGCCAGGGCGCGGGAGCGCTGGCGCGAGACATCGATGTTGCCGATGCGGATCGAGCCGGAGCTCGGCGTGAGGACCGCCAGCACCGTATTGATGATGGTCGTCTTGCCGGCGCCGTTCGGGCCCAGCAGACCTACGATTTCGCCCGACCCTACCTCGAAGGAGACATCATCGACGGCCAGCACCTGGCCGTAGCGCTTGACCAGCCCCCGCACGCTGAGCGCGCTGCCTTTGACGGAGGGCTCCGGCCGAGTGCTGCCCGGACTCAATGGCCGGCTGGCGCGCCGACTGCGGGAGTCAGCGACCGGCATCCGGCGGCGCGGGCCGGCCGGGCTCGGGAGCGGGCCCCTGGGTTACCTCGTACCAGATCGCATTCAGCACGCCGAAGGTGAGCGCGAGTCCGACTCCGAGGATCCAGCTGAAGTACCACATGAACGCGCTCCGCAAGGCTGCGATCAGTAAGGCCCGGTGTGCTCACGCACCGACTCGAGGGTGATCCGGCCCCTGAGGACCCTGAATACCCAGGCGGTGTAGGCGAGCACGATCGGCAGCATCACCACCACCACGATCAGCATGATGCCGAGCGTACGCTCGCTGCTCGACGCGTTCCACACGGTGAGCCCCTGGTCCGGGTGCGTGGACGAGGGCATCAGGAAGGGAAAGAGTGCTATGCCGGCGGTGAGGATCGTGCCGGCGAGCGTGCAGCCGCTCGAGAGGAAGGCGAGGCCCGGGCGGCTCGCCCCGAGCAGCGCCCAGGTCGTCGCGGCGCCCGCGAGCGCCAGCACCGGAAAGAGGTACAGCAATGCGTGCGAGCGGTAGTTGGCGAGCCAGGCGCCGGCGGCGACTGCGACCTGTTTGCCGATGGGGCTGGCCGGCCCCATCGTGTCGATCGCCGACACGATCCGCTGCCCGTCGAGCGCCTGAGCGACCCAAACGCCGCAGACCACGAAGCCGAGCGCGAACACGATGGCCGCCGCGCGACCCATGGTAACCGCCCGCCGTGACATCGGCTCGCCGACTTTGAGCGCGGCATACACCGAGCCGTGCATGGTGAGCATTGCGAGGCTCACCACTCCACAGAGCAGCGCGAACGGGCGCAGGAGCCCGAAGAAGCCGCCGGTGAACACCGGGCGCTGCAGGGCGTCGAAATGAAACGGCAACCCGAGAAAGAGATTGCCGAAGGCCACCCCGAAGAGCAGCGCGGGGACCACGCCCCCGATGAGCAGCGCCCAGTCCCAGGCATTGCGCCAGCGCGGATCGGCGATCTTGTTGCGAAAGATGAAGCCCACGGGCCTGAGGAGGAGCGCAACGAGGAGCACGAACATCGCGAGGTACAGCCCGGAGAAGGAGGCGGCGTAGAGCAGCGGCCAGGCGGCGAAGACCGCACCCCCGGCGAGGATGAACCATACCTGATTGCCGTCCCAGACCGGCTCGATGGACTCGAGCAGCGCCCGGCGCTCCTCATCGGTGCGCCCGAGGAAACGAAAGGTCGCGCCGACACCGAGATCGAATCCGTCCATGACTGCAAAGCCGATGAGGAGCGTTCCGAGAATCGCCCACCATATCAGCCGCAGCGTCTCGTAGTCCGGCACGTCAGGCTCCCGGCCAGTAGCCCAGCCCGTCCGGACCGCGACGAATCATGCGCGTGAGCAGATAGACGTCGACGACCGCGAGCGCCGAATAGAAGACGACGAAGCCACCCAGCGACAGCGCCACGCTCGCCGCCGGCACCCGCGAGACGCCAAGAAAGGTGGGCAGCACGCCGTCGATCGCCCACGGCTGGCGGCCATACTCGGCGACGATCCAGCCGAGCTCCGCCGCGATCCATGGCAGCGGCAGGCTGAGAAAGGCGGCCCACAGGAACCAGCGGTGCTGCCTGAAGCGATGGCGAGCCGAGAGATAGAAGGCCGTCGCGAACAGCACGATGAACGCCAGCCCGAGCCCCACCATGACGCGGAAGCACCAGAACAGCACCGGCACGTTCGGCACAGTCGACCAGGCGGCTGCCTCGATCTGCTGCGGCGTGGCGCGTGCCGGGTCGTCGAGGTAGCGCAACAGGAGCAATCCGTAGCCGAGATCCCCGCGGTGCTCCTCGAACAGAGCGCGTGCCGCCTCATTGTCCGGCTCGGCGCGCAGCACCCTCAAGGCCGCATGCGCCTCCATGCCGCTCCTGATGCGCGTGCGGGCACGCGCCACCAGGTCGAGGATGCCGAGCACCGGCTCATCGTCCGAGCGTGTGGCGATGAGACCGAGGAGCCAGGGCACCTTGATCTCGGCGTGCGTGACATGATCGCGCACGTCCGGGAAGCCGAACACCGTGAAGCCTGCGGGCGGGGGCTCCGTGTGCCACTCGGCCTCGATCGCTGCGACCTTCATCTTCTGATTCTCGCTCGCCAGGTATCCGGATTCATCCCCGAGCACCACCACCGAGAGCGAGCACGCGAGCCCGAAGCTCGCCGCCACCGCCATTGACCGGCGCGCGACCTCGACGTTGCGGCCGCGCAGCAGATACCAGGCGCTCACCGACAGCACGAACACCGAGCCGACCACGTAGCCGGCCGCCACCGTGTGGACGAATTTGGCCTGCGCGACCGGGTTGAGCAGTACTTCGGAGAAAGAAGTGAGCTCCATGCGCATGGTCTGATAGTTGAAGGCAGCGCCCACCGGGTGTTGCATCCAGCCGTTGGCGATGAGGATCCACAGCGCCGACAGGCTCGAGCCGAGCGCCACCAGAGCGGTGACGATCAGGTGAGCGACTTTCGAGAGGCGCTCCCAGCCGAAGAAGAAAAGGCCCACGAAGGTCGATTCCAGGAAGAACGCCATCAGGCCTTCGATCGCGAGCGGCGCGCCGAAGATGTCGCCGACGTAGTGCGAGTAGTAGGCCCAGTTGGTACCGAACTGGAATTCCATGGTGATCCCGGTCGCGACCCCCATGGCGAAGTTGATGCCGAACAGCATCCCCCAAAAGCGCGTCATGCGCTTCCAGATCTCGCGCCCGGTCATGACGTATACCGCCTCCATGATCACGAGGATCATCGAGAGCCCCAGCGTGAGCGGCACGAACAGGAAGTGATAGAGCGCGGTGAGCGCAAACTGCAGGCGCGACAGCTCTACTACGGCCAGATCAATCATGCGGGCCTGCCGGCGCAGACACGGCCAGGTGTTGACCGGCCGTGCGGGAATCGACCGCGCCACGATGTGCGGGTGAAAAGAACAGCGCCCAGAGCAGAACGAGCGCGACGAATTTCGCCACCATCAGCCAGGCCAGGTGGCGCCGGAGCGCGCGACGCCAGGGCGTACGCCCTGCCACCGTGACGCACGGTCCTTGCGCCGTCAGCCGACCCGGAGCTATCCCATTGACCACGAGCGCACCTCTCCCCGCATGCAGCTTAACCGTGGGAGCAGGTTGCGGGAAGGATGCGGCGAAGCACGCCGCTCAGACGGGCCCGCCGGCGAACGCGCCAAACGCGCGCCCGGCGAGCCAGGTGACGATTGCTGCAGCCGCGCCGAAGGCCGTCTGGCGCAGCCCCGAGAAGAGCGCCGAGCGCCCGTTGAACAGCGAGGTGGCGAGACCGAGCAGGAAAAAGGCGATCGCCGTAACGGCGATGCTGCCCGCGATGCGCAATGGCGGCGGCAGAATGCAGACGGGCAGCAGCGGCACCAGGGCACCGAGCGCAAACAGCGCGAAGGAGAAGCCGGCCGCGCCGACGGCATCGCCGGCCGAAGCCACGCTCAGGTGCCTGGGGTCCGGCTTCTCGGAGATCTCCCGCTCGAGCACGCTCAAGGCGAGCTCACGCGCGTTGGTGACCGACAGCCATTCGCCGAGCGCCATGGAGCAGGCGCCCGCGAGGAGTCCCGCGATGCCGGTCAGCAGCACGATCGAGGTCGACACCTGCGCGCCGGCGACTCCCATCATCAGGCAGAAATTCGATGCGAGTCCGTCGTTGGCGCCGAGCACGGCGGCGCGCAGATTGCTGCTGATCGCGGCCTGGTCGCCGACGCGCAGCGCCGCTGCGTGGCCATGCTCCTCGACGTGCAGACCCGCCGCCTGTGCATCCTGCTGCCCGACATAGCCGTCGCGCTCCTTCATCTCGCGCGCGATCACGCTCGCAACCACGAAGCGGGTGCCGAAATGACGCGCCAGCAGGATGAGAATGCGGATTCGCAGCGAGGGCCGGAACGCAGGGACCGTCTGGTGCAAGCTTTGCAGCCGCTCTTCCCAGAAGGCGGCGTGGCGGCGCTCGGCGCGGGCAAGACCGAAGTAGACATCACGCCGGGCGGGGTCGCGCTCGAGCCGCGCGAGGGCCGCGTAGAGCTCGGTGCTGTCGCGTTCGGCCCGCCAGTTGCCGAGGATTCGCGACTGCTCCGGATCGAGGCCGCTCACCGGGCTCACCTAGGGCGCGCTGCCGCTGCCCGGCAGCCTCGACACGTAGTCGGCTAACGACTGTTGCGCCTCGAGCGAGAGCGCCGACGCTGCAGGGGCGGCGTCCAGGCCGCGGTGCACCGATGCGAACTCCCGCAGCCGGGACAGCAGATAACGGAAGTGCTGTCCGCCGATGCGCGGTATCGATCCCGCATCGCTCCCCCCGCCCTGCTCGCCGTGACAGGCGGCGCATCCGCGCACATAGAGACTCTTGCCCGAGGCGAGCGTGCGGCCGTCACCCGCATCCGGCTGCGGCACACGCGGAATCTGTGCGAGCCAGGCCCCGAGGTCGCGGATCGCCGGGGGACGGTTGACGTCGGGAGCGTGCAGCACGTCGCGCATCGCCGGTCCATGCATCTCCGAGCCCGGCCGGTCGCCGTCGGCGAAGTGTGTCAGCTGCTCGATGATGTAGGCCTGCCGCTGTCCGGCAAGCGCCGGGATCTCACGCGGTCCGTCGCCCCAGGCGCGCGGGCCGTGACAGCTCGCGCAGTGGCGCAGGTAGAGGACCTTCCCGTGCTGCGGATCGGGCGCCATGGAGGCGGCGGGCGCCGGCGCCTCTGCAGGCGGGAGGGTGGCCGCAGGGGCCGGCGCCGTCGCCAGCACCGTCAGCAAGCAAAATCGGATCGCGGCGGCCATCGAGCGCCTCCAGTGTTCACGGCAGGCTAATCACCCGCTCGCAAGCGGCATATAGGGACAAGAGCGTACTGCTTACCCCGACTTGCAGCCTCACAATCGGGCACTGAAGCGGCAAATCTGGGGTGGGCCATGGGACGCGTTGCACTCATCACCGGCGGCGTGACGGGCATCGGCGCGGCGACCTGCCGGGCATTGCAGCAGGCCGGCTACCAGGTGGCCGCGACCTTCGTGAGCGATGCCGCGGCAGCGCGCAGCCTGCGCGAGGAATATGAGATCCGCACCTTCCAGTGGAACGTCGCGGATTTCCAAGCCTGCCATGATGGCGTCGCCGAAGTGGTGCGGGCGCTCGGCCCGGTGGAGGTGCTGGTGAACAATGCCGGCATCACCCGCGACGCGAGCCTGCACAAGATGACGCTCGATCAGTGGCGCAGCGTCGTCGACGTCAATCTCGGCGGCTGCTTCAACATGTGTCACGCCGTGATCCCCGCGATGCGCGAGCGGCATTACGGCCGCATCGTCAACGTCAGCTCGGTCAACGGGCTCGCCGGGCAGTTCGGCCAGACCAACTATGCGGCCACCAAAGCCGGGATCATCGGCTTCACCAAGGCGCTGGCGCTGGAAAGCGCCGCACTCGGCATCACCGTCAATGCGGTCGCGCCGGGCTATACCGACACCGCGATGGTCGCGGCCGTGCGGCCCGACGTGCGCGAGCGGATCGTGGCGGGAGTGCCCCTGCATCGGCTCGCCCGGCCCGAGGAGGTCGCGGCCGCGATCGCCTTCCTGGTGAGCGATGCGGCCGCCTACATCACCGGCGAGACACTCTCGGTGAACGGCGGCCAGTACATGCATTGAGGCCGCGGCAGGCGGTGCACCGGCGTAGGTAATTTCCACACCCCGCTGCGCCTAACGCGGATTACCCGATGCGGCCTCGACCGCGATCATGGGCGCCGTCCAAACCTCGGAGCGAGTCCGGCATGTCCGGCGTCCTCAAGATCGCCTACAAGCTGCTGATCAACGACCGCACCAAGTTTGCGGCGCTGCTGGTCGGGATCACCTTCGCGGTGTTCCTGATGATCGAGATGACCTCGCTGTTCGCCGGCATCCTCAACCGCTCCTCGGCCACCGTCAACAACATCGGCGCATCGATCTGGGTCATGGACCCGGCGGTGCAGACGGTGGCCAACACCATTCCGCTTCCCGACTCGGTGCTCGACGAGGTGCGCAGCCTCCCGGGAGTCAAGTACGCGGTGCCGCTCTACTCGGGCGGGGCGCTGCTCAAGCTGCGCGATGGCACCTATCAGGCGGTCAACGTCGTCGGCCTCGACGACACCAGCCTCTTCGGCCGCCCGCAGGTGGTTAGCGGCAATATCGAGGACATTTTCGCGGAGAATGCCTTCATCGCCATCCAGGATGCGGAATTCTACAAGCTCGGTAATCCGCGGATCGGCACCGAGTTCGAGCTCAACGACCACCGCGGCGTGATCGTCGGTATCGCCCGCGTCGCCTCCAGTGCGCTGTTCGGGGTGCCGACCCTCTACACCACCTACAGCCGCGCGCTGCAGTACATCCCCAGCTCGCGCTTCACGATGTCCTACCTGCTGGTCGAGCCCAAGACCCTCGCCGACGTCCCCGCCATCCAGGCGAGCGTCGCGCGCGCCGGCTACCTGGCGCTGACGCGCGATGAGTTCGTGAAGAAGATCTCCGACTTCTACATGTACAAGACCGGCATCGGCACCAACATGATGCTGATGACGCTCATCAGCTTCGTCGTCGGCCTGTCGATCTCCGGGCAGACCTTCTACACCTTCATTCTCGAGAACATCGACAAGTTCGGGGCACTCAAGGCGATCGGCGCCAAGGGACGCGAGCTGATCTCCATGATCCTGTTCCAGGCGACCTTCGTCGCGCTCACCGGCTACGGCCTGGGCGTGGGCCTGTGCGCGGGCCTGATCTGGCTGGCGCGCTCGCACCTGCCCGACTATGCCGCGCTGATCACCTTCGGCAATCTCGGCACCGCGTTCGTGATGGTGGTCGTCATCGCGGCGATCTCCAGCTACATCGGCGTGCGCAAGGTGCTGCGCATCGAGCCGTTCGACATCTTCCGGGGCTGAGCATGGCGCGCGCGGCGATCCAGGCGACGGCGATCAACAAGTGGTTCGGCGAGGAGCCGGCCCGCACCCACGCCGTGCGCGATGTGAGCTTCGAGGCGAACTTCGGCGAGATGCTCTACGTGGTGGGCCCCTCGGGCAGCGGCAAGACCACGATGCTCAGCATGATCTCGGGGATCCTGCGGCCGAGCTCGGGCGCGGTGCGGATCGAGGATGCCGACATCTGGGGCCTCTCGAGCGATGCCCTGGCGGAGTTTCGCCTGCGGCGCATCGGCTTCGTGTTCCAGGACTACCACCTGTTCCCGCGGCTCACGACCGCCGAGAACGTCGCCATTCCTCTCATCCTGCAGCATCGCGAATGGAACGCGGCGGTGGAGGAGGCCGAGCGCAATCTCGAGATCGTCGGTCTGCGCAACCGCGCCCAGCTGCCACCGGTCAAGCTGAGCGGCGGCGAGCAGCAGCGCGTGGCCATCGCGCGCGCCATCATCAGCCGGCCCGACATCCTCATCCTCGATGAGCCGACCGCCTCCCTCGATGGCGACACCGGCCGCAACATCCTGAGCTTCGTGCGCAAGCAGCTGCTCACCGATGAGCGCTGCATCGTCATCGTCACCCACGACGCGCGCATCTACGAGTTCGCCGACCGGATCATGCGGATGGAGGACGGCAGCATCACCGCTGTCGAACGGAGCCAGCTCGATGCGCAATAAGCTGATCTTCATCGTCTCGGGCGCGGGGCTGCTGCTTGCGATCGTCAGCGCTCTCATCTTCAGCCAGCAGCCCAAGGCCCAGCCGCCGGTCTTCAAGCCCGCGGCCGACCCCTACGCCCACGGCATCTACGCCAACGGCATCATCGAGAGCGACCAGGCGCAGGGCGAGAACATCAACATCTACCCGGAGGTCCCGGGGCCCATCACCCGGATCCTGGTGCAGGAAGGCCAGCCCGTCCAGAAGGGCGATGCGCTGCTCAGCATCGACGACTCGGTGCAGCGGGCGACCGCCGAGCAGCAGCAGGCGCAGGCGCAGGCCGCGCGGGCGCTGCTGAGCGAGCTGCGGGCGCAGCCGCGGCAGGAGACTCTCGCGGTCTCGCTGGCGCAGGTGCAGAACGCCCGCGCGACTCTCAGGAACGCTCTGGACCAGCTGGAGAAGGTCGAGCACGCCCACGACCTCGATCCGAAGTCGATCAGCGCCGAGGCACTCGATAACGCACGCAACGCCGAGAGGATGGCCGCCACCAATCTGAACGTCACCGAGCGGCAGTACGAGCTCACCAGGGCAGGCGCCTGGACCTACGACATCCAGAACGCCGAGCGCAGCTTCGCCGCGCTGCAGAAGGCGGCGCAGTCCTCGGCGGCGCTGCTCGCGAAATACACCTTAAGCGCGCCCGCGGACGGAGTGGTGATGGCGGTGAATTCCGGGGTCGGCAGCTATGTCTCCCCGCAGGGCGCTTACGATTCCTACACGCAGGGCTATGGCCCGCTGATCGTCATGGGCCTGCCGCAGGCGCACCTGCAGGTGCGTGCCTACATCGACGAGATCCTGGTCCACGAGCTTCCGCCGCAGCAGCGGATCGAGGCGCGCATGTTCGTGCGCGGCACCAACGTGCAGCTGCCGCTCACTTTCGTGAGGATCCAGCCCTACGTCTCCCCGAAGATCGAGCTGTCGGATGCCCGCGCCGAGCGGGTGGACCTGCGCGTGCTGCCGATCGTCTTCCGCTTCGAGAAGCCGAAGGACCTCAATCTCTACCCGGGACAGCTGGTGGATGTCTATGTCGGCGCGAAGTAACGCAGCGCCGTGCCGCCGTGCGCGCCACGGAGCCTGGCCGCTCACCGCCCTGCTGGCGGCGGGCTGCGCGGTCGGCCCCGAGTACCATCGCCCGGCCCCACCGGCGGTCTCGCACTACGCGAGCGAGGCGGACCCCTCCTCCACCGTCGCCGCTCACGGTGCCGCGCAGAGCTTCAGACCCGGTGAGAAAGTGAGCCCGGACTGGTGGCAGCTGTTCGGCTCCGAGCGGCTCGATTCCGTCGTCAGTGAAGCGCTGCGCGCCAACCCGGGGCTCGAGGCGGCGCAGGCGAGCTTGAGGGTGAGCGAGAACAATCTGCGCGCCGGCTACGGGATCTTCTATCCGCAGCTGCAGGCGGATGCCTCGGCGACGCGCCAGCGCTACGCCCCGATCAGCACCGGCGCCGCTGCGCCCGCCAGTATCTTCAACCTGTTCACGCTCTCGGCCTCGGTGAGCTATGCGCTCGATGTGTTCGGCGGCGAACGGCGCATGATCGAAGGGCTGCACGCCCAGGTCGATCTCGAGCGCGCCACCGAGCAGGCGACTTATCTCACTCTCGTCGCGAACGTCGTCAATGCCGTGGTTGCACGCGCTGCCTACCGCGCCGAGATCGACGCCACCCGCGAGCTGATCGACCTGCAGCGCCAGCAGGTCAGGCTCGCCGACGTACAGGCCCAGGCGGGCACCGCCCCCTACTCCAGTGTTCTGAGCATCGAGAGCCAGCTGGCCGCGACCCAGGCCACCGTCCCGCAGCTCGAGCAGCGTCTCTCGCAAAGTGACGATCTGCTCGCGACACTCGTCGGCCACGTACCCGCCGAGTGGACGCCGCCGGAAGTCGCGCTCGCCGAGCTCGCTTTGCCCGCAGAGCTCCCGGTGAGCCTGCCCTCCGAGCTCGTGCGCCAGCGGCCCGACGTGCTGATTGCCGAGGCGGCCGCGCACGGAGCCAGTGCCAACGTCGGAGTCGCGACCGCGGCGCTCCTGCCGAGTCTGACGCTCACCGGCAGCTATAGCGCCAACAGCGGGACGACCGGGCAGCTGAGCGCGCCCGCCGGCCGAGCCTGGGAGGCCGGGGCCGGCCTCACGCAGCCGCTGCTCGAGGGCGGGACGCTCTGGTTCCGGCGCAAGGCCGCGCTCGATCAGTACCGTGAGGCGAGCGCGCTCTACCGCCAGGTGGTGCTCGGAGCTTTCGCGCAGGTGGCGGACACTCTGCGAGCCCTCGAGCACGACGCGGCGGCGCTGCGCGCCGAGGATGAGTCGCTGGCGGCCGCCAGGGAGGCGTTGCACCTGGTCCAGACAAACTACGAAGCCGGGCTCGCCACCTACCTCGACGTGCTGGCGGCTGACATTCAGTATCACCAGGCGGCGATCAGCGATCTGCAGATGGTGGCGCTTCGTTACCAGGACACGGTGGCGCTCTATGTCGCGCTCGGCGGGGGATGGTGGGACCGGCCGCTGTGAAAAATACGTACAGACGGAGGCCTTGCGAACATGGATTCTCAGAACTCAAAATCCGGAATTACGAGTCTTAAATGAACAGTGACCGCGGGCCAGACTCGCCATCATCGTCGAAAACGGCCGCCGAGCCGGCGCCCGATCCCCTGGCCGTCCTGCACGGGAGGTTGCTGAATGTGTCGCGCATGGCCACCATCGGAGAGATGGCCGCAGGGGTCGCCCATGAGCTCAACCAGCCCCTCACCGCGATCGCCAACTACGCGCATGCCTGCGAGCGGCTGCTCACACGGCCCGGCACCGACCCGAACGAGCTGCGCGAGGCACTGCGGCAGATCAGTCAGCAGACGACCCGCGCGGCCGACATCATCCGGCGGCTGCGCGCGCTCGCCCGCAGCCGGCAGGTCGAGCACACCCCGATCGAGCTGAATGCGCTGGTCGAGGAGCTCCAGGAGCTGATGCGCACCGATGCCAGCCTGCACGGCGTCGAGCTGTCACTCGATCTGGCGCCCGGCTTGCCCAGGGTAGCCGCGGATCCGGGGGAGATTCAGCAGGTAGTACTCAATTTCCTGCGCAACAGCCTCGAGGCGCTCAGCGCTCAGTCATCGGCAAGCCCCAAGGTGGTCGCCATCACCACCGTCTCGACCGGCAATCAGGCCGTGGAGCTCGCGGTGTCCGACAACGGGCCGGGGCTGAGCCCCGCGATGACCAAGCGGGTGTTCGATCCCTTCTTCTCCACCAAGGAGAACGGCACCGGGCTCGGCCTCGCGATCAGCAGTACCATAGCGCGAGCCCATGGCGGTACGGTCGGGTATCGACCCAACAAGCCCGCCGGCGCATGCTTCTATATAGTGCTTCCGACGCAACCGTCCGAGTGACATGCAACCACAGCCACCAACCGTCTTCGTGGTCGACGATGACGAGGGCGTGCGCAACTCACTGCGTTTTCTGCTGAAGTCAGTCGGCCTCGCGACCCGTGCGCTCCCCTCGGCCGCTGAGTTCCTCGAAGTCTACAAGCCGAGCCAGCCGGGCTGCCTGGTGCTCGATGTGCGCATGCCCGGCATGAGTGGACTGGAGCTGCAGCAGCAGCTCAATCTGCGCGGCGCCGTGATTCCGGTCATCTTCATCACCGGCCACGGCGACATCCCGATGGCGGTCGAGGCGATGCAGCAGGGAGCCTTCGATTTCCTGCAGAAGCCGTTTCGCGACCAGGACCTCATCGATCGCATCCAGCGCGCACTCGAGCGTGATTCCCGCAACCGCGTCGCGCTCGATGAGCACACGAAGATCCGCGAGCGGCTCGACTCTCTCACCCCGCGCGAGCGCGAAGTGCTCACGCTGATGACGCGCGGCAAGCCCAACAAGGTGATGGCGGCGGAGCTCGGGGTCAGCCAGCGCACCGTGGAGATTCACCGGGCGCGCGTCATGGAGAAAAGCGGCGCGGCCTCGCTTGCGCAGCTGGTGCGCATGGTGATGGACCTGGAGGGCGATCAGCCGAAGTGACGCGCGCCGCGCGTGCGCGGCCCTCAGCTGCGGAGTTGCGCTCGCAGCAGCGCCAGCAGCTCCTCGGCATCGACCGGCTTGCTGAGGATGCGTACCTCCGGGTCCGCCAGCTGCTCCCTTACCACTGCGGACGTATCCCCGGTGAGCAGGATGGCCTTGAGGCCCGCGCCGAGCCGCTCGCGCACCGCCGCGATGACCTCCGTGCCGAGCTCACCCTCGCCCAGGCGATAGTCGGTGATGAGCAGGTCGGGGGGCTCCTCGCACGCCGCCCGCACGGCAGCGGCGAGCGAGGCAACCGCCTTCACGCGATAGCCCTCGACCCGCAGCAGCATCGAGGTAGCATCGCGCACACTGGCGTCGTCCTCGACCAGCAGTACGTACGCGCCGCCCGCCAACGCCGCCGGCGGCGGCGGCGCCAACTGCGGCGCCGCTTCGGCTACCCCGACCCGCGCGAGCGGCAGGAGCAGGGCAAACACCGAGCCCCTGCCGACTTCGGACTGCGCCTCGAGGGTCGCGTTGAGAAGCTTCACCAGGCGCTGCACGATGCTCAGCCCCAGCCCGTAGCCCTCGCGCACACCGGCCGCAACGCCGATCTGGTAGAACTCATCGTAGATGTAAGCGAGCTGCGCGGCAGGAATGCCGACGCCGGTGTCCTGTACCTCGACGCACAGCGAGCCTCCCCGACGCAGGCTCCGCACCGCGACGCGCCCCCGCGGCGTGTATTTCACCGCATTCGAGACCAGATTCTTCAGGATCTGCTCGACCATGGCGGGATCGGAATGCACCGATTCCACGGAGGGCTCCACCACGAGCTCGAGCCCCCGGCTCGCGGCGACCGGCGCAAACTCGCGGCGCACCGCCTCGAGCACGGCGGTGATCCTGAAATCCTGCAACGCCGGCTGCACCGCTCCTGACTCGAGCTTGCTGATGTCGAGCAGCGTGTTGAGGAGCCGCGACATGGTGCCGACGGCGTGCTCCTGCTGCGCCAGCACTTCCGCGGCGTCCGCATTCGTCACCATGCGCCGCAGCGCGCCGTTGAGGAGCGACAGCGTCTGCAGGGGCTGGCGCAGATCGTGGCTGGCGGTCGCGAGGAAGCGGCTCTTGGCCTGGTTGGCACGATCGGCACTTTGCCGTGCCTCATCCGCCGCCTCGCGCGCCGCGCTCAACTCGGCCTCGAAACGCTTGCGATCGCTCACATCGCGGATGGCGGCGGCGACCAGCGCCTCGCTCCCGGCATCGATGGGACTGAGGCTGATCTCAACCGGAAATTCGCGCCC
Organism: Steroidobacteraceae bacterium; assembly: GCA_035295065.1. Classification (GTDB taxonomy): domain Bacteria; phylum Pseudomonadota; class Gammaproteobacteria; order Steroidobacterales; family Steroidobacteraceae; genus 13-2-20CM-66-19. The sequence continues at coordinate 14,268 of DATGJR010000205.1, forward strand.
GTCGCGGTGCCGGCCGAAGAGCGCCATCCCGACCCCCATCGGGCGCAGGCGACGGGCGGAGGAGTAACCCTTGCGGTAGGCGGCATGAGACCCACGAAATCGCTCCGGCAGCAGCTGCTCCACGCGCTGGCCGACGAGTTGCTCGTGCTCGTAGCCGAAGAGCGCCGATGCCTGGCGATTGGCAAAACGGACGGCTCCGACGCCATCGACGATGATCAGTGCGTCGGGCGCGGCGTCGAGCGCACTGCGTGCGAGTTGGCCGGTGAGACTCTGCATGGAGACGGGGGCGATCCTCGCCGGCGCCTTCCTCCGAGCGGTAAGGGGCTAGCATAGCCAAAAAGGCTTGTAAAAGTCTGTTTGTGCGGACGCTGTGACTAGTACCTAGCCTGGCGCGGAACACTACCGATTTCACCCCCTTCCTCGTCTGCCACCCTGCCCGCGGTGGATAAGCTCGGTTGTTTGCTGTGCCTGTGCTCGTGGGCGGGTGTATCGGACGCCTCATCCCGCCAGGACCCGCTCCTCTGGAGCCGCGCGGGCGTCGTGACGCCCCAGGCCCGCGCGTTGGTCTCGACACTCGAATCGGCCGACCGCTATGGGCTCTCTGCCGAGAGCTACCAGGCCGCAGAGCTCGCCGCCGCCCTGGCCGCCGATACGGCGGCGAAGCCGACAGCGGCCGAGTTGCGGCGGCTCGATCTGGCGCTCACGGGCGCGGCTCTCGCCCTGGTCCGGCATCTGCACTATGGCCGCATCGACCCGCGCGCGGCGGGCTTCGACATGCCGAAGCGACCGGCGGACATCGATGCGGCGGCGATCGTCGCGCAACTCGCCGCGGGCGAGGATCCGGAAGCGGCGCTCGCCGCCATCGAGCCGGGCTATCTGCACTACCGGCTGCTGCGCGAATCGCTCGCGCGCTATCGGCAGCTGGCCGCAGCGCCTGCTCTGCCGCCCCTGCCCCCGCTGCCGCGAAGATCGGTGAAACCGGGGAAAGCCTATGCGGGCGCACCCGCACTGCGCCGATGGCTTGCGGCCAACGGCGATCTGTCACCGGGGCAGGCGGGGCGTACCGAGGCGACGTTCGATGAGGAGCTGGTGGCCGCACTCAAGCGCTTCCAGTACCTGCATGGCCTTGCGGAGGACGGCGCGCTCGGCGCCGCCACGATGCGCGCGCTGCGGGTGCCGTTCGCACAACGGGTGCGGCAGATCGAGTTGACGCTCGAGCGCTGGCGCTGGGTTCCAGCGCTGCGCCCCCCGACCCTGATCGTCAACATTCCGCAGTTCCGTCTGTTCCTGATCCACACCGCGGTGGATGAGGAAGCGGCCATGCTACGCATGAACGTGATCGTCGGGCGGCAGTACCCGCAGCTGCACACACCGGTGTTCACCGCGGACATGACCTCGGTGCTGTTCCGCCCGTACTGGGACATTCCGCCGAGCATCGTGCGGCAGGAGCTCCTGGCCGATCTCAGAAAGGATCCGCACTACCTCGAGGCGCATGAGATGGAGCTGGTGGCGGCCGGCGGCGCCGAATCCGGCGCGCTCCCGGCGACTCCCGAGAACCTCGCGGCACTGGCCGCCGGGCGAGTGCGCCTGCGCCAGCGCCCGGGTGCGGACAATGCCCTCGGGCTGATCAAGTTCGATCTGCCCAACCCTTACGACGTCTATCTGCACTCGACGCCTGCGCAACGGCTGTTCGACGAGCCGCACCGGGCCTTCAGCCATGGCTGCATCCGCGTGAGCGATCCGGTGGCGCTCGCGGCCGAAGTGCTGCGCGGGGCCCGGGGTGGCGAGTGGACCGAGGAGAAAATCCGCGCGGCGATGAATGGCGAGACGACGGTGCGCGTGCCGCTCGCGCAGCCCGTGCACGTACTGATTCTCTATGGCACGGCCATCGCCACCGAAGACGGCGCGGTGCACTTCGTCGAGGATATCTACGGGCAGGACCGCAGGCTCGAAAGCCTGCTCGGGCTCGCGCCCGTGCCGCGCCCTTGAGAATCACCAGTGTCTGATGCGTCCGGTGTCGACGTGCACGAAGTCGCTGCGCGCGTAGTAGCCGACGCCGCCGCGCGCGAGCGCGCGCGCCTGCGCAGCGAGCCGCTCGGTCGAATATCCGCTCAGGCGCACGTCGATGGCCCGGCCTTGCAGATGCATGCTGTGCACGGCCACCCCTTCGGACCGCCGATGCAGCATGGAGTTGGTCTGCGGCGAGCGGTAGCCCGAGATCACTTCAAAGGGGGCATCGCGGTCGGCGCTGCTCTGCAGCGCGAACAGAATATCGAGCACTCCGGGATCGATGGCGTGGACGTCGCCGGTACGGAAGTCCCGCAACAGATGATCGATCTGCGCCAGGCAAGCGGGCTGGTAGGAGCCGTCCTGGAAATAGACCGCGCGCAGCGCCTCCCCCGTGTGCGTATGGATGAAGCTGAGGCTGCGCGCGGCGCCGCCGGCAGCCACCAGGGGAGCCACGGCAAAACTCGCGGCGCTCCCGCACAGGCCCCCGACCGCCATCAGAAACCGACGGCGGCTCGGCCGGGACACGAGCTTTCTGGATCCGGACATAAGGCGCACGAGCCTCCTTTTTCCATGATACCGCAATGGGCCCGGCCGCCTGCGACGCGCTAGCCATTTCCCGCACGCCCTTACGCACTCATCCTTATTGGGGCGCGAAACGCTGCCCGACATACTGCCCCTATCCGCAGACAGCCTTTCCGCGGCAAGGAGCGCGCATGATGACGGGCAGAACGGATGGTGAGATTCAGCGCCACGTCAAGGCGGAGCTCTTCTGCTCCCCCGGGGTGGACGAGTCGGGCATCGAGGTGCAGGTCAGCAACGGCCGGGTGACCTTGAGCGGGCGTGTGCCGCGGCTGCTCGACAAGTACGCCGCGGAGGATGCCGCCAAGCGCATCCCGGGGGTCTGCGGCGTCGCCAACGACATCCAGGTGATGTCGCTGCAGCGGTGGCACTGACGCCTCCAATAAGCAGTATTCCGAATGGCAAGGACGCCGGCCCTCTTTAACATTCTCCGTGAGTCAGAAGGAAATAGAAGAGGAGGAACATCATGAGCCTCATTCGTTGGGAACCATTCAATGCAGTGGACGACATGTTCAAAGGGTTTCCGGCATGGTTTGGGCGCTTGCCGCGCATGCCGGGAGCGCTCGAAGCGGGCACGGACTGGGCGCCTTCGGTCGACATCAGCGAGACCGGGGCGGAGTACCTGATCCGCGCATCGCTCCCGGGCGTCAAGAAAGAAGACACCAAGGTCCTTTACGAGGACGGAATGCTCACCCTGAGCGGCGAGCGCTCGCAGCAGGAAGAGCAGAAGGACGAGAAGTTCCACAAGGTCGAGAGTTTCTATGGCAGCTTCTCGCGCAGCTTCGCGCTTCCCGATGCCGTCGACGACAAGGCGATCCGCGCCGAGTCGAAGGACGGTGTACTGACGATTCATGTTCCGAAGACCAAGGTCGAGGCCACCCGGCCGACGACGATCAAGGTCCAGTAAGCGCATAGTGCGCAAATCGCCGCGGGCGGCCTCCCACGCTCGCGGCGATATCTTTTTGCAAGAGAGCGGTCCGCCATGAACTCAGCGCCAGTGCCCGACCCCACTCTGCTGCGGCGTTACGACCGGCCGGGCCCGCGCTATACCTCTTATCCGGCCGCGCCGCACTTCAACAACGCCTTCGGCGAGCGCGAGCTGCGCGAGCATGCGGCACGCAGCAACGCCGCGGCGCAGCGCCGCCCGCTCTCGCTCTACGTGCACGTGCCCTTCTGCTTCAGCCCCTGTTTCTACTGCGGCTGCAATCGGGTGATCACCCGCGACCTCGCCCGGGGCGAGCAATATGCGGACGATCTGCTGCGGGAGATCCGGCTCGCCGCAGAGCTCTTCGACAGCGACAGCGGCCGCGAGCTGGTGCAGCTGCATCTGGGCGGCGGCACCCCGAACTTCCTCAGCGCCGCCTCCCTCGCACGCCTCATCGGGCAGGTGGCGCGGAGCTTTCGCATGAGTCGCGCCGCGGACCGCGACTTCTCCATCGAGCTCGACCCGCGCACGTTGCCTGAGCCGCCCGAGGCCTATGCCGCAACGCTCGCGGGCCTTGGCTTCAATCGCGCCAGCCTCGGGGTGCAGGACTTCGACACCGAAGTGCAGCAGGCCGTCAATCGCATGCAGAGCATCGAGCAGACGCTGGAATTGATCGACGCCTGCCGCGACCAGGGCTTCCGCTCGATCAACGTGGACCTCATCTATGGCCTGCCGCGCCAGACGCCCGAGAGATTCCGCCGCACGCTCCGCACGGTGGTGTCTGCGCGTCCCGATCGCGTGGCGGTCTATGGCTATGCGCACCTGCCTTCGCTCTTCAAGGCGCAGCGCCGCATCGAGCCGCAGGACCTGCCCGACGGCGCCGGCAGGCTCGAGTTGCTGTGCCTCGCGATCGATGAGCTGTCGGCGGCGGGATATCGCTATATCGGCATGGACCATTTCGCCTTGCCCGATGACGAGCTGGTGCGGGCGCAGGAAGCCGGCGGACTGCAGCGCAATTTCATGGGTTACACGACGCATGCGCACTGCGACCTGATCGGGGTGGGCGCGAGCGCCATCAGCCACGTGGGAGCGAGCTTCAGTCAGAACTTCCGCGAGCTCAAGCGCTGGAAGGCGGCGCTCGATGAGCAGCGTCTGCCGGTATTGCGCGGGCTGGCGCTCAGCGCGGACGATGAGCTGCGGGGCGCCGTGATCGGTCAGTTGATGTGCCAGGGCGCCATCGATACACGCTCGATCGAGCGGCGCTACGACATCAACTTCCGCGGCTACTTCAAGGACGAGCTCGAGCGGCTCGAGCCCCTCGCCGCCGACGGCCTGGTGCGCACGGCACCCGGCGAGATCACGGCGACGGAGGTCGGGCGGCTTCTGCTGCGCAACATCGCGATGTGCTTCGACCGCTATCTCGCCCTGCCGCAGGCACAGGCGCCGGCGCTCTCCCGGGCGGTCTAGGGGACCTGCGCCGGCCGCAGATCGAGCGCAACTTCCAGCACGTTGAGCTCGCGCGAGCGCACGCGCAGGCCGAGTGTCTGCGCCAGCTGCAGCATGGCGGAGTTATCCGAAAGAATCGTGCCGCGCAGCTCGCCCGTGCCGCGCTCGCTGCAATAGCGGATGAGCTTGCGCATCAGGAGCGTGCCCAGGCCCTGTCCCTTGAGATCGGAGCGCACCAGGACGGCGAATTCGGCGGCCGCCTTGTCGGGGTCGGCGTAGGCGCGCGCCACACCGAGAATTTCACCTGTGTCGGGCCCTGCGGCGCTGATCGCGATGAAGGCCATCTCGCGGTCGTAGTCGATCTGCGTGAAGTGCGCGAGATCGGCCTGGGGAAGCTCGCGCACGCTCCTGAAGAAGCGCGTGTAGAGATCCTGCGGGGAGACCCGCGAGATGAACTGCCGGTGCCGGTCGGTGTCCTCGGGACGGATCGGGCGTAAGAGGAGCGTGCGGCCCAGGTGCTCGATGCGCTCCTCGAGCTCGCTCGGGTACGGTCGGATCGCGAGCCGGGCGGCGGCGCTCCCCGTCGCCGGCGCGAGCCGCACCCGCGCATCGAGCGCGATCACGCCGTCTTCGCCTGCGAGCAGCGGATTGATGTCGAGCTCGGCGAGCTCGACGATCTCACTCGCGAGCTGCGCGAGCTTGACCAGAGTGGACTCGAGTGCGCCCATATCGACCGCCGCCAGCCCCCGCACGCCCCCCAGCAGCCGCGCGACGCGGGTGCGTGCGATCAGCTCGCGTGCCAGCACGGAATTGAGCGGCGGCAGTCCGATCGCGCGATCGCCGATGGCTTCGACGGCCGTCCCGCCGCGCCCGAAGAGAATCACCGGGCCGAAGGTCGGGTCCACCGCCACCCCTGCGAGAAGCTCGTGCGCGCCGCCGCGCCGGATCATCTTCTGTACCGTGAATCCTTCCAGACGCGCCTGCGGCCGCAGCTCCCGGCAGCGGGCCAGCATGACTTGCGCGGCACGCTCGAGCTCCGCGGCACTAGCGATGTCGAGCGCGACCCCGCCGACGTCGGACTTGTGGCTGATGTCGGGCGAGAGAATCTTGAGCGCCACGGGATAGCCGATGCCCCCGGCCGCCGCGGCGAGGCCGGCGGAATCGCGGACGATACGGGTCAGCACCGTCGGGATGTCGTAAGCGGCGAGCAGCTCCTTCGACTCGGGCTCGGTCAGGAGCGTGCGGCCCTCACGGAGCGAGCGCGCCACGAGAGCGCGTGCGGCCGCACGGTCTGGCGGCGGTCCCTCGGGCCGCGACTCGGGAGTCTGCACGAGGAGCGCCTGAACCTGGTGGTAGCGCACCACCTGGAGGAAGGCCTCGACCGCCTCTTCCGGCGTCGCGTAGCCTGGCACTCTCCCCGCCCCGGTGAGCTCCGCCGCCCGCACCCCTTCGGCTCCGAGCCAGCACGCGAAGGCGGGCTTCGGCGCCTGCGCGAGAAGTGGGGCACAGGCCTGCGCCACCGCGCGGGTCGAGGCGAGAGCGGTCGGCGCATGGATCAGCAGCAGCGCATCGACGAGCGGGCTTTTCAGCAGCGCTGTGAGCGCTCCGATGTAACGCTCAGGACCCGCATCGCCGATGATGTCGACCGGGTTGGCCTTCGACCACCCGCGGGGCAGAAGTCCGTCGAGCTCGCGCAGCGTCTCGGGGCTCAGCGCTGCAAGCTCTCCTCCCCCCTCGATGAGTGCGTCCGTGGCCATGACCGCGGGTCCCCCGCCGTTGCTCAGGATCGCGAGCTTCGGCCCCGCGTAGGGCTTGGATTGGGCGAGTATCTCCGCCGCCTCGAACAGCTGCCGCGTGGTGCGAACCCGCAGCAGGCCCGCGCGCCGCAGCGCCGCCTCGTAGACCGCGTCCGCGCCCGCGAGCGCGCCACTGTGCGAGGTGGCCGCGCGCGCAGCCTCCCCGGTGCGCCCGGCCTTCACCGCGATCACCGGCTTGTTGCGCGCCGCGGCGCGCGCCGCCGACATGAACTTGCGAGCGCCGGTGATCGATTCGATGTAGAGGAGGATCGCGCGGGTGGCGGTATCCTTGCCGAGGTAATCGAGCAGGTCGCCGAAGTCGACGTCCGCGGCGTTACCGAGCGATATGCAGTGCGAGAAACCGACGCCCGAGCCCTGCGCCCAGTCGAGCATCGCGGTCGTGAGGGCGCCCGACTGCGCGACGAAGGCGATGCCGCCCGCGCGCACCGTGGGCAGATGAGCGAAGCTTGCGTTCAGGCCGATGCCCGGAACCAGCAGCCCGATGCAGTTGGGTCCAAGGATCCGCAGGCCGCAGCCTCTGGCCGCACGCAGCATGGCCGCGCTCAGCGTACCGCCGCCCTCGGCAGGCTGCTCGAGACCTGCGCTCAGCACGATCGCCGCGCGACAGCCGCGCTCGGCCAGTTGCGCCACGACTTGCGGAACCGCGGCGGCGGGCGTGCAGATCACCGCAAGTTCGGGCGTGGCGGGAAGCTCCAGCGCGCTGGCAAAGGCGCGCACACCCGCGACCCTCGGGTGCCGGGGATTCACGGGCCAGACGGGACCCTGGAACGTGCCCGCGAGAAGATTGCGCATCACCGTCGCGCCGACGCTGCCTTCGCGATCGGAAGCGCCCACGACGGCCACGGACCGCGGAGCCAGGAGGTAGTTGAGATTGTGGCCGCTCATGATACGTGTCGCGGCATGGTACCTGCGCCGCCGGCAGCGTTCGTAGGCACTCTTCCTGATGCCATACGTACAAACCTTACTATCTGCTGCACCTTAGGCCCGTTAGCCTCGAATCCAGGCCCGGATCACCGCGGCTTTGAGGGAGGCGAGCATGTCAGGCAGAACGGTAATGGGTTTCGTCGGTCGGCTGGCCGCAGTTGCGGCGCTGGCGGCAGCGGCGGTCGGGGTGGCCCCGAGCGCCTACGCGGTCCCGAGCTTCGCGCGGCAGACGGGCATGGCCTGCGAGGCCTGCCACACGGTGTTCCCGGAGCTCACGCACTTCGGCCGCGTGTTCAAGGCCAACGGCTACATCCTCAGCAACGTGAAGCAGGTGCAGGACGTCAGCGGCAAGAAAGAAGAGCTCCTGTCGCTCGCGCAGACGGTGCCGCTTTCGATCATGGCGCAGATTTCCTACAGCCAGATGAAGACCGGCGTGCCCGACCTTTCGAACGCCGGCGCTCCCGGTATCGCCCAGAACGGCACGGCCGGCTTTCCGCAGCAGTTGAGCCTCTTCTACGCCGGCAAGATCGCGCCCAACTTCGGCGCCTTCTTCCAGATCACTTATGCCAACGATGCCGGCACGATCGGCATCGACAACACGGATCTGCGCTTCGCGGACACGACGCTGCTGCCCGACAACAGTCCCCTCACCTACGGGCTCTCGCTCAACAACAATCCCACGGTGCAGGATCTGTGGAATACCGTCCCGGCATGGGGTTTCCCCTACGCCACGAGCAACGCCACGGTGAGCCCGCTCGCGGGAACCGCGATCGATGGCGCCTTCGCACAGGATGTCGCGGGGCTGACCGCGTATCTCTACTGGAATGAGTCGCTGTACGCCGAGGTCGGCGGCTACCGCTCCGCCAAGCAGGCCCAGAATAACGAGCTGACCGGCGGCGCAGGACCCCTCGATGGATCGGTGTCCAACGCCATCTCGGGACTCGCGCCCTATTGGCGGCTCGCCTACGAGTACAACTGGGAGCGGCATTCGCTCGAGGCGGGGCTCTACGGCATGCAGTTCCGGCTGTTCCCCGGTGGTGCGCCGGGAGCCGAGATTCCCCTCAGCGGGCCGGTGAATCGCTTCAGCGACGTCGCCGCGGATGTGCAATACCAGTTCGTGAGCGATGACCACCAGTTCACACTCGCGGGAACCCGCATCAGTGAGACGATGTCGCTCGATGCCAGCGTCCTGGGCGGCACCAATCCGAAGGACAGCCTGACGACGACCCGGTTCTGGGCCACCTACTACTACCGGCGCAAGTTCGGCGGGACGCTCGGTTACTTCTCGACCACCGGCAGCACCGATCCGGGACTCTATCCGGCCGCGGTCACGCTGCCGTCGGGGGCCAATCCAGGCGTGATCGTCAGCGCCAACGGCTCGCCCGATACGCGCGGCTGGATGGCGGAGGTCAACTATCTGCCCTGGCTCAACGTGAAGATCTCCGCGCAATACACCGCGTACAACAAGTTCAACGGCGGCGGCACCAACTACGACGGCGTCGGACGCAATGCCTCCGACAACAACGCCTTCTACCTGCTGCTGTGGTTCGCGTACTGAGGTGATCACCATGACCATCGTCACAAGAAGCCTCGTGGGGTTGGCCGGTGCAGCGCTTCTCGCTGCGGGAACCGCGGCGCGAGCCGACGAGATCGATGCCGCGGCACGCTCGCACGCCCAGCGCATCGCGATCACCGTGTGCGCGACCTGCCACGGCCCGCACGGCAACAGCACGCAGCCGAAATACCCGCGCCTCGCCGGGCAGAATGCCAACTACCTGGCGGCGCAGCTCAAAGCCTTCAGGGCGCAGACGCGCGGCGACCCGGACGCGATCGGCTACATGTGGGGCATGGCGGCGCAGCTCGACGATGCCAGCATCGATGCGCTCGCCGCCTACTACGCCGCGCAGAAGGCCGAGCCGAGCGCGACCGGCACGTCCGCAACGGTGGCCCGCGGGCGCGAGATCTTCGAGCATGGGGTGCCCGCCCAGGGAGTGCCCGCCTGCAGCAGCTGCCACGGCCCGGATGCCCACGGGCTGCAGGATTTCCCGCGACTCGCGGGCCAGCATGCGCAGTACGTGCTCAAGCAGCTCGCCTCCTTCCAGAGCAACATGCGCAATGTCGCGATCATGCACGGCGTGGCGCAGAACCTGAATCTCAACGACATGGACGCGGTCGCCGCCTTCCTCGAGACCCAGCGCTGAGGCAAGCGTAATGGCCGTCCGTCGCATTCTCGCCGCCGTCAAGGACCCGGGCGCCCGGCGGCTGGCCGGGCTGCGCAAGGCGGCACGCCTCGCCAAAGGGTTCGATGCGCAGCTGGTGTTGTTTCACGCACTCGCTGAGCCGCTCTATGTGGGCGGCCTCGACGGGGACTTCTCACCGCTCTACGAAAATCCCCGAGGTCTCGAGCAGCGGATCCGGGAGGCAGCGCTGCGGCGCCTGGAGAGGATGGCGGAACGGCTGCGCCGCACCGGCATCAGGGTCACCGTCAGCGCCGAGTGGGACTTCCCGCCCTATGAGGCGATCGTGCGCGAAGCGTGGCGCATCAAGGCCGACCTCATCGTGGCGGAGCAGCACCCCGGCCGGCACTTCGCCGCGGGACTCCTGCATCTCAATGACTGGGAGCTGCTGCGCTCGAGCCCGGTGCCGGTGCTGCTGGTCAAGAGTGCGCGGGCGCCACACCGGCCGGTGGTACTGGCCGCGGTCGATCCGGACCACACCTATGCCAAGCCGCCCCGGCTCGATCGACAGATTCTCACCACCGCCGCGGCGATCACGCGGGCACTCGGCGGCGCGCTGCACGCCGCCTATGCTTACGTGCCGCTGCCACTGACCGCCTTCTCGGACGGTGCGCTTTCCGACGAGCAGGTGCTGCACCTCGAGAGCCACACCGCCCGCGTCGCGGCCGGCAAGCTCGAGCGGCTGGTGCGTGGTGTGGCGATCCGGAAGTCGCGGCAACACGTCGTGGGGCGCCATCCCGTGGATGCGATCGCGCAGCTCGCGCAGCAGACTCACAGCGCGATCGTCGTCATGGGAGCCATCTCCCGGTCGGGGATCAGCACATGGCTGATCGGCAATACCGCCGAGAAGCTCCTCGACCGCCTCGCCTGCGACGTCCTCGTCGTGAAGCCCGCCGGGCGGGCACGCGCGCCGAGGCGCAAGCGCCGGGGCGCCCGCTACGTCGGCGTTCAGCCGCGACTCTACTGACCGGACTTGCGCTGCGGGGGCTCGTGCCGCGCGCGGTCCTGGTACACGTACCAGTCCACGCAGCCGTAGCTGATCCCGGCCTGCGCTTCCGCTTCGATCCTGGCTCGAGGCGCGATGAGGGCCGTCGGCTCAAAGGGATCGAGCTGCGCGAGGCGGCGCGCGTGCCCGTGCAGGACCTTGCTCATCGAGACGTTCATGTGCCGATAGTCGGCTCAGCTAAGGCCAGTCGGCCATACGCACAAGTACGGCTAGGCACTTTTCCCGATGCCCGCAGCCGGATGAGGCCCCTAAAGTGGCGCTGACCGGAGCTTTGAGGAAACGCGCATGAACGACGACATCCGGCACATTCTGGTCGCCATTCGCGATCTGCAGCATGCACCGAAGAGCGAGCTGCGCAAGGCAGCGGCCCTGGCACGCGCTTCAGGCGCTGCCGTCGAGCTCTATCACGCCATCGAGGACCCCGATCCCGGAGTGGCCTGGCCGGAGACGGCGAGCGCGGAGGAAGTCGCCCGGCACCGAAGCACGCTCGCGGAGAGCTGCGAGCGCCGCCTGTTGCGGCTGGCCAGGGACGAATCGCTCCAGGGGCTCACCGTCAGATGTACGAGCAGCTGGGACTACCCGGCCCATGAAGCCATCATTCGCCGCGCGCTCGTCATTGGAGCGGATCTGGTCATTGCCGCGACGCGCCCTCACCTGCCCGGCGCCCGCCTCGTGCTGCGCAACACGGACTGGGAGCTGATCCGTCACTGCCCGATCCCCTTATTGCTCGTCAAGTCGGCGCGCGAATACCGCAATCCGACGGTTCTTGCGGCTGTGGATCCATTCCACGCCCATGCGCGCCCCGCCGATCTCGACGCACGGCTCCTCGATGCCGGCACGAGCTACGCGCGGCTGCTCGGCGGTACGCTGCATGTGTTTCATTCGTACATGCCGCTCCTGAATGCCGCGATAGTGCCACTCGGCACCACCCCGCTCCTGACGATACCGCCTGAGATAGAAGAGACGCACGGCCGCCAGATCACGCAGGAGATCGACAGGCTTGCCGCGAAGGCCGGCGTGCCCCGTGCCTGCCGCCACGTTCACCTGGGCGATGTCGCCGGGGAGCTCGCGGCAGTAGCACGACGCACGCGCGCGGGTCTCGTCGTCATGGGCGCGGTATCGCGCTCGGCGCTCAAGCGCCTCTTCATCGGCAACGCGGCCGAGCGCGTCCTCGACCGGCTCGACTGCGATGTGCTGATCGTCAAGCCGCGCGGCTTCAAGTCCGGAGTCGAACGGCGCCCGGTGGTCGACGTGGCGAGCTCCGCGGTGGTTTCAGCCGCGGCCTGAGCGCACCGCCGCGGTGCCGGGGCGATCCCTCACCTCGACGCCCCGCCTCCGTGGCGCGCGCGCCCGAGGAGGTAGCCCGCGGCAAACGGCAATCCGAGCAGAACCACGATAAGAACGCTTCCGAGCAGCAGCACTTCGCCCGCCAGATCGCGCAGCTGCCCGCCCACGTCCCTGACGACCTGGCCCGAGATCCGGGCGGCATCCTGCGCGAGCGCCTTGCGCTGCTCATCGACCGCCGCGACGAGCGCCGTGCGCTCCGACTGGATCTCCTCGAAGAGCGCGGTACGCTCTGTGTGCAGCGTCGACTCGCCCTCGCGTGCCGAGGCCTGGAGGCGATCGAGCACCTCGCGCAGGCTCGAGCGCACTTCCATCTCGGCGCCCTGCACCAGGGCGGGCGTCGATTCCGCCACGGCCTCGAGCCGCTCGAGACTCTCATCCAGCCGGGCCAGCGCCGTCTTGAGCTGCGCGCGCGAGTATCCGGACTCGGCGAGCGCCAGCTCCGTGCGGCGCATCATCTGGGTCGGAACCGTGTCGCCGAAGATCTCGAGACGCTCGGCCGTGTCACTCATCGCCTCGGGAATGGTGCCGAGAGAGTCGACGATGCGGGCGTCGCCACCCTGCTCGCGGCTCCAGAGGACGACCACCGAGGCGCGCGCGAAGCCGAGATCCACGAGCGGGTGCTCGCGCGCGTAGGCCGCGACGAAACTCTGGTAGGCGTCGAACTGCTGCGGCGTCGCAACCCTGCGGGCCAGCGCCTGAGTCTCATCGGCATAGGCCGTAGAGATTTCGCGCACGACCTCCTGGTGCGCCCCGAACAGCGCACCTCCCGGCGCGCCTTCCGCGACGAAGGCCCTCATCTGCTCGGCGAGCGCCCAGCTGTCGAGCAGGCTCATCATGGGGGAGACACGCAGCGCCGCGCGCCGCGTCTCCCCGATTGCCGCGATCTCCCAGCGCAGGGCGTTATCGAGCACCGCCTCATCGTGCTCCGTCGCGGCAATATCGGTGGCGCAGCTGTTGACCGCCGCCGCGAACTGCGCGGAGATCTCCCGTGTCAGGACTCGGGCGTTGAGCTCGGGCGTAGTGAGCGGCCGTTCCGGGGTCTTGATGGTGAGCAGTGAGCAGGCCGACAGCAGCGGCAGCGCACCGCAGAGAAGTGTTCGCGCCCGGACCATGGCGCTAAAACCCCGGCGGCCGTTCGTCCACGACGTCGAGGCTTCTCTCGAGTGCGAGTCCGACGCGCGCGATGGTCCCCTCATCGAACAGGCGGCCGATGAGCGTCACGCCGTGGGGGACACGGCGCGGCGGATTGAACTTCGGTAGCGGCCGCGCCGGATCGGGCGCCCAGTCGCTGCGTGCCTCGGAGACATGGATGAAGCCCGCACGCAGTGTGAGCGAGGGGAGCCCGGTGAAGTTGCCGATGGTCAGCATCTCATCGCGGAGCGAGGGCACGAGCAGCAGATCGACTCCGGCGAGGAGCCTCTGCATCTCGAGAGCAACCGCACGGCGCAGGCGGTCGGTCTGCACGAAGTCGACCGCCGAGAGAAAGCGCGCCTGGCGAAAAGTATTCGGCCAGGCATCGTCCGTCTGCATCTTCAGGCTATCGACGCCGCGGCTGAGCGTCAGCTCCTCGAAAGCCGCCGCGGCCTCGGCGAGCAGCACGGTGTTGAGGTCGTCATACGGCCAGTCGGGAAGGGAAACCTCCACCGCCTCGAGACCGAGGGAGCGCAGCTTCCCGAGCGCGACGCGGTCGACCTCCGTGGCGGGATCCTCGCTCATCCAGCGGGGAAAGTACCCGACCCGCAGTCCCCTCACGGGGGCGGAAGGGTCGAACTCGAGATGCGCCGCAACGCTCCCGAGGTCGCCCGCGTCCGGTCCGCCGATGGCCTGAAGCGCCAGCATCACGTCCTCGACGCTGCGTGCCATGGGTCCGAGCTTGTCGAGCGACCAGGCGAGCGTCATGGCGCCCGTGCGCGCGACCCGACCGAAGGTCGGCCGCAACCCCGTCAGGCCGCAGCGCATGCTGGGGCCGACGATGCTGCCCTCGGTCTCGCTGCCGATGGCGAAGGCCACTAGCCCCGCGGCCGTCGCCGCGCCGGGACCAGCGCTCGATCCGGATGCGCCCTCTTGCAGGAGCCAGGGATTCATCGTCTGTCCGCCGAACCAGACATCATTCAGCGCGAGCGCGCCGAGACTGAGCTTGGCCAGCAACACCGCCCCCGCCTCATCGAGCCGGCGCACCACCACGGCATCGGCCTGCGGCACGCGGTCACGGTAGGGCTCCGCACCGTAGGTGGTGCGGACCCCGGCGGTATCGAGCAGATCCTTCGCCCCCCAGGGGACCCCGTGCAGGGGCCCCCGATACCTGCCCGCGCGGATCTCGGCGTCAGCGCGCCGCGCCTGCTCGAGCGCCGGCTCGCTCATGAGCGTGATGACGCTGCGCAGGGCGGCGTCGAAGCGCTTGATCCGCTCGAGGTAGATGTGCGTCAGCCGCTCCGAGCTCAACTGCCGTGCCTCTATCCACCGCGACAACCTCCACACCGGGGCGAAGGCAATATCCGCGTCCTTCTTCGGCAGAGGCCCCGCTTCGCGGTCGCTGCGCACGAGGCGATCGGCCCGTGGGAGCGGGCCGTGCCCGGGAAGGACGGGATTGCAGCTGGAGTAAGGCGCGAGCGTCGCGGGCAGGGCGACCTTGCGCGGTCCGCTGCGTCGCTCGTGCAGCGGCGCCGCGCTGCTGCGCCAATTGTGGGCGGCCTGGGCACGCTCGGCCTCGTTCAGCTCGACCATCTGAAGCTTCTGCGCCTCGGCAAAGGTTGCCGCACTCACCTCGGGCCCGGCGGGCGGCGCGGTGCCGAAGGCGGGCGGCGTACCCGGCGGCAGCACCGGAGTCGGCGCAGATGGATTCGCCGCCTGGCCGGCAGCGACCGCCGGGCCGAGCAGCGCGGCGGCGGAACTCATGAGAAACTCGCGGCGCGATCCTGACATCGGACACCCCTTCGCCGAGTATGCCACCACCCGAAAAACCAGTGCATCCGGCCGTCCTCGCTCTCGGGCTGGGAGCGCTCGGCGTGGTGTTCGGCGATATCGGCACGAGTCCTCTTTATACCTTCAAGACGGTGCTGGATCTCACCGGCGGGAACAGCACCGCGACCATTCTCGGCTCGGTATCGCTCGTGGTGTGGACACTGATCATCGTCACCACGGTCAAGTACGCCGGCCTGGCGATGCGGATCGATAACGGCGGCGAGGGCGGGATCCTCGCGCTGATGGCGCTGCTTGGCGTCAGGCGCTTCAAGCGCCCTTTGATCGTGGCGCTCGGCCTCTTCGGCGCGGCGCTCATCTATGGCGATGGCGCGATCACGCCCGCGATCTCGGTGCTGTCCGCCCTCGAAGGGCTCGAGCTCGTCGAGCCCGGTTTGCAGCCCTACGTGCTGCCCTTTGCGGCTCTCATACTTCTTGGCCTGTTCCTGCTGCAGCCGACCGGGACCGCCCGGATCGGGCGCGCCTTCGGGCCGGTGATGGCGGTGTGGTTCCTGACGATCGCGCTCCTCGGCGTCGCTGCGATCGCACGCCACCCCGCGGTTCTTAAGGCGGTGAACCCCTGGTACGCGCTGGAGTATCTCGCGCACGGCGGTCGCGCAGCGTTTCTGGTGCTCGGGGGCGTGTTCCTGTGTGTGACTGGAGCCGAAGCGCTCTATGCCGACATGGGACACTTCGGTGCACGCCCCATCCGGCTCGCCTGGGGCTCGCTGGTATTTCCGAGCCTGGTGCTCAACTACGCCGGGCAGGGCGCGATCGTGCTCGCCGGGGGTTCCACCGATGGAAACATTTTCTATCGGCTGTGCCCGGGACAGTGGCTGATTCCGCTGGTGGCTCTCTCGACGGTCGCGACCATCATCGCCAGCCAGTCGATCATCAGTGGCGCCTTCTCGATGACCCGCCAGGCGATCCAGCTCGGCTGGATGCCGCGTCTCAAGGTGGTGCAGACATCGAGCGAAGGCTACGGCCAGATCTACGTGGGCTCGGTCAACTGGCTGCTGATGGCCGTGACCATTGCGCTCGCCCTTGCCTTCCGCAAATCCGACAATCTCGCCGGAGCCTATGGCATCGCAGTCTCGGCCACGATGCTCCTCACCACGGTGCTCCTCTACACGGCCATGCGCGATATCTGGAAATGGAGTCGCGCCGCGTGCATCGCGGTGGCCGGGCTCTTCTTCATCGTGGACGCCAGCTTCTTCGCCTCGAACCTCATGAAGCTGCTCGAAGGCGGCTGGGTGCCGCTGCTGCTCGCAGCGACCGTGTACGCCGTCATGTACGTCTGGCACCGCGGAACGATGGCGATCCGCGAGCGCCTGCGCGAGCACCCCGTGCCGCTCGACGACTTTCTCGAACGTCTCGCGCGCGAGCGCCTCGCGCGCGTGCCCGGCACCGCCGTGTTCCTCACGCGCGTCAAGGATGCAGCGCCTCCCGTCATGCAGTGGTACGTACGGCACAGCCACGCCCTGCACGAGAATGTCATTGCCGTGACGCTCGAGACGGAATCGGTGCCCTGGGTCGCGGACGGCAACCGCGCGCAGCTCGCGCAGCCCGCGCCGCGCTTCTGGGTGGCGAGCGCGAGCTACGGCTTCATGGAGCGTCCGGATCTGCCGCAGCTCATGCGCGAGCTCGCCGCGCGCGGCTGCGGCATCGATGCGGCACGGCTCACCTACTTCGTCGGGTCCGAGCGAGTCGTGCCACGGGAGGACGGCCACGGCCTGCCTCGCTGGATCGAGGCGATCTTCGGCGCGCTGCTGCGCAACTCCATGCACCTCCCCGACTATCTCAACGTGCCGCGCGAGCAGGTGATCGATCTCGGGCGGCAAATCGCGATTTAGGCACCGCCGGCGGCCTCACCCTATACTTATATTATGGGGAAAGGGCCTTCGAACCGGTGGCTGCGCACGGGTACCTGCTTGTTGGCGTGGCTGATGTTGCCCCTGGCGCCGATGCATGCGCGCGCGGACGATCCGTGCGCGGCCTTCTCCTGGGATGTGCGCCACGAGAGGGAGCTCTTCAGCAAGGAACCGATCGACCTGGCGAGCGGCAAGACTGCCGCCGATGCCCCGGCGCTGCTCGCCGACCGGCTCTATGAGCTCGAGCTGCGGGCGCAGCCGGAAGTCCATTTTGTCGCACCGCCGAGCCGCAGCTGGCCTGCGGAAGCCACCTATGCAGGTCTCGCGCGCTTCACGGTCGAGACAGCCGGCGTCTACCGCTTTGCGCTCGATCAGGCTGCATGGGTCGACGTCGTGACGGGGGGCATCGTCCAGAGCATGCGCGGCGCCCAGGGGCGTCCCGGGTGCAGCACCCCGCAGAAGATCGTCGAGTTCTCGCTTCCGGCCGGCAAACCGCTGATGCTCGAGTTCAGTGCGAGTGTCACACCTTCGCTCAAAGTGACGGTGAGCCGGTCGCCCGTTCAGTCGCCCTGAAGAGGATCGCTCCGGCGGCAGAAACCTTAAGCGAGCGATGGCCGATTCAGCCCACAACTCGCCCGCCGCCGTGCCCGGTCCGACCCGGCGCGCCTCGCCCTGGAGCGCCCTTGGCGTTCGCGTGTTCCGCTGGCTGTGGCTCGCCACCGTCATCTCCAATGTCGGCACCTGGATGTACAACGCGGCCTCCGCCTGGCTCATGACGAGCCTGGATGCCGACCCCTTTACGGTCTCGCTGGTTCAGGTGGCCAACAGCCTGCCGCTGTTCCTGCTGGCGCTGCCCTCGGGGGCCATCGCCGACATGATCGACAAGCGTCGCTTCATTCTCGCCCTCGAGATCGCCGCGACGCTGGCGGGGGCGCTCTTCGCCCTGCTGGTGCAGATTCATCGCGTGACGCCGGCGACGCTGCTGCTGTTCATTTTCCTGGTCGGTGCGCTCGGAGCCATCGAGACACCGGCGTGGCAGGCGATCACGCCGCTCCTGGTGCCAAAGCCCGTGCTCTCCTCCGCCATCGCCTTGAACAGCGTGGGAGTCAACGTGAGCCGCGTGATCGGGCCAGCCCTGGCCGGCGTGCTGATCCTCGCCTCCGGCATCGCCTCTCCCTTCTGGGTGAACGCGGTGAGCAATCTCGGAGTGATTGCGGTGATTCTCTGGTGGCGCCCGCCGCCACGGCCCGCGCCGACCTTGCCGCCCGAGCATCTCTCGGGCGCGATCCGCGCCGGGCTCCGCTACGCGATCCATCACCGTACGCTGCGGGCCGCGCTGGCCCGCGCCGCTGCTTTTTTCCTCTTTGCGAGCGCGTACTGGGCCTTGCTCCCCGTGCTGGCGCGAACTCAGCTGCACGGCGGCGCGACCCTCTACGGCGTACTCCTCGGCGTTCTCGGCGCCGGCGCGGTCGCCGGTGCCCTGGTGCTGCCGCGACTGCGGGCGCACCTGGGTGCCGACCGCATGGTCGCACTCGGGCAGCTGGGAACCGCGCTGGCGCTGGCGCTGTTCGCGCTCGCGCGCTCAGCGCCCCTCGCGCTGCTCGCCTGCGCGCTGGCGGGAGTGTCGTGGATCATCGTGCTCGCAACCCTCAACGTAGCGGCGCAACTCTCGCTGCCGGAATGGGTGCGCGCGCGCGGACTCGCGGTCTACGTCACGATCTTCTTCGGCACCATGAGCCTGGGGAGCGCCTGCTGGGGATGGGTGGGGGGACATTTCGGACTCGGGCCCGCGCAGCTGCTGGCCGCCGCCGGTGCGCTGCTCGCGATACCGGTGAGCCGGCGCTGGCCGCTGCTATCGGGTGCCGAGACAGCCGATCTCACGCCTTCGATGCATTGGCCGGAACCGGTGCTCGCGCGCACCATCGAGGGCGATGCGGGCCCGGTGCTGGTGAGCGTCGAGTACCACATCGATCTGAAGGACCGGGCAGCCTTCATCGCCGCTCTCACACGGCTCGCGCGGGTGCGGCGCCGCGATGGCGCCTACGCCTGGGGGGTGTTCGAGGACACCGAGCACAGCGGGCGAATTCTCGAGACCTTCCTGGTGGACTCCTGGCTCGAGCACATGCGCCAGCACCAGCGCGTCACGCACGCCGACCGGATTCTGGAGGATCACGTGCGCCGCTTCACGCGCGATGCGCCGCACGTCACCCACTACGTCTCGGCCACCGGCAGCTGAGCCCGCGGCTCAGGCCCTGGGCTTTCCGTCCTTGAAGAATTTCGCGACCCGCTGGGCCGCATCCGGCGCCAGCCCCTCGTTCTTGAAGAGGGCGAGCGCATGGGCATCCTCGAGCGTGAGCGAGTCGCTCTCGAGGAGCGCGCGCTTGTTGACCCGGTTCGAGTACCAGGAGTTGGCCAGAATGTCGGCGGCCAGCGATGCCAGCTCCGATTCGAACTCCTCGTCGGCATAGCAGAAGTTGACGAGGTGCATCTCGTGCGCCTCGCGCCCGGTGTAGGTGCGGCAGGTGAGCATCATCTCGCTGGCCTTGGCGGTGCCGATCCGGTGCGGCAGCCGCAGACTCAGTCCCCAGATGGGGGTGAGACCCCAGCGCGCATAGGCATCGCAGAAGCGCGCCGATTCGGCAGCGACGATCAGGTCGCCGGCGAGCGCCAGCTCCAGCGCGCCGGTCGAGCAATGACCCTGCACGGCCGAGATGACCGGCTGGGGAAGACTCGCGAGCTTGTCGATCACCTCGACATAGTGGTGAGGCTTCGCGTGTGCCTTGACCTGGCTCAGCACCTCGCTCATGTCGTGGCCGGAGGAGAAGTGACCGCCCGCACCGCGCAGGATCACCAGCCCTACGGTCTTGGTCTCGCGCGCGATTCGCTCGACCTGCTCCTCCAGCGACTCGATGAGCTCCTTCGAGAGCGCATTGAGCTTCTCCGGGCGGTTGAGGGTGAGGATCGCAGTACCCGCGTGATTCTCCCGCAATACGAGCTGGCTCATCGGAGGGCGGCCTCAGAGGCGTTCCACCAGCCCCCGCCGAGTGCCTGGAACAAACCCGCGGTGTCCGCATAGCGGCCGGCGCGCGCCTGCACCAGGGTAATCTGCGCCTGCAGCTCGCTTTGCTCGGAGTTCATGAGCGCCACCTCGCTGATGGTGCCGAGCGCGTATTGCTGACGTGCCAGCTCGAAAGTCGCCCGGGCGGCGCGCTCCGCCTCGGCGCTCGCCTTGAGCGCCTCGGCGTCCGACCCGAGCGCCCGCAGCGTGTCGGCCACATTCTGGCACGCCAGGATCACCGCCGCGCGGTACTGGGCGCCGGCCGCATCGAGCGCCGCATCCGCCGCCCGATGACGATAGATGAGCGCACCGGCATCGAACAGCGTCTGCGTGAGCGATGCTCCCACGTCCCAGAAGCCGCTGTAGGGAGTGAAGAGCTTGGTCATGGCGAGCGCGGCCGAGCCGGTGTCGCCCGTGATCGCAAACTGCGGCAGGAGCCCCGCGAGGGCGACGCCGACCTGGGCCGTGGCCGCGTGCAGGTTCTCTTCCGCCTGGCGCACGTCGGGCCGCTGCTCGATGAGCTTCGAGGGCAGGCTGACCGGCAGCTCGGTCGGAAGACTGAGATCCTCCAGTGTGAAAGTGTCCGCCGGCTCCTCCGAAGGAAGCTTGCCGAGGAGCGCGGTGAGCGCGTCGCGGGTCTGGCCGAGCTGCTTCTCGAGCGGCGGCAGGGTGGCGGCGGTCTGCGCCTCGAGCGCCTGCCGGGCAAGCAGATCGAGCTCGCTCGCGGTACCGAGCGCGCGCTGCTGCCGCACGGTCTCGGTCATCATGTGCTCGAGCTCGAGCAGGCGGCGGGTGGCCGCGATCTGGCCACGGAGCGACGCCTCCTGCACGGCCGTGACGACGACGCTGCTGCTCAGCGTCACACGCATGGCGATCAGCTGGTAGCGCACGCCGGCCACTCCCGCACGCGAGGCTTCGAGCGAGCGCCGCCAGCCCCCGAACACATCCGGTGAGTAGCTCAACGAGAGCTGTGCCGTGTAGAGGTTGTAGTACGGGTTCTGCTGCGGGAGGCTCGTCGGGTTGGCGAGCGTTGCGAGCGCATTCCGGGCGCGCTGCGCATCGAAGCTCCCCTGCACGGTCGGCAGCCAGGCCGCGCGCTGAGCCTTATAGAGGTCTTGTGCCTGGCGCAGTGCCGCCTGCGCCGCCTCCATGTTGGGATTGGCCTTGAGCGCCTGCTCGACCATCGCGCTGAGCTTGGGCGCGCGGAAGAGCTGCCACCATTCGGCGGGGATGTCCGCGTCCGGTACGAAGGTCTGCGGCGCGCCGTCCGCGCCGGGGCCTGCCGTGGTCGGCCCCCGCGAGGGTGCGCTGCCATAGTCCGCCGCCTGCGGCGGCGGCGGCCGATGGTAGTTGGGTCCCGCCGCGCAGCCAGCGAGCCCGGCGAGGAGTGCCGCGGGTATCGCCACTGCGGTCAGTGGCCGCGCCGCTGCCCGGCGACCCCGGAGGATCAGGCCCATTGCGCCTCTCCGTGACGGCGCTCGGCCCAGTGCTCGATGACGTGATACATCGAGGGCAGCACGAAGAGCGTCAGCACGGTCGAGATCGCCAGGCCGCCGACCACTACGGTGGCGATGCCGCGCTGCACATCGCTCCCGACGCCCGTATGGATCGCCGCCGGCAGCATGCCGAGGGTCGCCACGGTGGCGGTCATCAGCACCGGCCGCAGCCGCTCGGTCGCCCCGCGCATGATCGCCTCGTGCAGCTCGAAGCCCGCGCGGCGCATCCGGTTGAGATTGGCGACCATGATGATGCCGTTCTGCACCGCGACGCCGAAGAGCGCGATGAAGCCCACGCCGGAGGCCACGTTCAGCGTCTCGCCGGTCAGATGCAGCGATATCAGGCCGCCGAGCGTCGCCAGCGGCACGACGCTGAGGATCAGCAGCGCCTGGCGGAAGGAGCTCGTGCCGATGGTGAGAAAGATCAGCATCATGCCCATGACGATGCCGAGGATCACCAGCAGCCGCGCTTCGGCGCGACGCTGGTTCTCGAACTGCCCGCCCCACTCGAGCCGGATCTTCGCCGGATCGAAGTGCACGCTCGCCGCGATCCGGCGCTGCGCCTCCTCGAGATAGCCGGTGAGATCGCGGTTGCGGTCGTCGATGCGGATGGTGAGGTTGCGCTGGCCATTCTCGCGCGTAATGGTGCTCTCGCCGGACTGCACGGTGATGTCGGCGATTTCCGCGAGCGGCACCTCAGCGCCCGCGGCCGTGCGCAGCGGCAGCGCCGCGAGCGCCTGCGGTGAGTCGCGGCTCGCTCGAGCGAAGCGCACGGTGAGATTGTAGAGGCGCTCGCCGACGTACACGCTCGAGACGGGCGCCTGCCCGACGCCGGTCTGAATGAGATTCTGCACGTCGGCCACATTGATGCCGAAGCGCGCCGCCTTCTCCCGGTCGATCCTGATGTTGATCTGCGGGATCGGCGGCTCCTGAAAGATCGAAGCGCTGGAAGTGCCCCGAATCGCATAAAGCACATCCACGATCTGCTGGCTCACGCCGCGCACCAGGGTGAGATCATCGCCGTAGACCTTGATGACGAGCGGACTGTGGGCGCCGCCGATCATGTCGTTGACCCCGTCGATGATCGGCTGGCTGATGCCGACCGAGTAGCCGGGCAGATCGCGCTGCAGCGCGGAGGCGAGGCGGTCGAGAAACCGCCGCTTGGTCTCCCCGTGCGGCCAGGTATCGTAAGAGGTGAGCCCGACGGGGGCCTCGATGTGCGACATGGTCCAGGGATCGGTGCCCTCATCGTTCCGCCCGGTCTGCGTGACGACGTAGGAAATCTCGGGAAAGGAGTGGAGCTCACGCCGCAGATCGCTCGCCATGTCGCTGGCCTTGTTCAGTGACAGCCCGGTCGGCATCTGCACCTGGAGCCACAGTGCCCCCTCATCGAGATCGGGCAGGAAGTCGCGTCCCACGGTGGCGCCGAGCCCGACCACGGCGAGGAGCGCGAAGATCGCGATCCCGTAGATGATGCGGGGCTCGTCGATGCAGGCACCGAGAATCCGCTCGTAGCGGATGGTGAGCCACTCCAGCCAGCGGTTGCGATAGACCGGCGCGGGCTTGCGGAAGGCAAAGTATGCGAGCCCCGGCACCAGGGTGAGCGTCGTGAGCAGTGCCCCGGCGAGCGCGTAGGCCATGGTGTAGGCCATGGGCGTGAAGAGCTTCGCTTCCGCGCGCTCGAAGGAAAAGAGCGGCAGGTAAGCGGTGATGATGATGAGGCTCGCAAAGAAGATCGGGCGCGTCACCTGCACGGCCGCCGCCTTCACCTCGCTCTCCGAGAGCTCCTCCTCGGGCAGCGCCTCGCGCCGCCTCAGGATCGCCTCGGTCACGACGATCGCCCCGTCCACCAGGATCCCGAAGTCGATCGCCCCGAGCGACAGCAGATTCGCCGAGACATGGGTGAGCTTGAGGAGCGAGAACACCGCGACCAGCGCGAGCGGAATCGACACCCCGGCCACCAGCGCGCTGCGCGGACTCCCGAGAAAGAGAATCAGTATGAGGAATACCAGTCCGATCCCCTCGAGGATCGTGCGCCCGACCTTGTGCACCGTCGCGCGCACCAGATCGTCGCGGTCGATGTAGGGCACGATGCGCACGTCCTCGGCGGCGAGGCGGCGGTTGAGCTCGGCCACCCTGGCGTGGATGCCCTTGAGCGTCTCGGAAGGGTTCTGGTATTTGAGCATCAGCACGATGCCCTCGATCGTGTCGGGATTGCGGTCCTTGCCGAGGATGCCCTCGCGCTCCTGGTGGCTCAAAGTCGTGCGGCCGAGATCGCGCACCAGCACGGGCGCGCCCTTCACCTGGGCGACGACGGTCGAGCCGATGTCGGCAAGGCTGTGCATGAGACCGACGGCGCGAATCACGTAGCTCTGGTCGCCGCGCGAGACGCGCCCGCCGGCCGCGTTGGCGTTGTTGTTGTTGATGGCGCTGATGACGTCATTGATGCCGAGCCCGTAGTGCTCGAGCTGGCGCGGGTCGAGGTCGAGCTGGTACTCGGTGGTGAAGCCGCCGAAGTTGGTGTCATCGACCACGCCGGGAACGGACTTGAGCGCCGGGATGACCGTCCAGCGCTGAATTTCCGAGAGCTCCTGGAGATTTCGCGTGTCGGACTCGAGCGTGTAGCGGTAGATCTCGCCTCCCGGTCCTGACACCGGATCGAGCGAGGGGGAGGCGCCGGAGGGCAGCGTGACCTGGCTGATGCGCTCCAGCAGCCGCTGCCGTACCCAGTAGTCCTCGTAGCCGTCGCGGAACAGCACCGTGATGAGCGACAAGCCGAAGGTGCTCTCGGAGCGCATCAGCAGCAGCCCCGGCGTCCCGTTGATCTCGCGCTCGAGCGGCACGGTGATCAGCTGCTCGACCTCCTCGGCGGCGAGACCCGGGATCTGCGTGGTCACCTGCGCGGAGACATCGCCGAGCTCCGGGTAGGCCTCGACGCTCAAGGTCTCCCAGGCGTAGATGCCGAAGACGCCGAGCAGCAGCGCGATCACGATGACCGCGATGCGCCGGCGCAGGCAGAAGTCGACGAACTGGTCAATCATTGAGCAGGATCCCGCCCCGGACCACGACCCGCTCGCCGGGCTCGAGTCCGGACTCGATCACCACCTGCGTGCCCTCCTCGAGGAGTGGCTGCACCGTGCGGCGCACGAAGGTCCAGGGCGCGACCGCGACGAACACGCTGGTGCGATCGTTGTTCATGAGCAGCGCCGAGCTCGGCAGCACCACGCGCCGCACCGCCGGCCCGCGCAGCGTGACGGTCGCGAACATGTTGGGTCTGAGTGAGCCGTCGGGATTCGGCAAGGCGATACGCGTCTTGTCGCGGCGCGAGTCGCTCTCGAGGACGTCGGAGACGAACAGCACCTTGCCGTGCAGGGTCCTCCCCGGCCAGGCGTCGAGCGTGATCTGCGCGTCCTGGCGCGGCGCCACCCCTGGCAGGTCCCGCTCGGCGATCAGCGCCGTCACCCATACGACCGAGAGATCCGCGACCGTCAGGATGGGCTGGGTATCGTCGTTGATGGTGGCCCCCGGGGCGATCGAGAGCACGGTGATGCTGCCCGGCGCCGGCGCGCGCACCAGGAGGAGCCGGGCGGCGCCCCGGGCATCCTCGGGCGCGCCCATGGCACGCAGGCGCGCGCGCGAGCGCTCGTATTCGGCCGCCGCCTGCTGCTCGTCATTGCGAGCCGATTCGAGGTCGCGCCGGGCGGCGGCGCCGATCCGCACCTGTTCTTCCTGATAGGCGAGGGTCTTCGCGGCGAGCGCCGCGGCCGCGGCCGCTTTGTCGTAATCGGAGTACGCCTGGGCGAGGTCCGGCGAATCGATGCTCGCCAGCACCTGGCCGCGCTGCACCCGGTCGCCGAGAGCCACCTTGAGCTCGCGCACCCGTCCGGCCCCCGGCGGCAGCACGTTGACGGTGCGCGCGGGATCGGCCTCCACGATGCCCGGCGCCTGAATCAGTGCCGCGCGCTCATCGGCGCGCGTGGGCTCGATCACCAGCTTCTCCCGCAGCACGGAGCTCTCGGGCACGAGGATGCGCTCGCCCTGATGCACGAGCGCGGGCGCTTCCTGGCCGGCACTGCGCGCACTCCAGAGCCCGAAGCCCTGGGTGAGGAGCAGCACGACCAGCAGCAGTCCCGCGCCGATGCCGCCCCAGAAAAAGAGCCGCCCACGCGGGCTTACCGCGTGCTCAGCGGCGTGTGCGGCGCGCCCCTCCCCCTCCCCGTGCTCGTGGTGCCCGTGCGTTTCCATGGCAATCGCTCGCGACAGCTTGCATCGATAGCTATGACTGATTTGTGACAGCAGGCCGGCGGAGCGATTGCCGCTGACACCCCACCCCGCCGCGGGCCGCGATGTTGGACTCGGGACTCGCCGAAGTCAACGAATTTATACCATACCCCCCCTCCCTATCTGGAAGAGGAGGACGGCCGGGTGCGGGCGCTGCGCGGGCGGCGCTACTGGCCGAGGATGCGCACCTCGCGCTGCGGGAAGGGCATGACCACGCCTCTCCCGCGCAACGCCGCGAGCACCGCGCCATAGACCTCGCCGCTGGCCGCACCCGCATCCGCCACGGAGACCCAGGGGCGCACCGCGATGGACACCGAGGAATCGCCCAGCTGCACCGGCTGCACCACGGCGGGCGGGTCGCGCAGCACGCGCGGATTGGAATCGAGCACTTCGCGGATGAGGCTGAGCACCGCGCTGATATCGGTGTCGTAGGCGACGCCCACGCTGACATCGAGCTGGCGCACCTGACCGTAGTTGTGAAGGATCTCGCCGACGATCTTGCGGTTGGGTATGACGACGCGCGAGCGATCGGCGTGCACGAGGGTGGTGCTCGAGAGCGTAATGCTCTCGACTGCACCCTCCACTCCTGCGATCGCGATGTACTCACCGACTCTGAAGGGCTTCGAGAAGATGATCGAGAGGCCCGCCACGAGGTTGCTCAGGACCCCCTGCG
>DATGJR010000206.1:0-3497 GCA_035295065.1 Steroidobacteraceae bacterium
GATGGCAGCGCCACGCCCGCTGCCGCGAGCGCCGCCCCGCTCGCGGTGCTGCAGGTGGCGCACCCGCTGGCAGCGCCCGGGCTCGAAGGCCCCCACATCATGCTGGTGCAGGCCAACCACCGGATGAACTTCTACCTCGGCAGCCGCTGGCCGGCGCCGCTCCCGGACCTGGTCGAGGCGCTGGCGACCGATACGCTGCGGGCTACGGGCGATTGGCAGTCGATCGAGGATTCCGGGAGCCCGTTTCCGGCGCAATACCTGCTGCAGATCTCGGTGCGGCGCTTCGACGCCGACTACACCCGCGGGAGCGGTGCGCCCACGGTCGAAGTGGTGCTCGATTGCACCCTCGGCGCGCGCACCGGGCGGGAGCTCGTGGCGAGCTTCGTCGCCGAGGGGAGCGCGGCTGCGAGCGGCAATCGCATGAGCGAGGTGGTGGATGCCTTCGCGCGCGCGAGCGATGCGGCTTTCACCTCGCTCGCGCAGCAGACCTCCGCGAGTGCGCGTGCCTTTGCGGAACGCGCCGCGTCCCGGCACTGACGCCAACCGACTCCGCTCAGGCGAGCCGCGGGGCGGCCGCGGCCTTCTGGTCCGTCGTCAGCAGGTACGCGAAGGGCAGACTCCCCCCGGCCTGACGGGTGAGGAGCGCGAGCAGATCCGCCGCAGTGCAGGGCTCGCCGAAGATGCGCCCCTGGCCGTAGATACAGGCATTGCGCCGCAGGAGGTCCAGCTGGGCCTGCGCCTCCACGCCCTCGGCGATGACTTCCATCCCGAGGCTCCGCCCCATCTCGATGATGGTGCGGACGATGGTGGCATCGCCGGCATCTTCGCTGGCGTCGCGCACGAACGACTGGTCGATCTTGAGCGTGCCGATGGGGAACTGCTGCAACGCCGAGAGCGAGGAATAGCCCGTGCCGAAGTCGTCGATCGAGAGGTGCAGTCCCATCGCGTAGAGCTCATCGAGCAGGCGCACGGTGCGCTGGGCGTCCGCCATCAGCGTCGTCTCGGTGATCTCGAGCTCGAAAGCGGTCGGTGAGACGCCGTGGCGGCGGAACACCGAGCGGCAACGCAGGATGAAGCTCGCCTGGCGCAGCTGCTTGAGCGAGAGGTTGAGCGAGATGCGACCGGGATCTCCGCCCTGGCTCTGCATGTGACGGTAATCCATGCACACGCGGTTCAGCACCCACTCGCCGATGTCGAGGATGAGGTTGGTCTCCTCGGCGAGCGGGATGAACTGGGAAGGCGGGATGTCGCCGTGCCCCGGAAGCCTCCAGCGCAGCAGCGCCTCGGCGCCGATGATTTTTCCGTTGCGCAAATCCACCTTCGGCTGATAGCGGATCTCGAGCTCATCGCGCTCGAGGGCGCGGCGCAGCTTGCTCTTGAGCATCAGCCGCTCGACCGCCGCGGCATTCATCTCCGGGGAGTAGAAGGCGAAGGTGTTGCCGGCGTTCTGCTTGGAGTAGTACATCGCCGCATCCGCATTGCGGATGAGGTCGATGACGTTCTCGGCATCGCGCGGGCAGAAGGCGATGCCGACGCTCGCCGTCAGGAAGATTTCCTGGCTGTTGAGCTGGAACGGCCGGCTCACCTCACTGAGGATGGCACGCGCCAGGGTGGCGATCGGCCCGCGGTTGTCGGCATCGGAGGAAAGTCCGTCGACGAACAGCGCGAACTCGTCCCCGGCGAGCCGCCCGACCACGGTCTCCTTCGGCACCGAGCGCGCCAGGCGCTCGGCCAGCACCTCGAGCACGCGGTCCCCGGCGTGGTGGCCGAAGGTGTCGTTCACCTCCTTGAAGCGGTCCATGTCGAGATAGAGCACCGCCACCACCTGCCCGGCGCGCAGCGCGCGCGCGATGGTCTGCTGCAGCACGTGGTAGAACTGCATGCGGTTCGGGATCTTGGTGAGCGCGTCGTAGCGGGCGAGATAGCGGATGCGCCGCTCGGCGCGCTTGCGCTCGGTGATGTTGCGCGCGACGAAGATGTTGCCCTGGAACTGCGGGTCATCGCTGTCGATGCGTGAGCCGGTGAGGGAGACGGGGATGGTCTGTCCGACGCGGGTGCGCACCACGGTCTCGCGCGTCTCCTGCGCCGCCTGCACCAGGTCGAAGCCGGCGCGCTCGCGGTCATCGAGAATCGCCGGGATGTTCTTGCCGAGCAGCTCCTCCTCGGCGAAGCCGAGGAGCTTGCAGGCCGCCGAATTCGCCAGCTTGATGACCCCGTCGGGCGAGGTGACGAACACCGCATCCGTCATGCTGTTGAGGACGCTATGGTGGTAGGTCTTGTTGATGGTCGTCTGGCGCAGCCGCCCCCGCATTCGCTCGATGGCCTGCTCGAGACCTGCGAGCACGTCCTGGACGCGCACCTCGACCGGACGCGTGTAGTCACCCAGGCCGATGCGCTCGGCGCTGCGGATGAGGGAGCCGACCGGCCGCTCGAGCTCGCGCACCGCGCGCCAGGCGAGGGCTGCGGCGATGAGCGCCGCGCCTCCCGCGAAGACGATCGCGAGCCACCACGTGAAGCGCAGGTGCTGACTGTCGAATGCCGCGAGTCGCCCGGCGAGCGGCAGCGCCGGCGAGGCCGCCTCCTGCTCGAGCGTCAGGCGCAGCGTTGCCAGCGTCGCCGGTGTCGGCGCGCCGGGGAAGCTCTCGACGAGCAGGTGCACGGGGGCGCTGACCGTGGCGCGCTGTGCGCCCGTGGGGCCGGCGGCGCTGCGCTGGTAGGAATAGACGGTCCCGCCGGAGCGGTCGATCACCGAGGCCGCGACCAGTGTGGGATCGGCGGTGTAAGGCTGCAGCCGGCGGGCGATGCCCGCCGTGTCCCCGGCGCGTACCGCGCCCGCGATGGAATCGGCAGCATGGGAGGCCACGCTCTGAGCGCGGGCTGTGAGCTCGGGCTGCAGCCGCTCGTGGGTGGCCTGCTCGGCGAAGGCGCCGAGGGCCGCGGTCTCGGCGGCCTGGCGGTAGATGAGGAGCGCGGCCACGGAAGCAGCGCCCAATAAGGCAATGAGGAAGGCGGCGCCCGCGTAGCGGACCTTGAAAGTGGCGGCGGTCACTGGAGGCTTTACCGATGCCCGGGAGGCTCTGCGGGCCCCCTCAGGCGAATCCCCATAAATCTACCGGGGATTCATCTTACCGCCCCCGTCAGTAGTTCGCCCAGACTCTCTTTATATACCCGAGCATCAGCCCGCGCATGGTGCCCATGGGGTCCTCGACCGAGGCGAAAATCGGCGGCCGCCGCCGCAGGAGCTGCCAGTTCTCACTCCGCAGCACCTGTCGCAGGAACTCGACGTTGCGGTCGATCGCCTCGATATAGGGATTGCGGCCGCCGTAGAGCTCCTCGAGCCAGTGATAGGCGGCGCCGAAATCGCGGTCGAGACGATTGCGGCGAGTCTCTTCGATGAAGTCCGGCGTCTGGCGCAGCAGGTCCAGCCCCGAGGCGTACTTCACGTGGCGATAGCCGCCGGAGAAGGGCAGCGCCACGCCCCCGAGCACGAACTCGGC
>DATGJR010000207.1:0-16087 GCA_035295065.1 Steroidobacteraceae bacterium
GATCTGGTTGGCAATATCTGTTTCCCGCCGCCGGGATATGCCGCGATCCCTACACCCGGCAATGGGTGCGCCACCACCTGCACGAGAAGGTCATCCAGCGCGCGGTTCAGGCCGCCGTGCACAAGGCAGCCCTCACCCAGCCGGCGAGCTGCCATACGCTGCGTCACTGCTTCGCGACGCATCTGCTCGAGGACGGCTATGACATCCGCACCGTGCAGGAGCTGCTCGGCCACTCGGACCTCAAGACCACCATGATCTACACGCACGTCATGACGAAGGGTGCCCGCGGGGTGCGCAGTCCTCTCGACCGGCAAGGCGGAGGAGGAGATCGGCAGGGCAGCGCCGGCACAGCACCTTGAGTCGGCGGCTCTACATACGCGCGCGCACCGGCGCGGCGCGCTACGGACGCATTGCCGGAGGCGGGCTACGCACCGGCGGTGCCGCGGGGGGCGTCGTCGGGGGCTTGCGGATGATGCTCGTCGCCATGGCGACGACCGATGCGAGGTCGGACAACTCTCCGGGTATCACGAGCGTCGTGCTCTCCTTGGCGAGCTTGCCGAACTGGCGCACGTACTCCTCGCCGATGCGCAGCTGCATCGCCTCGATCCCGCCCTGATCGGCGAGCGCGGCGCCGACGCGGCGCAGCCCCTCGGCCGTCGCCGTCGCGACCGCGAGGATCGCCTCCGCCTGGCCCTGGGCCTCGTTGATCTGTTGCTGCTTGTTGGCCTCGGAGGCCTTGATGACGCGCTGCTTGTCGCCCTCGGCCTGGTTGATCTTCGCGTCGCGCTCGCCCTCCGAGGTGAGCACCACGGCGCGCTTCTCGCGCTCGGCGCGCATCTGCTTCTCCATGGCCGACAGCACGTCCTTGGGCGGGGTGATGTTCTTGATCTCGTAGCGCATCACCTTGACGCCCCACGCGACGGAAGCCTTGTCGAGCTCCGCCACCACGTTGGCATTGATGACGCCGCGGGCTTCGAAGGTCCGATCGAGCTCGATCTTGCCGATCTCGCTGCGCAGCGTCGTCTGCGCGAGCTGGCCGATCGCGAAGCCGTAGTTGGTGATGCCGTAGGAGGCGAGGTGCGGATCGAGCACCTGCATGTAGAGCACCGCATCCACCGCCACCTGCACGTTGTCCTTGGTGATGCAGATCTGCTCGGGAACATCGAGCGCCTGTTCCTTGAGGCTGTGCTTGTAGGCCACGCGCTCGACGAACGGGATCAGGATGTGAAACCCGGCCTGCAGGGTGCGGCTGTACTTGCCGAGGTTCTCGACCACGTAGGCGCTCTGCTGCGGCACGACGGTGGCCGTGCGGAACACCACGATGACGGCGATGAAGGCGAGCGCGATGAAGACATATGAGGTGTACATGGGTGCTTTCTGTTTATTGATCGGGTCTCACCAGGAGCGTCAGCTGCTGCACGCGCACGACGCGCACGCGGCTGCCCGAGGGGAGCGGGGTGTCGCTGTCGTTGCGCACCGTCCAGTAGCTGCCGCCGTATTCCGCCTGGCAGCTGTCGCCGGCACCGAGCGCGGCCGGCAGAGTGATGAGTCCCCCCTGGGGAGGGCCGGCATGGACCGCGGGCGTGGCGCCCCGGAAGCGGCGGTAGATGCGGCTGCGGAAAGTCACCATCGAGCCGATCGCGAGGAGCGCGAACAATCCCCACTGCAGCCACTCCGCGAGCGGCAGTAGCAGTGTCGCGACTCCCACCAGAATCGCCGCGATCCCGATGAACACCAGGTAGAACTGCGCGTTGACGAAGGACAGCTCGGCGCCGAGCAGGATGACGCCCGCGATCACCCAGCCCCACCAGGTCATCGCGCGTCCCCGTCGGTGAAGTGATACGCGATCGCCCCGTTGGTCTCGCTCAAGCTGCCCTGGGCGATGAGCTCATCGACGAGCTGCTGCAGCTCGCTCTCGGGGACTTTTTGCGCGAAGTGCGAGTGCAGCACGGCGATCAGGCCCTTGCGCTTGCGCGGGCGTCGCGCCTTCTGGGTGCCGGCGAGGAGGTGCAGCGCCTGCTCCTTCGGCGTTCCGCCCTCGCGCCCCGCGCTCTCGCGGCGTGCGCCGGCGCGTCTGCCGCCGCGGCGGGTGCGCCGGGGGCGCTCGCCTTCGCCGCCCCCCGTGCTTGCGGTGCTCGCGGCACTGGCACGGACGGCTCCCGGTCCGCGGGGCGTTGCCGCGGGCGGGATGCGCGCCCCGAGCGCCTCGGCCATGGTGTTGGCGCGGCGCACGGCGAAGCCGCGGCGCGCCAGGTGACGCACCAGGGGATCGAAGCCCTTGTCCTTGGACAGGATCACGCAGGCGGTGACGGGGTCGCGCGCGAGGTATTCGCCAAGATAAAAGGCGATGTGGAAGTCGAGCGCATTCTTGCCCTGGCCCTCGATGTCGATCGGCACGAAGCGCTCGCCCAGGCGCAGCGCCGCCTTTAGGAAATCGGTCGGTACGGTGCGCTGTGAGGCGCCGAAGAAGAAGGGCACCCGCACCCCGTCGGGGATGGCGGCGAGATCGATCTTGCCGATGTTTTCGTAGTCGACGAGCAAAACGCTTTCGGCCATGTTCACCTCTGGTTGCCGGCCGCGCCGGCGAAGCCATTCTGACGCCAGGCCTCGTACACCACCAGCGCCACGGCATTGGAGAGATTCAGGCTCCGGTTGCCGACGCGCATCGGGATGGCGAGCAACCGCTCGCGCGGCAGCCGCGCGAGGAGCTCCGGCGGGAGACCGCGCGTTTCCGGACCGAAGAGGAGCGCATCGCCCGCGGCGAAGGATGCTTCAGTATAGGGCCGGTGCGCGGTTGTCTCGATGCCGAAGAGCCGCGCACCGCCGAGGGCCTCCAGACACGCCTCGAGGCCCGCGTGCACGCGCACGCTCGCGAGCTCCGCATAGTCGAGCCCGGCACGCCGCACCGCCTTGCGCTCGAGGTCGAAGCCGAGCGGGCGCACCAGGTGCAGCGTCGCGCCCGCATTTGCGCACAGGCGGATGGCGTTGCCGGTGTTCGGGGGAATCTCCGGCTGAAAGAGCACGACGTGGAACATGGTGCGATAATGCACGCCATGCCGAGCGCAGGACCAGAAGCCGCCGGTGCCGGCGGCCCGCCGGCCACGCCCCCCGATGCGCAGCTGCTGGCCTTTTCCTTCTGTGGCCTCGATTTCGCCTCCCCGATCGTGCTCCTCTCGGGGTGCGTGGGCTTCGGTGAGGAGTACACGCGGGTCGAGGGCTTCTCGAACCGCGACGCCGGCGCCATCGTGCTCAAGGGGACCACGGGGCCGCCGCGCCTCGGCAATCCGCCGCACCGCGTTTACGAGACCGCGGGCGGGATGCTGAACGCCATCGGGCTGCAGAACCCGGGGGTCGAGCAGGTGGTGAGTCAGATCCTCCCACAGCTCGATTTCAGCGAGACGCGCTTCATCGCGAACGTCTGCGGCTCGACGATCGAGGAGTACGTCGAGGTGGCGCGGCGCTTCGACCAGTCGCGGATCGATGCGCTCGAGATCAACATCTCCTGCCCGAACGTCAAGGAGGGCGGCGTTGCCTTCGGTAACTACCCCGAGATGTCGGCGCAGGTGGTCGCCGCCTGCCGCCGCGTGACGAAAAAGCCGCTCATCGCCAAGCTCTCGCCCAATCAGACCGACATCCGCGAGAACGCGCGCCGCTGCATCGAGGCCGGTGCGGATGCGCTCGCGGTGATCAACACCCTGATGGGCATGGCGATCGATGTGGCGACGCGGCGCCCCGTGATCGGCAATGTGCAGGGGGGGCTCTCGGGACCTGCCATCAAGCCGATCGCGCTCCTCAAAGTTCACCAGGTCTACGAAGTGGCCCGCCCCCACAAGGTTCCGATCATCGGCCAGGGCGGCATCGTGAGTGCTACGGATGCCCTCGAGTTCATCATCGCGGGCGCGAGCGCGGTCGGGGTGGGCACGGCGCTCTTCTACGAGCCGCTCGCCTGCCACGGCATCAACGCGGGCGTCGCGGCCTATCTGCGCGGGCAGGGGCTTCGCAACGTGACTGAGCTCGTGGGAACACTGCGCACCGGGCGTGAGATCGCCGACTGCGCGATTTCGGGTTAACAGGAGTCGAAGATCATGAGAACACTCTTCTCTGGCGCGCTCGCGCCTTTGCTGGCGCTCGCGCTCGCCGGCTGCATCGTCGAGCAGCCCTACCCCCAATCGTCCGATTATCAGTATCAGCCGGCCGCCTCTTCCGCACCCGCGCCGATGGCCGACCAGACCGAGGCGGAGGAGCAGGCGAGCGAGCCGCCGCCACCACTCCCTGAGTACGACCAGCCGCCCTGTCCGGTCGAAGGCTACATCTGGACGCCGGGACTTTGGCGCTTCGGTCCCGAAGGCTATTTCTGGGTACCGGGCACCTGGGTGGCGCCGCCGCAGCCGGGACTGCTCTGGACGCCGGGCTACTGGGGCGTGATGGGCGCGGTGTACGTATTCCACCCCGGCCACTGGGGAGAGCACGTCGGCTACTACGGCGGCATCAACTACGGCGCGGGTTACGACGGCGACGGCTATCACGGCGGACGCTGGGTCAACAACCGCTTCCAGTACAACACCTCCGTCACCCGCGTGAATGTCACCACGGTTCACAGCACCTATAACGAGCGGGTGGTGCGCAACGTCACGATGCCCAACACCAACATCGGGCGCCCGGCCTATGTAGGGGGCGTCGGCACACGCGCCCAGCCGATGCCGCGCGAGACGCAGTGGTCGCGCGAGCCGCGCTTCGCACCGACCGCGCCTCAGCTGCAGCACCACATCGACGCGCGCAGCGAGCCCACCTTCAACGCGGCACGCAACCAGGGCCATCCTCCGGTCGCGGCAACGCCGCATCCGAGCGCCTTCCGGGATCCGGGCACGACGGCCGCCAAGCCCGTCGGTCCCGCCTATCACCCGCAAGGTCCGGCCCCGAGGGAGGAGAAGCCGGCGCATGAGGGCGAGCGTGATCGGGGACACTGATCTGAGGCGCCGTGCCGCGGCCGTGACGCTCCTCGCGCTGATCGTGGCGGGCGGCGCGGCGGGCGGAGTCGCCGCAGCCGGCGGCGATGATCGCGACTTCGAGCCCGTGCAGCTGCGACTCGATCCGGCGGAGCCCGCGCTCGGGAAGCTCACCGCGCCCCTCACCATGGTCGAGTTCACCGACTACCAGTGTCCATACTGCCGGCGCTTCGAGGCCGAGGTGTTCCCGAAGCTCAAGCACGACTACATCGACACCGGCAAGCTCCGCTTCATCGCTCGCGATCTGCCGCTCGAGATTCACGCCGCCGCACAGCCGGCCGCCGAGGCCGCGCATTGCGCCGGCGAGCAGGGCAAATTCTGGGAGATGCACGCGGCGCTCCTCGGGGGGGCGAAGGACCTCGCGGACGGAGGTATAGAGGCGCGGGCGAAGGCGCTCGGGCTCGACCTGCAGCGCTTTCGCGCCTGCGTCGCGCAGGGAAAGTACGCCTCCGTGATCGAAGCGCACGTGCGCGAGGCCGACGCCGTCGGTATCACCGGGACGCCCGGCTTCATCATCGGGCATGCGGCGCACGGCGAGCTCACCGGTCAGCGGCTCGAGGGCGCGGCTCCCTACGAGTCCTTCGATGCCTATCTGCGCGAGCTCCTCGCGCGCCAGTGAGCTTTCACCGAGCCTGAGAGAGCCTCAGAGCAGTCGCTGCTGACCGCCGGCATCCGCGGCCGCCGCGAGCGGCGGATGCAGCCGCACCGGCGTCGGCGCGGTCGCCACGAATGCCACCTCGAGGGTGCGGAAGCGCTCGAGGATGCGCAGGTTGATGCTTTGCTGCGCGTCCGCGTACGCCTGGTACTCCGCTCGAGTGACGAAATAAACGGTCTCGAACTGCAGCGCCGTGTCCGTGCAGCGCAACAGGTGGCAGCGATCGAAGCGCGCGTCCGGTGTCGCCTCGATGATCTCGCGCACCGCGCGCGGCACCGCCGCAAGCGTCGCCACCGGCGTCTCGTAGTGCACATCGAGGAGAAAGAGAGCACGCCGCTCGATGAGGCGCCCGAAATTGCGTACGCGCGCCTTGAGCAGGTCGCCGTTCGAGATGATGATCTGCTCGCCCGAGATGCTGCGCAGCCGCGTGCTCTTGACGCCGATGTGCTCGACCTTCCCCTGGCAGTCATCGATGGTGAGAAAGTCGCCGAGCCCGAAGGGCTTGTCCAGCGCGATCGAGAGTGAGGCGAGGAGGTCGGCGAGCACCGTCTGCACGGCGAGCGCGAGGGCGATGCCGCCGATACCGAGACCTGCGAGCAGCGGACGGATCTCGACTCCGAGATTGTCGAGCGCGAGCAGGCTCGCGACTCCCCAGATGAGGAGCCCCGCGGCGAAGAGGATCACCTCCATCGAGCTCTTGAGGAGCGTATCGGGTCCGGTGGAGCGCTGCCGGCGCAGGTCGATCCCGTAGCGCACCGCCGCCATGGCCCAGAGCGCGATCTGCATCCAAAGGAGCAGCACCAGCGCCGCGGTGAGCCAGCGCTCGACCCGTGCCGGGAATATGAGATCCCGCGAGCCGAGCCACACGGCGACGCCCCACAGGAACAGGCGGCTCGTGCCCCGCGCGAGGAGCGCGGTGAGATCGAGCGCGAGGTGCACCTGCGCGAAGCCGCGCGCCGAGAGTCGCCGGCGCTGCGCCGCCAGCAGCCGCTTCGCCAGCGGCAGCACGGTGAGCGTGATGAGGAAGATCGCGAGCGAGACGCTCCAGTCGCGCAGCGAGTTGCCGAGGAATTCGATCTGCCCCAAGCGCTCCCAGCCCGGCATCGTTGACTCTACTGCGCCGCGGCCTCGTCGGCGTCCTCATCGGCGCCGTCCTCGACACCGTTCATGCCGAGCTCCTTGAGCTTGCGGGTGAGCGTGTTGCGGCCCCAGCCGAGGAGCTTGGCGGCCTCCTGGCGGTGGCCCTGGGTGCGCTTGAGCGCAGTGCGGATCAGCACGCGCTCGAACTGCGGCTGCGCGACATCGAGGAGCGGGGTCGTGCCGCTCAAAGCGGCGCGCTCGGCCCAGCTCGCCAGCGCTGCCGCCCAGTCGGCGTCCTTCGGTCCGAGCGAGGCCGCGCTCACGAGCTCCGCGGGCAGATCCTCGACGTGCACCTCGCGCCCGGGCGCCAGCACCGAGAGGCGACGGCAGAGGTTGACGAGCTCGCGCACGTTCCCGGGCCAGTCGTAGGCGGTGAGCAGTGCGCGTGCGTCCGCGGCGAGCGTCTTGCGCTCGACGCCGAGCTCGTGAGAGGCGACCTCGAGGTAATGCGCGAGGAGGTCGGGAATGTCGCCGGAACGCGCGCGCAGCGGCGGCAGCTCGATGCGGATGACGTTGAGGCGATGGTAGAGGTCCTCGCGGAAGAGGCCGCGCACGAGGCGGTCGGTGAGGTCCTGGTGAGTCGCGGCGATGACGCGCACGTCGACCCTGACTGCGGTCTGGCCGCCGACGCGGTAGAACTCGCCCTCGGCGAGCACCCGCAGGAGGCGGGTCTGCAGCGGCATCGACATGTCGCCGATCTCATCGAGAAAGAGCGTCCCGCCGTCTGCCTGCTCGAAACGCCCGCGCCGCAGCTGATCGGCGCCGGTGAAGGCGCCACGCTCATGCCCGAAGAGCTCGGACTCGAGGAGCTCGGCGGGGATCGCCGAGGTATTGAGTGCGATGAAGGGCTTGGCCGTCCTCGGGCTGTGATCGTGGAGGGCGCGAGCGACCAGCTCCTTGCCGGTGCCCGATTCGCCCATGACCAGCACGGTCATCGAGGAGCGCGCCAGGCGGCCGATGGCGCGAAACACCTGCTGCATCGCCGGCGCGCGGCCCAGGAGCTCGGGAATCCGCGGCGTGCCGCCCGCCTCCTGCCCCCCCTGCATTCCCGCGTTCGCCGCCCGCCGCGCGAGAGCTACGGCCTGGTCGATGTCGAAGGGTTTCGGCAGGTACTCGAACGCCCCGCCCTCGTAAGCCGACACGGCGCTCCCTAAGTCCGAGTGCGCGGTCATGACGATGACCGGCAAAGCCGGCCGCGCGTCGCGGATGCGCTTGAGGA
Organism: Steroidobacteraceae bacterium; assembly: GCA_035295065.1. Lineage (GTDB taxonomy): Bacteria > Pseudomonadota > Gammaproteobacteria > Steroidobacterales > Steroidobacteraceae > 13-2-20CM-66-19. The sequence continues at coordinate 8,021 of DATGJR010000207.1, forward strand.
GCTCCAGTCCCGAAGCGCCCGGCATGCGGATATCGGTGATCAGCACGTCGGGAGCCTCGCGCCGCAAGGCTTCCAGCGCCGGTTCCGCGGCCTCGAACACGCGCGCGCTCATGCCGCCGTGCTTGAGCGCCCGCTCGAGAACCCAGCGGATCGAGGCATCGTCGTCGACCAGCCAGACGCGGGGGGAGTCGGCGTTCATGATTCCTCTCCGAGCGGCAGGAGCAGTGTGAACACGGTGTGCCGCGGCTCGCTCTCGAACTCGATGATGCCGCCGTTGCGGGTGACGAGCTCCTGCGCGACCGCGAGGCCCAAGCCGGTGCCGTTGGGACGGCCGGTGACGAGCGGATAGAAGATCGAGGCGCGCAGCTGCTCAGGCACACCGGGACCGGAGTCCTCGACCTGTACCGCCGCAACCAGGCGGTGACGCACCGAGCCGATGGTGACGTTGGCGCGCGCGCGGGTGCGCAGGATCACGTGGCCCGAGTCGGCCTGCGCCTGCAACGCGTTGCGTCCGACGTTGAGCAGCGCCTGGATCAGCTGGTGGCGATCGAGCATCGCATTGGGCAGGCTCGGATCGTAGTCGCGCTCGACCACGATGCCGTTGCGCGCCTCGGCGCGCAGCAGGTGATAGACGTGCTCGCAGATCTCGTGCACGTTCATCAGCGTCTTGCTCGGCGGGCGGCTCGGGCCCGCGATCGAGTCGACCAGGGCCGTGAGCCGATCGGCCTCACCGATGATGACCTGGGTGTATTCGCGCAAGGAGGCGGCCGGGAGCTCGCGCTCGAGGAGCTGTGCGGCGCCCCGCAGGCCCCCCAGGGGGTTTTTGATCTCGTGCGCGAGCTGGCGAATCATGAGGCGGCTGCCATCGAGGCGCGCCAGCAGATCGTTGTCGCGCGAGATGCGCTGGCGCTGCGTGGTGTCGGCGAGCTCGACCAGCAGGTGCGTGCCCGTGAGCCCCGCGAGCGGCGTGACCGTGACATCGAGGGAGCGGGTCTCGCGCGAGGGGCCGACGGGGGCGCCCTTCAATTGCAGCTCGCGGTTGGCGAGACCCTCGCCCGATTCGAGCGCGCGCTTGAGGATCACATTCAGAGCGCCGGCATCCTGGAGCGAGTCCCCGAAGGGTCGGCCGCGGCTCATGTTGAGACTGAAGGCGAGCAGATCCTGCGCCGCCACGTTCGCGTAGATCGGGCACAGCTGCGCATCCAGCATGAGGATCCCGGTCGAGAGCGCATCGAGCAGCTCCGCGGGATCGAAGTGCGAGAGCGCCGAGGGGCGGTACTCAGCCACCACGGCAAAGCTCTGCGCGGGTCGGGCCTGGGATCGGCGGTGCGCCCCGGCACGGGCGCTCGGCTCTCAGTGCGGTCGGGGCGGCGGTCCTGGCACGGCGGGGGCTCCGCCACTCGCGCCGGGTGAGAAGAGATTCGGCTGCTGCACGTAGAAGGTCACGGCCGGGGTCTGGCAGAGGATCTGGCCGCTGCCGTCGCGCACCTGCGCAGCCACGGTATGTGCGCCGCGCTCGATCGGCGTCACGTTGAAACTCATGCCGGTCGCCTCGCCCCCATTCAGGCCTTGGCCGTCGAGCATGATGTAGATGCGGTCGCCGGGACGCGGCACCGGATCGGTCGCCACGCGGATGAAGACGGATTGCGCGTTCGGGAGACTCTGCTGATTGAGCGGCTGCGCGATCGCGCAGCCCTGGTACGTCCGGTCCGACTCCGCCCGGGTCTCGGACGAGCTTCCCGCCGGCGCGGGCACGCTCGCCCCGCGCGAGGAATAGGTCTGTACGCCCTCGACCTGCAGCTTCTGGGCGTTCGGGTGCGGCTGGTCGCTGTAGTGAACGACCCCATTGTCGTCTACCCACTTGTAGACCGTGGTGGCGAGCGCCACCGAGGCGGCGAGCGACAATAAGGTAAAGACGATCCGGCGCATCGGGTCCGAGCATAGCCCGCCGCCGGCATCGAGACAAAAGCACAGCCCGCACTTTGTGCAGCTGGGTTTCGTGACGGGCCCCGCACTGCGGCCGCGCCCGCCGCGCTCCCGCCTCGTCCGCCGGCCCCTTGCGGGTGGGGCCGGAGAACGCTGCGGGCAGGGTGCGCGGGGACGGCGGTCGCCTCATCACATCAGCAGCTGTAGTAGAGCTCCAGCTCCACCGGATGAGTCGACATGCGGAACCTGGTGATCTCCTGCATCTTCAGTCCCATGTAGGCGTTGATGACGTCGTTGGTGAAGACACCGCCGCGGGTGAGGAACTCGCGATCCCGATCGAGATGCTCGAGGGCCATGTCGAGCGAGTGGCACACCTGGGGGATGTCCTTCACCTCCTCGGGCTCGAGGTCGTAGAGATCCTTGTCGGCCGGCTCCCCCGGATGGATCTTGTTCTGGATGCCATCGAGCCCGGCCATCATCATGGCGGCGAAGGCGAAGTACGGGTTGGCGCAGGAGTCGGGGAAGCGCACCTCGATGCGCCGCGCCTTGGGGTTCGAGACCCACGGAATGCGGATCGAGGCCGAGCGGTTGCGCGCCGAGTAGGCGAGCATCACCGGCGCCTCGAACCCTGGCACCAGGCGCTTGTAGCTGTTGGTGCCGGGGTTGGTGATGGCATTCAGCGCCTTGGCGTGCTTGATGATGCCGCCGATGTAATAGAGCGCGACGTCCGAGAGGCCGCCGTACTTGTCGCCGGCGAAGAGGGCGCGTCCCTCCTTCTGCAGCGACTGATGCACGTGCATGCCGCTGCCGTTGTCACCGACCAGGGGCTTGGGCATGAAGGTCGCGGTCTTGCCGTAACCGGCAGCCACGTTGTGCACGCAGTACTTGAGGATCTGCACCTGATCGGCCTTCTGCACCAGCGTGCCGGCGCCGACGCCGATCTCAGACTGACCGCCGGTCGCGACCTCGTGATGATGCACCTCGACCTTGAGTCCCATCTCTTCCAGCGCGAGGCACATGGCCGAGCGGATGTCCTGGAAGGCATCGACCGGCGGCACCGGGAAGTAGCCGCCCTTGATACCGGGCCGGTGTCCCTTGTTGCCCTCCTGATAATCGCGCTGCGAATTCCACGAGCCCTGTACCGAGTCGATGGCGTAGAAGGAGCCATGCATCTCGTTGCCGAAGCGGACGCTGTCGAAGATGAAGAACTCGTTCTCGGGGCCGAAGAGGGCGTAGTCGGCGATGCCGGTGGACTTCAGATACGCCTCGGCGCGCTTGGCGAGCGAGCGCGGATCGCGCTCGTAGCCCTGCATGGTCGCGGGCTCGATCACGTCGCAGCGGATATCGACCGTGGTCTCTTCGAAGAACGGATCGATGACCGCGGTGTGGGCATCGGGCATGAGGATCATGTCCGACTCGTTGATGCCCTTCCATCCGGCGATGCTCGAGCCGTCGAACATCTTGCCGTCGCGGAAGAAGTCCTCATCGACGAGCCGCGCCGGGATCGTCACGTGCTGCTCCTTGCCGCGCGTATCGGTGAAGCGCAGATCCGCGAACTTCGCCTGCTTCTCCTTGATGAGCTTCAGAACATCACTCGGTGTCATATCGCCTCCGGAAAAGGGTCAGTCGCGGCCTTGAGCCGCTCTTGAGGTTCAAGGGCATTGCAGGGCCTGTGCCACGGGCAGAGGCTCGGCAAATCAATCGGTTATCGAGTAAATTGCAGACGCGATGCATCATTTTGGTGCGCGCCAAATTCATTATTGCACTCGATAAGTGCGAAAAATAGAGGCTCTCAGCGATTTTTTGCCGTCGCAGACCGCCTGCACAGTATTGGTGCGAGTCGGGTGCCCGCGGGGGTCGCCCCGCGCAGCAGACGCTCGCGGCGCCTTATACTCGCGCGCTCTTCAGGTCTCGGGCTCTGAAATGAAAATCGGCCGCGCGCCGCGCACCTTCCAGGAGCTGATCTTCGCGCTGCAGGCGTACTGGTCCTCCCGTGGCTGCGTGATCCTGCAGCCCTACGACATGGAAGTCGGCGCAGGCACCTTCCACACCGCGACGTTCCTGCGGGCCGTGGGACCTGAGCCCTGGAGCGCCGCTTACGTGCAGCCTTCGCGCCGCCCCACCGACGGCCGCTACGGCGACAATCCCTTTCGTCTGCAGCACTACTACCAGTACCAGGTCGTCATCAAACCCTCGCCACTCGAGATTCTCGATCTTTACCTCGGGAGTCTCGCGGCGCTCGGCCTCGATCCGCGGGTGCACGACGTGCGCTTCGTCGAGGACAACTGGGAGTCCCCGACGCTCGGGGCCTGGGGGCTCGGCTGGGAGGTGTGGCTGAATGGCATGGAAGTCACCCAGTTCACCTACTTCCAGCAGGTCGGCGGGCTCGATTGCCGCCCGGTCACGGGCGAGATCACCTACGGACTCGAGCGGCTCGCGATGTATCTGCAGGGCGTCGAGAGCATCTACGACATCGTGCTCGCCGAGACGCCCGCCGGTCGGATCACCTACGGCGATGTCTTCCGTCAGAACGAGGTGGAGCAGTCGGCCTATAACTTCGAGCAGGCGGATGTCGCGCTGCTCCTACGGCACTTCGAGGATCACGAGCGCGAGTGCCGCAAGCTCCTCGCGGCGCACCTGCCGCTGCCTGCCTATGAGCAGGCGCTGAAAGCCTCGCACACCTTCAACCTGCTCGATGCCCGGCGCGCGATCTCGGTCACCGAGCGGCAACGCTACATCCTGCGTGTGCGCGCGCTCGCCAGCGGCGTCGCCAAAGCCTATTTCGAGAGTCGCGAGAAGCTCGGCTTTCCGCTCGTGAAGTCAGCGCCGCTCGCCTCCGGTGCCCCCGCCCGCCGCGGGGCTGCGGCATGAAGGGAAAGAGTGCGCCGGCACCCAGATCCCGGGCCGCGCCGGCCAAGGCGCGCGCGGCGGGCGGACCGCGCGATTTTCTTTTCGAGATCGGGACCGAAGAGCTGCCGCCGAAGGCGCTGCTCGGCTTGCAGCAGGCCCTCGTTGCCTCTCTCGGTGCGGGGCTCGATAAGGCCGGGCTCGCTCACGGGGAGCTCGTGGGCTTCGCCACTCCGCGGCGCCTCGCCGTCTGGGTGAAGCGCCTTGCACCCGCGCAGCCCGAGCAGCTGATTCGCCGCAAGGGCCCGCCGCTGACGGCAGCCTTCGATGCGCAGGGGCAACCGACCCGCGCCGCCCTCGCCTTCGCCGAGAGCTGCGGCACGGAGCTTACGCGCCTCGAGCGGATCACCGAGGGCAAGGGAACGTTCCTTTACTTCACCGGCACGCGTCCTGGCGAGCGCACGGTCGAGCTCCTCCCGGGCCTCACTCAGGCAGCGCTCGATGCCCTGCCCATCCCGCGGCGCATGCACTGGGGAGCAGGGACTGCGCTCTTCGTTCGGCCCGTGCACTGGCTCCTCATGCTCTACGGGAGCGAGGTCGTGCGGGCCACGCTCCTCGACAACCAAAGCGGCCGCCATACCCGCGGCCACCGCTTTCTGGCGCCGCGGCCGCTCGCGCTCGCGTCCCCGGACCGCTACGAGCGCACGCTGCGCGAGCGCGGTTTCGTACTCGCCGACTTTGCCGCCCGCCGCGAGCGCATTCGCGCCGAAGTGACTGCGCTCGCCACGCGTGTGGGCGGGCGGGCGCTCATTCGCGAGCCGCTCCTGGATGAGGTCACCTCCCTCACCGAGTGGCCGGTCCCGCTCGCCGGGAAATTCGAGGAGCGCTTCCTCTCGCTGCCGCGCGAGGTGCTCACCGCGACGCTCGAGGATCACCAGCGTTACTTTCCCGTCGAGGATGCCGGCGGGCGTCTCCTCCCCTCATTCATCGCGGTCGCCAACATCAAGAGCCGCGATCCCGCGCGCGTGCGCGCTGGAAATGAGCGCGTGGTGCGCCCGCGCCTCGCGGACGCGGCCTTCTTCTGGGAGCAGGACCGCAAGCACCCGCTCGCCGAGCGGCGTGAGGCACTCGCTCAGGTCACCTACCAGGCGAGGCTCGGCACGCTCGCCGACAAGACCCGCCGGGTTCGGACCCTGGCCTGGGAGATCGCCGCCGCGACCGGCGCGCGCCCGGATGAGGCGCGGCGCGCGGCCGAGCTCTGCAAGTGCGATCTCCTCACCGCCATGGTCGGGGAGTTCCCGGAGCTCCAGGGAATCATGGGTGCCTATTACGCCGCCGCCGACGGCGAGCCGGCCGATGTCGCGGCGGCCATCCGCGAGCACTACCTGCCGCGCTCCGCGGGCGATGAGCTCCCCGCCACCGGCGCAGGGCTCGCGCTGGCGATCGCCGACAAGCTCGACACGCTCGCCGGCATCTTCGCGATTGGCGAGAAGCCGACCGGAGCCAAGGACCCCTTCGCGCTGCGCCGGGCCGCCCTCGGCGTGCAGCGCATCCTCATCGAGAAGCGCCTGGACCTCGATCTCATGCGCTGCCTCGGGGAAGCGGTCGCCGCGGTGCGCACGGACATCGAGCGCATCCGCGACAGCGCTCCGCAGGCCGCCGCGGCGGCGGGAGACTCGGGCGAGGGACGCGCGGCCCGCCCCGCGCCCGCACACAAGCCCCTGCCGCCTGCCGCGCAGGTCGTCACCGAGGTCTACGACTTCCTCATGGAGCGGCTGCGCGCTTACTACCTCGAGGGCGCGGCGAAGCTGCCGGGCGCGGCGACGGTGACCACCGAGATGTTCGATGCGGTGCTTGCCACGCGGCCCTCGTCCCCTCTCGACTTCGATGCGCGCCTGAAGGCCCTCAGCGTTTTTCTCGATCTGCCCGAGGCGGGAAGCCTCACGGCCGCCAACAAGCGCATTGCGAACATCCTGCGCAAGTCCCCGGAGGCCCCTCCCGCGCAGGTCGATGCGGCGCGTTTGCGCGAGAGCGCCGAGGTGCGACTCTTCGACTCAATGCGGGGACTGCGCGATGCGGTGGCCGAGGCCACCGCGCGGCGTGAATACACCGGGGCGCTCGGCCACCTCGCGCAGCTGCGCCCGGCGGTCGATGCCTTCTTCGATTCGGTGATGGTCATGGACGAGGATGCGGCGCTGCGCGCCAACCGCTTAGGATTGCTGGCGCAGCTGCAGAGTCTCTTTGCAGGGGTCGCGGATCTCTCGCGGCTGCCCGGTTGACGGCGGACACCGCAAGACAAGCGCTGCAAGGGCGCGGCCGGCCGCGGCCGCTGCAGCTCCTCGGCTCGCTCTTCTTCACCGGCTTTCTCTTCGCGTGGACGTTTTTCTACGCCATCTTCTTCGTACTGGCGTGCAGCGTGCTCCCCTTTCGGCGCCGCTTCGTGCTGGCGCGCGTTTGGGCCGCGACGCTGCTCTGGGTGTTGAAATGGAGCTGCGGGCTCGACTATCGGGTCGAAGGCGCGCCGCTTCCGGAGGGCTGTCACATCGCTCTCTGGAAGCACTCCTCTTCCTGGGAAACCATCGCGATGATGGTGCTCTTCCCGCGCCAGGTCTGGGTGCTCAAGCGCGAGCTCCTGTGGATCCCCGTGGTGGGCGTCGGCGTGTGGCAGATGCATGCGATCGCCATCGATCGCAAGTCCGGGCGCACGGCGGTCGCGCAGGTCATCGAGCAGGGCAAGGAGCGGCTCGCCGAGGGCGACTGGGTGATGATCTTCCCCGAGGGCACGCGCATGGCCGCGGGCGAGACGCGCCGTTATGGAGTGAGCGGCACGCTGCTGGCGATCGAGGGTGAAAGGCTCATCGTGCCGGTGGCACACAACGCCGGCTACTACTGGCCGCGGCGCGGTCTCATGAAAAGACCCGGCACCGTGCGCGTGGTGATCGGTGCGCCGGTAAATCCCGCAGGCCGCGAGGCACGCGAGCTGAATGAACAGATTCAGCGTTGGATCGAGACGACCATCCAGGGGCTCGATCCGGCGTGAGTTTGATCCGATTACGAGATTTAAGAGCCGGCTAGACGCGCTGATTGATGCATTAAGGACACAATCAGCCCTCGCAAGCCGCGGCCTCTGATCTCTTCGGCGGCGCGACTCAGACGTCGAGGTTCGTCACCGACAGCGCGTTCTTCTCGATGAACTCGCGCCTCGGCTCCACCTGATCTCCCATCAGCGTGGTGAAGATGTCATCCGCCGCCACCGCGTCCTCGATCCTCACCTGCATGAGGCGGCGCGTCTCC
>DATGJR010000208.1:0-10299 GCA_035295065.1 Steroidobacteraceae bacterium
GGCAGGGCCCGGACCGCTCTCAACCACGACCGGCGGCCCATACCCCGGAAGTTCAGTTAACCCTCCCGTCGTCGCGTTAACCGTATTTGCGATGAGTGTATCGGCGCCGAGGAATAGCGTTCCGTAATAGGCGAACTGTCCGCTCGGGTCGACAACTGTTGGCGTGTCGCAGTCGTTGGACACTACGAAGCCTGACCACTGAGGAACCCCGGCGCTCAAGGTGATTACGTAGGTGCCGGCATTCTTCCCGGCAAGGTTGGGTTCGAGAAGGTCGTAGGCGAACGTGCCGCTCGGCGCGAATGTCACTGCGATCGTCGAGCCTTGACCGCCGATACCGTTGCAAGCCGCCGGGGTTGCCGACGTTCCATTCAGCGTAAAAAATGGATTGCCGGCGTTGGCCGTGAGCAGCCCGTTGTTTGCATCAACGGTGTAAACGTAGAGGCTACTCACGGTATTGTTATCAGTTGCGGACGCATCGCCGACACTCAGCGCCCAAACGTAGGGCGAATGTGGTACCAACTGCACGGTGCCAACGGCCGGACCGGTCGGTACCGTGCTCCCGGGCACGAGCATCAGCGCCCCGGAGCCCGCATCGATCGCGTAGGTGGACAACGAGCCGGGCACTGAAGCTACTCCGGGCGTCGTTGTGATTGAGCCTGTCGTCGCGACCAAGGCCCAGGCGCCGACGGGTCGAGGGCAGTACACCAACACCGAGACATTGAAGGTGGCGACCGTTCCACTGGGGTTGCTGATGGTGCACGTCTGAGCCGGGTTCGTTGGCTGACTGGCGATCGCAACACTGTACGCAGTACCGTAAGGGACATTCGAGGCCAGGATAATGGCTCCGTTGATCGCGATCGGTGTACCGCCGTTGTAACTGAGCGTGAGCCCTGAGCCCGTCAGTCCCGCCACGTAGCCGAAGACGGTGAATGTTGGTAGTGGTTCAGTGTGTGCGCACAGCCCGGGGTGCCCGTGAACTTGGGCGCAACCGCCTCCGCCGCAAGCTGCCAGCAGCAATGGCGCGACTACCGCGACGAGCGCGCGCGTATTGACGGCGTTGGCTCTCGTCATTACCTTCATCGAAGACTTGCCTTGTACCAAGTGTATACGTCACACACGGCCAAGCTCAGGCTGCAACTGTCCGCTCTTTCTCATCGCAACGTCCGCTCCTGGGAAAATCATCTGACGGCTCCGGGTCATTTTGAGCCAGTCGCGTGTCCGCGTTCGAGCTTAGCGCCGTCGGTCGGGGCCCTTGGATATGTGCGTGCTCACATCGCTCCGTGGACCGCGACGCGCAGCCGCGCCACCGAGCGGCTGAAGTCCTGGACGTCGTCGCCGCGCGCGGCGGGTGAGGGCGCGCCGTAGCGCAGCTGCGCGTAGCGTGCGAGCAGCGAATGCGCTCCCTCGGTGAGCGCCGGATGCGCGGCGCGGAGCGCGAAGCTGTAGGCGAGCGGACCCTCGTGCGATGCGCGTGCGAGACCGGTGCGCGCGAGCTTGCGGCACAGGCGCAGGTAAGCCCGCGCCAGCGGGTCGGGGCGCGGTGGTTTTGCACCCCGTCCCAGGTGCCAGGCAATGACGGTGAGCCAACCGAGGAGGGCGAGCACGAACGCCCAGCCGAGCTTGCGCGCATCCGCTTCGTGAACCCCGAGCCGCTCGAGGACGTCGAGCTGGATCGAGTAGTTGAATTTCACCACCCGGTTATCCCACCAGGCATTGGCCACGTCCCAGCGCTCCATGAGCGCTCTGAGCCACGGCGAGGCGCGCAGCAGACGGGTCGGTGCCGACATCGCATCCGGCAGGAGATCCGGCAGGCCAAGCCGCAGCCGCTCCGGCTCGACCACCGCGGTCGGGTCGATGCGGGTCCAGCCGCGGGCCTCGAGCCATATTTCGGCCCAGGCGTGCGCATCCGACTGACGCACCACGAGATACCCGCCGATGGAGTTGCGCTCCGCGCCGAGGTATCCGGTGACCACGCGGGCCGGCACGCCGCCCGCGCGCATCAGCACCACGAAGGCCGAGGCATAGTGGCCGCAGAAGCCGGTGCGGGTGCCGAAGAGGAAGTCGTCGATCTGATCGACGCCGAGCCGCTCGGGCTCGAGCGAGTACACGAAACCGCCTCTGCGCAGGAAGTCGAGCACCGCGCTCACGAACGCCGCAGCGGTGCCCGAGCGCGCGCGCAGCTCGCGGGCGAAGCCGACTGAGCGCGGGTTGCCGCGCGGCAGCTGTGTGTTCTCCCACCGCTCGCCCTCCGAGAGCGGCTCGCCCTCGGAGACGTGGGTATAGGACACCGCTTCGTACTGCGTCGGCTCATCGACCGGTCGCGCGGCCAGCAGCTCGTGGTCGGGAGTGAGGCTTACACCCGGATCGGGCGACTGCGCCGGCGTGTCGAGCGCGAACCAGTAGCGGTGGCGACTCGGCTCGAGGATCACCTGGTAGCGGTAAGCGGGCCCCGTGAATCTGAGCACCTGCTGCGAGTGCCGGCTCCATGAGCCGCGGGTCCAGGTCGTGCCGTCGAAGTCATGCAGCACCGGGCCGCGCCAGTAGCGCTCCTCGGGCGGGGGCAGTGCGCCGGAGAATTTGGCGCGGAATGCGATGTCGTAGGAGGTCGTGAGCTTGGCGATATTGCCCGGGCTCATGCTGTCGGAAAGGCCGGTGAGGGCCTCTTCCCCGCGCGGCAGCGCCCAGAAGGAGCCGGGGAGGCGCGGGAAGAACACGAAGAGGAGCAGCGCGAGCGGCACGGCGAAGAGCAGAGTGCGGGCCGACAGGCGCAGCGCCGAAGCTCCCGGGAGGCCGGGCGTTGCCACGGCCCCGAGCGCCGCGCAACACAGCCAGGTCTCGAGCGCATATAAGGGCACGCGCGCGAGGCTCTGCCGATCGAGGCACGCGGCGAGCAGCAGGAACAGTCCCGCCCCGACCACGACCAGCCGGTCGCGCTGGCGCTGAGTCTCCAGAAGCTTGAGCGCCGATACCAGGATCAGGAGCGAGGTGCCGGCGGAGAGTCCGTTGAGCGTATGGAAGCGCGCCAACACGCCGAGCGCCATGGCGAGCGCGAGCAGGGCGCGCACCACCCGTCCGGGGAGCGGCACCGGCGCACGTTCCGCCGCCAGTCGCCACACAAGTAACAGAAGCGCCGCTACGCTGATCCAGAGCGGCACACGATCGATGTGCAGAGCCACGCCGCCGGCGAGCGCCGCCGCAGCCCACAGGAGCGCGCGCCTCTCGGCGGGCTCACGCATGCGCCGGCTTCCCAGGGGCACGGGCCGACCACGCCGGCGGCTCGATGCCGTAGAGTGCGAGCGCGGCGAGGCAACGGTGACGGTGCTCGGGCCCGCGGTTGGGCGCGATCACCGTGCCGGGCAGCGTCAGGCCATAGTGATCCCCTACGCTCTCGGCCTCGACCACCCAGCGCGCGAGCTGCGCCAGCCGCGCCTCGAGGTCCGGAATGGCCAGGTGCGTGAAGTCGAAGAGGCACAGATCCGCTCCCGTCGGGCTGTACTCCTTTACGAGCAGCGGGGCTTGCCGGGCGTAGGCCTTCCAGTCGACCTGGCGGGGCGAGTCGCCGTCGCGAAAGGGCCGCAGGCCCACCCACTCGTCCGCTCCCGTGGTGCCACGCGCCCGGGCGCCGGTCTGACGACGGCCGCTCGCCATGGGCCGCGGCCGCTCACCCGTCGGGTACGGATATACGAGCAACTCCACCGGCAGGTGCACCCAGGTCCAGGTGCGAAAGAGCCCGAAAGGATGGGAGGTCGTGAGACGCATCCGCTCGATGCGCACGAGCCCGCGCCGTGCCGTGGCCACCGGCAGCGAGAGCTGCGCTCGCCCATGCGCGGGGAGGTCGGCGCTGGCGAGCGGCTCTGCCTCGAGCGCCGCTTCGAGCGCCAGCCGCGCGGGTGCCCCGGGATTCTCGAGCGTCATGAGGAGCGCACCGGCCCCCCGCGCGAACACCGCAGGCGCACTCACCGCGATCAGCCGCACACCGAGAAGATTACGGTGGCACTCATGCATCGCCACGAGCGCAAAGCCCGCGAGCAGGAACGTCAGGAAGAGCGCCAGGCTGTTGCCGTAGTTGAGCCCCGCCAGAAGCATCAGCAGCCACAGGGCGGCAAATGCCAGTCCCGCGCGTGTCGGCAGGATGTAGAGCCGCCGGCGCGCGAGCACTGCAGGCAGCGTGTCCTCTCCCTGGCGTCGCCGCACCCAGGCCGCCATCCGGGCGCGAAAGAACGCAGCGACTCGCCCCCGGATAAGCCTTTTCACGCGAGTCTCCTGAAACAGTCCGCGCGCTGGGCTCGCGGCCTGTCAGAGAGGAACGGGAACCGAGCGAACGATCTCGGCGGCAATCCGCTCGCCATCGCCTCTGTCGCCGGGCTCGCGCCGCTCCAGGCGGTGTGCGACGACCGCAGGCAGCACCACCTGGATGTCCTCCGGGAGCGCCGCCGCGCGGCCGTCGAGGTAGGCCCACGACTGGGCCGCGCGCAGCAGTCCCTGGCCGGCGCGCGGTGACAGCCCGAGCTTCAGATCCGAGCGCTCGCGCGTGCGCGCGATCAGCGACTGGCTGTAATCGAGCAGCGCGTCGGCCACGTACACGGCGCGTACCTCCTGCTGCATGCGCAGGACCCCCGCGGGATCGAGCGCCGGCGGCATCGCCGCAAGGAGCTCCCGCCGCTCACCGCCGCGCAGCAGCTCGCGCTCGTGCGCCGCGTCGGGATACCCGAGCGTCACCCGCATCAGGAAGCGATCGAGCTGTGACTCGGGCAGCGCGAAGGTCCCGAGCTGCTCGTGCGGATTCTGCGTCGCCACCACGAAGAACACGTCCGGCAGCCGGTAGGTCGTGCCGTCGGCGCTCACCTGCCGCTCCTCCATCGCCTCAAGCAGCGCGCTTTGGGTGCGGGGACTTGCGCGATTGACCTCATCGGCGAGCAGCAGCTGCGTGAAGATGGGACCGCGGCGGAAGTCGAAGCGCTGGTGAGCGCGGTCGAAGATCGAGACGCCGATGATGTCCGCCGGCAGCAGATCGCTGGTGAACTGCACCCGCTGCCACGCGAGACCGAGCACGTGCGCGAGCGCATGCGCGAGGGTGGTCTTGCCCACTCCCGGGACATCTTCGATCAACAGGTGACCGCGGGCCAGGAGGCACGCGAGGCACAGCCGTATCTGCTGTGGCTTGCCGAGGATGACGGTCTCGAGGGCGGCGAGCACGGAGCGTAGCGTGCCCGAGTCGGCCGCGGGGGCGGTGGCAGCGCTCACGGCGGCAGGAGTCCCTGTACGCGCTCGAGCTGGGCGCGCAGGCCCTCGACCGTTCGCTCGAGCTCGCTGACACGCTCGCGCGTAGCGTTGACCACCGTAGCGGGCGCGCTGCCGACGAACTCCGGGTTGGCGAGCCGGCCACGCACGCCGCTGAGCTCCTTGTCCGCCTTGCCGATCAGCTTGGCCAGCCGCTCGGCCTCCGCGGGCGCATCGATGAGCCCGGCCATCGGCACGAGCACGCCGAGCTTGCCGACCAGCGCGAGCGCTGCGGGCGGCACGGCCGATCCGCTCGAGAGCACGGTCACGCTCTCGAGGCCGGCAAGTCGCTCGAGCAGGGCCCGATGAGCCGCCGCCAGCTCCCGGTCCTGATCGCTCGCATCCCGCAGCAGCACCGGAATGCGCCGGGCCGGATTGATGTTCATCTCGCCCCTGATCTGGCGCACGCCGAGCACCAGTGCCTGTATCCAGCCGATCTCGTGCTCGGCTTGCCCGTCGCCGGGGAAGTCCGCGGTGCGTGGATAAGGTTGCAGCATGACGGTCTCGCCGCTCGCCCCGGCGAGCGGCGCGGCGCGCTGCCAGATCTCCTCGGTGATGAACGGCATCAGCGGATGCAGCGCGCGCTGCAGGGCCTCGAGGATTTCGGCGAGCGTACGGCGCGTCCCGGCGCGCGCCGCGGGCGTCGACTGCGCAGACTGCAGCACGGGCTTGGTGAGCTCGAGATACCAGTCGCAGAAGTCGTGCCAGGTGAATTCATAGAGCGCGCTCGCGGCGAAATCGAAGCGGTAGTCGCGCAGCGCCTGCTCGACGGTCGCGAGCATCCGGCCAAAGCGCGCGCGGATCCAGCGGTCGGCCACCGAAAGCTCCGGCGGCGCATCCGCGGCGGCAGCCGGCGGCTCTGCGCCGAGCGACTGCATGACGAAGCGCGCCGCGTTCCACAGCTTGTTGCAGAAGTTGCGGTAGCCGCCGACGCGTCCGAGGTCGAAGCGCAGATCCCGGGTCGGGGAGGCGAGTGCGGCGAAGGTGAAGCGCAGCGCATCGGTCCCGTGCGGCGCGATGCCCTGCGGATACTGGCGGCGGGTGGCTTTCTCGATGGATGCGGCGAGCTTCGGCTGCATCAGTCCGCCCAGGCGCTTCGCGACCAGCGCCTCGAGCGCGATGCCGTCCACGATGTCGAGCGGGTCGATGACGTTGCCCTTGGACTTCGACATCTTGTCGCCGTGCTCATCGCGGATGAGCCCCGTGATGTAGACGTCGCGAAACGGCACCTCGCCCATGAACTTCAGCCCCATCATCATCATGCGCGCGACCCAGAAGAAGATGATGTCGAAGCCGGTGACCAGGACGTTGCCCGGGTAGAAGCGTTTGAGGGCCGCAGTCTCCACCGGCCAGCCGAGGGTCGAGAACGGCCACAGGGCCGACGAGAACCAGGTATCGAGTACGTCCTCGTCCTGGCGCAGCGACACACTCGCATCGAGCTTGTGACGGGCGCGCACCTCGGCCTCATCGCGCCCCACGTACACCTGCCCGGCGGCGTCGTACCAGGCGGGAATGCGATGGCCCCACCACAGCTGGCGGCTCACGCACCAGTCTTTGATGTTGCGCATCCACTCGAAGTAGGTGCGCGTCCAGCTCTCGGGCACGAAGCGGGTGCGGCCCTGCTCGACGGCGGCGATGGCCTCGCTCGCGAGCGGTGCGATCTTCACGAACCACTGATCGGTGAGCCAGGGCTCGAGCACCGCGCCACTGCGGTCGCCGCGCGGGATCACCAGCCGGTGCTTCTCGACCCGCTTGACGAGACCGGCTCTCTCGAGCTCGGCCACGACGCGCGAGCGCGCCTCGAAGCGATCGAGCCCGCGGAAGCGCTCCGGGACCGAGTCATTGAGAGCGGCGCGCTCGGTAAAGATGTTGATGAGCGGCAAGCCGTGGCGCTGCCCGATCTCGTAGTCGTTGAAGTCGTGCGCGGGGGTGATCTTGACGCAGCCCGAGCCGAAGTTCGGATCGACGTAGAGATCGGCGATGACCGGGATGCGGCGCCCGGCGAGCGGCAGCAGCACGTTGCGCCCGACGAGGTGGCGATAGCGCTCATCGTCCGGGTGCACCGCGACCGCAACGTCGCCGAGCATCGTCTCCGGGCGCGTGGTCGCGACCACCAGCTGTCCGCTGCCGTCCTCGAGCGGATAGCTCAGGTGCCAGAGCTGCCCCTCCTCCTCCTCGGACTGCACCTCGAGGTCCGAGAGGGCGGTGAGGAGCACCGGGTCCCAGTTGACCAGGCGCTTGCCGCGGTAGATGAGCCCTTCCTCGTGCAGCCGGACGAACACCTCGACCACCGCGCGCGTCATGCCCGGATCCATCGTGAAGCGATCGCGCGACCAGTCGACGGAATCGCCGAGGCGGCGCATCTGTGCCGTGATGGTGCCGCCCGATTGCGCGCGCCACTTCCACACGCGCTCGAGGAACGCTTCGCGCCCGAGATCGGTGCGGCTGAGTCCCTCGGCATTCAACTGCCGCTCCACCACCATCTGGGTGGCGATGCCGGCGTGATCGGTCCCCGGCTGCCACAGCGCATCCTCGCCACACATGCGGTGGTAGCGCGTCAGCGCATCCATGAGCGTGTGCTGGAACGCGTGCCCCATGTGCAGCGTCCCGGTGACGTTCGGCGGCGGGATCATGATGCAGTAGGGCGTGCCACGCCCGCGCGGTGCGAACCAACCGCGGGATTCCCAGCGCTCGTAAATGCGCCGCTCGATGTCCTGCGGCGCGTACACCTTGTCCATTGATTGCAACGGGAAAAGCGACGAATGTCGGCCGATTATAGCCGCAGCCCCCCGCGCAAAGCCGTGAGTCTCGCGCCGGCGCGTACCGGCGCGCCGCCGATGCGGCGGCAGAGCTCGTGCGCGTCCGCGCGGACTCAGCGCGCGGAGCGCTGGATGAGGAAGTCCGCGAGGAGCGGTGTCGGCCGCCCGGTGCTGCCCTTACTGGCGCCGCCCTGGTAGGCGGTGCCGGCGACATCGAGGTGCGCCCAGGGCAATCCCACGGTGAACTTGGCGAGGAAGGTGGCCGCGGTGATCGCCCCGCCGTCGCGTCCGCCGACGTTGGCGAAGTCGGCGAAATTGCTCTTGAGCTGCTCACCGTACTCCTCGGTGAGCGGCAGCTGCCAGCAGCGATCCTCGGCGCGCACGCCGGCTTCGAGGAGCTCCTGCACCAGCTTCTGGTCGTTCCCCATGACGCCCGAGTGATGGTGGCCGAGGGCGACCACGCATGCGCCCGTGAGCGTGGCGATATCGACTACCGCCGCGGGGCGGAAGCGACGCGCGTAGTGCAGGGCGTCGCACAGGATCAGCCGCCCCTCGGCGTCCGTGTTGAGAATCTCCACGGTCAGCCCCGCGCTGCTGGTGGCGATGTCGCCGGGCTTGACCGCCTTGCCGTCCGGCATGTTCTCCACCGCGGCGATCAGGCCCACGACGTGCAGCGGCAGGCGCAGCTCCGCCGCGAGGGTGAGGCAGGCGATGACCGCCGCCGCGCCGCTCATGTCGAATTTCATCTCGTCCATCCCCGGCGGGTCCTTGAGCGAGATGCCTCCGGTATCGAAGGTCACGCCCTTGCCCACCAGCACGACCGGGGGCTGGGTGCGCTTGCCGCCGCCGCGGTACTCGAGCACGATGAAGCGCGGCGGCTGCCGGCTCCCCTGGGAGACGGCGAGCAGACACCCCATCTTCTCGCGGCGGATGGCGGCCTCGTCCAGCACCTTGGCGGTCAGCGACTTCTGCCGCCGGGCGAGTGCGCGCGCTTCCTCGGCGAGGTAGGTGGGCGTGCAGACGTTGGCCGGCAGGTTGGCGAGATCGCGCTGCACGGCGGCGGCGGCGGCGATCGCAGCGCCATGCCTGAAGCCGCGCACCGCGGCCTCGGCCTTGCGCACCGGCCCGGCGAGCACCTTCTTCAGCGACGGCGGTGGGGGCTTTTTGGCGGTTTTGAGGTCATTGATGCGGTAAAGAGTCGCGCCGGCGATCTCGGCCACTGCGCGGCCGAGGTAGTAATCATCGAGCTCGCGGGCTGCCGGGCGGTCGATCGCAAGCGCGACGCTACCGATGCGGGTGCGCGCCAGCGCGCCGACGGCCGTTCCCCAGGCCCGCCGCCAGGTGCGCCGCGAGTGCTGCGCGCGCGTCCCGAGTCCGACCAGCAGGACGCGCGTGGCAGCGAGCCCGGTCATGTCGGTGAGCAGCAGAGTCTCGCCGCTGCGGCCGGCGAAATCACCGGCGCTGAGGAGGCGCTGCAGGCGGCCGCCGGATGCCGCATCGATTCCGCGCGCTTCACCGCCGAGCTCGGCTTCGTCGAATACGCCCACCACCAGGCAGTCGACCGCAAGCGTTGCGAGGCCCTTCGTCCAGACTGCGAATTCCATCCCCACTCCCTTCCCGTTGAGGCGTGCCAGCGTCTGATTTACCTTATCGGCTCCTGCGCCTCGCTCCGTTGGTGTTGTTGCCGCGTATCGCGCAGCCACGGATGCAAGGGCGGGCAGTGTAACCCAAGAGACTGCCGGGTTTCCGGCATCGCAAGTGGGGACGGGCCTGTTGGGAAATATCCTCGGACGTTACATTTTGCGCGAGGTGGCGGCGGCGTGGCTGGTCGTGACCGGCGTGCTGCTCGTCATCCTGCTGGCGAACCAGGTGGTGGGGGTGCTCGAGCGCGCCGCCGCCAATCAATACCCGCAGAATCTGGTGCTCGAGCTGATCGGCCTCGGGTCGCTCCAGTACCTGTGGGTGCTGCTGCCGGTGGGACTGCTCCTCGGCGTGGTGCTGGCCTTCGGCCGGATGTACCACGACAGCGAGATGGCGGCGGCTCTGGCCTGCGGCGTGGGGCCGCTCAACGTCTACCTGCCGGTGGCGCTGCTGGCGGTGCTGGTCACCGTGGCGCTCGGCTGGCTGACACTGGCGCTGGCGCCCTCGGCCACGCAGCGCGCGCTCGGCCTGCGCAACGAGGCGCTGCGCGCGGGGCAGTTCGGCGCGATCACGGCCGGCAAGTTCCGCAGCTTCGGCGGCGGCAGCGCCGTGGTCTACG
>DATGJR010000209.1:0-13759 GCA_035295065.1 Steroidobacteraceae bacterium
CAGGTGCCGCCGAAGGCGGCGCTGCCATCGCGGTTCTTCCACTCGTCGATACATGCGACGCGCAGCTGGTTCTGCGCTGCGCGGATCGCCGCCGGGTAACCCGCCGGACCGCCGCCGATCACGATGACGTCAAAAGAGTCCGGGCCTTCGGTGTTAGCCATGGAAGTGTGCGCCTCAGATTGCTAGCATGATCCGCCCGGGGTCCTCGAGCGCATCCTTCACCGCGACCAGAAACTGCACCGCTTCCCGCCCATCGATGATGCGGTGATCGTAGGTGACGGCCAGATACATCATCGGGCGCACCACGATCTGTCCGTTCACCACCATGGGGCGCTCCTGCACCTTGTGCATGCCGAGAATCGCACTCTGGGGCGCGTTGACGATCGGCGTCGACATGAGCGAGCCGAACACCCCGCCATTGGTGATGGTGAAGGTGCCGCCGGTCAGATCGGCAATCCCGATCGTGCCGTCGCGCGCCTTGCGGGCGTAGTCGGCCACTTCCTTCTCGATCTGCGCAAAGCTCTTGCCGTCGGCGTCGCGCACGATCGGCACCACCAGTCCGCGCTCGGTCGAGACTGCGACGCCGATGTCGTAGTACTCGTGATAGATGATGTCATTGCCGTCGACGGAGGCGTTCACCACCGGGAACTTCTTCAGCGCCTCGATACACGCCTTGACGAAGAAGGACATGAACCCGAGCTTCACGCCATGCTGCTTCTCGAAGCGCTCCTTGTGACGTGCGCGCAGGGCCTGCACCTCGGTCAGATCCACCTCGTTGAATGAGGTGAGCAGCGCCTGCGTGGACTGCGCCTCGAGCAGCCGCTGGGCGATGCGGGCGCGCAGCCGCGTCATCGGTACGCGCTGCTCGGCGCGGGTTGCGGGGGGTTGCGGCGCAGCCGGCGACGGGCGGCCTGCAGGCTCGCGCGCCGCGGGTGCGGCAGCCGCCGCAGTCGCTGAAGCGCCCGCAGGCGGCGTCGCGGCGGGGGACTTCTTGTCAAGAAAGCCGACGACGTCAGCCTTGGTGAGCCGACCGTCGCGTCCCGAGGCCGGAATGGCCGCAGGGTCGAGTCGATTCTCCTCGACCAGGCGACGGACCGACGGGCTCAGCTTGCCGGCATCGCGCCCTGCATCGCTTTCCGCCGAGGGTCTCCCGGCGGCGCTCGCCGCAGGCGCCGGTGCCTTGACCGCGCCCGCCGCGGCCTCGCCCTCGTCGATGAGGGCCAGCACCTGGCCGCTGGTCACGACCGTCCCGCTCGTCACGCGCAGCTCGCGCACCACGCCGTTGGCGGGTGCCGGCACCTCCAGCACCACCTTGTCGGTTTCGAGATCGGCGAGGTTCTCGTCGCGGCGGATCGGCTCGCCCGGCTGCTTGTGCCAGGCGACCAGCGTCGCATCGGCGACTGACTCCGGAAGCTGCGGAACGCGGATTTCTGTGCTCATGAGCGTTTTCTCAGCGGCGCGGCGGGCGCGGCGGTGAGGCGGGTCGTCTCGCGCGCCCCCTCCTCGGTAGTGGTGGAATGGATCGCGGCGTTGACCAGCTCCCGCTGCTCGAGCTCGTGGATTCGCGCGATGCCGGTCGCGGGCGCCGCAGCCGGCGCGCGTCCCGCGTACAGGACGGGTCGGCGAGCGAGCGCCAGCTCCTGCAGTCGATGACGAATCTGGTACCAGGCGCCCTGGTTCTGCGGCTCCTCCTGGCACCACACCACTTCACGCGCATTGGAGTAGCGATTGAGCAGTGCCTGGTATTCCTCGCTCGGGAAGGGGTAAAGCTGCTCGAGGCGCACCAGCGCCACATCGCGCAATCCCTCCTTGCGCCGCGCGCGCAGCAGATCGAAGTACACCTTGCCGCTGCAGAAGACCACGCGCGTCACCTCGGCCGGCGACAGGTCGTCCACCTCCCCGATGAGGCGCGCGAAGCTGTCGCGCGTCAGATCCTCGAGCGGCGAGACCGACAGCTCGTGCCGCAGCAGACTCTTCGGTGACATGACGATGAGCGGCTTGCGGAACGACTGGCGCATCTGCCGTCGCAGCATGTGAAACATCTGCGCCGGGGTCGAGGGCACGCATACCTGCATGTTGTTCTCGGCGCAGAGCTGCAGGAAACGCTCGAGTCGCGCGGAGGAGTGCTCGGGCCCGGCACCCTCGTAACCATGCGGCAGAAGCAGCACCAGCCCGCAAAACCGTCCCCACTTGGCTTCGCCCGAGCTGATGAACTGATCGATGACCACCTGCGCCCCGTTGACGAAGTCGCCGTACTGCGCTTCCCATACCGTGAGACATCCCGGCTCCGTCGTCGCATAGCCGTACTCGAAGCCGAGCACCGCCTCCTCCGACAGCACTGAATCGATCACCTGCACGCGCCGCTGGCCGTCGGCGAGGTGCTGCAGCGGGATCCAGGTGGCATCGGTGTTCTGATCGTGCAGCACCGCATGGCGGTGGAAGAAGGTGCCGCGGCCGCTGTCCTGTCCGCAGATGCGCACTGCGAAGCCATCGGTGACCAGGCTCGCATAGGCGAGCGTCTCGGCGCAGCCCCAGTCGAGCGGCTGCTCGCCGGCGAGCATCTTGCGGCGGTGGGCGAGCAGTTGCGTCACGCGCGAATGGACGCTGAAGCCCTCGGGCACGCTGACGATGCGTTCGCCGAGGGCGCGCAGGCGCGCGAGCTCGACCCCCGTCGGGACCGGCTCGGTCCAGTCCGCCTGGGCGTAAGTACTCCAGTCGACCGTGTACTTGTTGCCGCCCGGCCCCGGTGCGGCATGCGTCTGGGCGCGGCCGGCATCCAGCCCGGCGCGGTACTCCTCCAGCATCGCGTCCGCCTCAGCGCCCGAGAGCACGCCCGCAGCGGCAAGCTGATCGGCATAGATGCGCCGCGCCGTCGGGTGCTGGCGGATCGTGCGGTACATACCCGGCTGCGTGGCCGCGGGCTCGTCGGCCTCGTTGTGCCCATGGCGGCGATAGCACACGAGGTCTATCACCACGTCCTTGCGGAAGCGCATGCGGTACTTGAGCGCCAGGCGTCCGGCAAACACCACCGCTTCGGGGTCGTCGGCGTTGACATGGAAGATCGGCGCCTCGAGCATCTTCGCGACGTCCGAGCAGTAGCGCGTCGAGCGCGCATCGGCGGGCTCGGAAGTGGTGAAGCCGACCTGGTTGTTGACGATCACGTGGACGGTGCCGCCGGTGAAAAAGCCGCGCGCCTGGCTGAGCTGCAGCGTTTCCATCACGACGCCCTGACCTGCGAAGGCGGCATCGCCGTGGATCAGCAGCGGCAGCACCCGTCCACCGCGCTCATCTCCGCGGCGCTCCTGGCGCGCGCGCACCGAGCCCTCCACCACCGGGTTCACCACCTCGAGATGAGAAGGATTGAAGGCGAGCACCGTATGCACGTTGCCCGCGACGGTGCGCAGGTCCGAGGAGAAACCCTTGTGGTATTTGACGTCGCCCGATCCCTTGACCTTGAGGGGGTCGTAAACACCTTCGAACTCGGTAAACAGCTCCGTGGGAGATTTACCGAGCAGGTTCACCAGCACGTTGAGCCGGCCGCGGTGCGCCATGCCGATCACGACGTCTTCGACTCCGGCCTTGCCGCAGTCCTGGATCAGATCGTCGAGAAGCGGGATGAGCGCATCGCCCCCCTCGAGTGAGAAGCGCTTCTGTCCGACATACTTGGTGTGCAGGTAGCGCTCCAGGCCCTCGGCCGCGCTCAACTGCCAGAGAATGTTGCGGCGTTCCTCCGCGCTGAAGCGCGCCGTGAGACGCCCCTCCTGAAATTCGTTGTTCAGCCATCCACGCTCGGCCGAGTCCGAGACGTGGGCGAATTCCGCGCCGATGGTGCCGGCATAGATGTGGCGCAGCTGAGCGAGGATGTCCCGCAGCTTCATGCGCTTCGGCACCGCCGCGGTGCGGCTGTTGGTGAAGAATTCGCGGTCGAGATCGGCGGCCGTCAGCCCATAGTGCCCCGGATCGAAAGCCGCGGAGCTCGCCGGCGGCATGAGCCGCAGCGGGTCGATATCGGCGATGAGATGCGCGCGGTTGATCCACAGCTGAATGAGGCGCGACACCGCCGCCTGGCGTGCATCGCCCCCCGCGGCAGCCGGCGCCTCAGCGCCGGCGCTGCGCCCGTCACGGGCCCGCTCGATGATGGCTGCGACGATCGGTGCGTGCGGGCGCTCAGGTCCTGAGCCAGCCGCAAGCTGCGCGAAATAGCTCCGCCAACGCTCGTCCACGCTGGACGGATCGCGCAGGAACTGCTCGTAAAGGGCGTCCAGGAAGTCGGCGTTACCGCCGTAGAGGGGTGTGGGTTCGAGCATGAGGGGAAAAAGTGACGGCGCAGCAGTAGTTTAGCGGAAACTCCGCCGGCGGAGCGACCGCCCCGGCTCGAGGGGGACGACTCCCCCTAAAGAGGTTCCAGCAGCCGGAACTCGTACAGGATCAACGCAACGTAGCCTGCCAGGAAGACATAAAGGAGCAGCCCCCCGGAGAGCGCGCCGAAGGCCCGAATCCGCGCGAGAAGAGTGAGCAGCACGACGCCACCCGCCGTCAGCCCCACCTTGACGACCGCAAATGCGAGTGCCGAGCCGCCGAGGAGCGTGCGCATCAGGGGGTTGACCTCATAGGCGCCGTGTCTGAGGAGCGCGAGGGTCAGCAGCGCATCCGCACACGAGCACAACATGATGAGGATCGCGGTCGCGAGCCACTGCGGATGGTGCCAGTCGACCGCCGTGAGTGCCCGCTCGCCCGCGCGCCGCGGCGTGCGGCGCCGCGCACGGAAGCTGCCCAGCAGCAGCCCTCGCAGTACCTGTTGGCGTCGCTCGCTGCGGCGCCGCTCACGCGCACCGCCCGACAGCACGTCCATGGCTTGATGGGTACGATCAATGGACACGTCTTGCCCATTCTAACCAAGCTCGTGTGAGACGTGTCGCGCAAAACCGTCGCCAGCTTATGACATCTCGCGGCGCGCGCTCAGTATCATCCGATCGATGTCCCGCCCCGGTACCGCCTCCGTGCAGCCGACGGCGGCACCGGACGGCCTGCCGGTGCCGCGCCGCTACTGGGCCATCGCGGCCATCGTGCTGTCGATCTGCATGTCGGTGCTCGACAGCACGATCACCAACGTCGCCCTGCCGACCATCGCACGTGACTTTCACGCAAGCTCTGCCGCCTCCATCTGGGTGGTCAATGCCTATCAGCTCGCAATTCTCGCAGCGCTCCTGCCGCTGTCGGCACTCGGGGAGGTGGTCGGCTACCGCCGCGTGTCCCAGGCCGGACTCTTCGTGTTCACACTCGCCTCCCTCGGCTGTGCCTTTGCGCCCACGCTTGCGACCCTGAGCATCGCCCGTGGCATCCAGGGGCTCGGGGCCGCGGGAATCGTGAGCGTCAACGCCGCGCTGGTCCGCTTCACATATCCTCAGCACCAGCTTGGGCGCGCGATCGGGATCAACGCCTTCGTGGTCGCGACCTCGGCAGCCCTCGGTCCTACCATCGCATCGGCCGTGCTCGCCGTGGCGCAGTGGCGCTGGCTGTTCGGGATCAATGTACCGCTCGGACTCATCACCATCGCCATTGCCCGCGCTTCGCTTCCCGAAGCGGAGCGCACTCATCGAACCCACAATCCCCTCGGCGCCCTGCTCTACGCGGGCACATTTGCGCTGCTCCTGAGCGGGCTGCAGTCGCTGGCGCATCACTCGGCCACGTGGATCGGATTGCTCCAGATCGCCGCCGGCGCGGCGCTCGGCACCGTGCTGGTGCGACACGAGCTGCCGCGCCGTGCACCGATCATCCCCTTCGACCTGCTGCGGGTGCGCCTCTTCACGCTCTCGCTCGCCGCCTCAACCTGCGCGTTCATCGCCCAGATGAGCGCGCTGGTCGCGCTCCCTTTCGAGATCCAGCGCCTCGGGCACAGCGCGGTGGAGACAGGCCTCTACATGACGCCGTGGCCCCTGGCGCTCGCACTCGCCGCACCGTTCGCGGGACGATTGGCCGATCGCTATCCGGCGGGCCTGCTCGGCGGGTTGGGACTCCTGGTGATGTCGGCTGGACTCACGCTCCTGTCGCTCTTTCCCGGCAGTGGCGATGCGCCCGGTTTCATCTGGCGAATGGCCGTGTGCGGGGCGGGTTTCGGACTGTTCCAATCTCCCAACAGTCACGCGATCCTCTCCTCCGCACCCCGTTCGCGCAGCGGGGCGGCGGGCGGCATGTTGAGCACCTCGCGACTCGTCGGCCAGACGCTCGGCGCGGCAGGCGTCGCGATCCTCTTTCGCGCCGACCCCACGACCGGCTCGAATGCCGCACTGCGCTTGGCTGCGGCCCTGGCGCTGGTCGCCGCAGTGGTCAGCGCGGTGCGCCTCACGGCGCAAAAGGAATGAGTTGAGGAAAATGATCTAATATGATGATTATTAGATACTTCAATACTCGGGAGTGCCTCGGCGATGGGTAGCACGGTGCTGCTCGACCTCGGCGGCGGTGTCGCATTGCTGCTGTGGGGCCTGCACATGGTCCATAGCGGCATCGTGCGAGCCTTCGGCTCCGACCTGCGGCGACTGCTCGGCGGTGCCTTGCGCAACCGCTTCCTGGCATTCCTCGCTGGCGCGCTGGTCACCGCGCTCCTGCAGAGCAGCACCGCGACGGGCCTCATGACTGCCTCGTTCGTGGCGGGCGGTACGGTCGATCTGGCTCCCGCGCTGGCCATCATGCTGGGCGCGAACGTCGGCACGACGCTCATCGTGCAGGTGCTGTCATTCAACGTATCCGCGGTTGCCCCGCTCCTCTTCATCGTGGGCGTAACGGCGTTCAAGCGCAGCGCCCAGACCCGCACGCGCGACCTCGGGCGCGTGGCGATCGGCGTCGGACTCATGCTGCTCGCGCTGCATATCCTGCTCGACACCCTGGCCCCGGCCGAGAACGCGCCCGCGGTGCGCTACCTGCTGAGCTCGGCGACATCGGAACCGCTCCTGTGCCTGCTGATCGCGGCGGTGCTCACGTGGCTGGCGCATTCCAGTGTCACCGTGGTCGTACTGGTCATGTCCCTGGCGGCTTCCGGGTTCATCACCGCGGAGTCCTCCCTCGCTCTCATCCTGGGCGCGAACGTCGGCAGCGCCATCAACCCTTTGATCGAGGGCAGCCGCGGCGATGATCCGGCCAGCCGCCGCCTGCCGCTCGGCAACATGCTCAACCGCCTCGTGGGCTGCGCACTCGTGCTGCCGCTGCTGCCACGCATCGCCTCGGCCCTCTCGCACCTCGAGCCTAATCCGGCGCGCGCCGCAGCGGACTTCCATACGGCCTTCAATCTCGGGCTGGCGCTCCTCTTTATCGTGCCGCTCAACCCCCTGGCGGCGCTCCTCACCCGCCTGCTGCCGGCGCGGGTCAGGACGAATGACCCCTCGACGCCTCTCTATCTCGATGAGAGCGCGCTCGCGACCCCCTCCGTGGCGCTCGCCTGCGCAGCACGCGAGACGCTGCACATTGGCGATCTCATCGAGACGATGCTGCGGCGAACCATGACCGCCCTCATGACCGACGACCGGGCGATGGTGGCGGAGATCTCGCGCATGGACGATGCCGTCGATCGGCTCGATGAGGCGGTGAAGCTCTACCTGACCAAGCTCACGCGCGAGAGCCTCGGCGAGCGCGACGGCCGGCGGGCGATGGAGATCATCGCCTTCTCCATCAACCTCGAGCACGTCGGCGACATCATCGACAAGAACCTGATGGAGGTCGCGGCCAAGAAGATCAAGCGCAAGATCGTGTTCTCAAAGGAAGGCGCCGCAGAGCTGGCGGCGTTCCATCAGGAGGTCTGCGACAACCTCAAGCTCGCCTTCAGTGTCTTCATGTCGGCGGACCTTGCCACCGCGCGCCTGCTGCTCACCGAGAAAGCGACGCTGCGTGCGACGGAATTCGCGGCGGCCGAAAACCATCTGGGTCGCCTGCGCGAGGGGCGCAGCGAGAGTATCGAGTCGAGCTCTCTGCACCTGGACATCCTGCGCGATCTGAAGCGCATCCATTCGCACATCTGCTCGGTCGCCTATCCGGTGCTCGAGCGCGCGGGTGAGCTGCAGCCGAGCCGCCTGCGGGAAGCCGAAGAGGCTCGCCTCGCGGCCGCAGCGGACTCCGCGGGAACCCCCGCCCCACCCGCGCGCTGAAATCGGAAAGCTCAGCGCGTCTCAGCCGCCGAAAAGCTCGCTCATCACCTTCGAAGTCGCATCGCAGGCGTGATTGAGGCACGGCAGGCCGAAAGCCGCCTCGAGCGTACGCAGGAGCGAATAGTGATCGTAGGGCCGGGAGCTCTTCACGCCATTGGCGGCGTAATTGGTCTCGACCAGCATCACCACGCGGTTCGCCGCGTTGCTGTAGTCATTCTCGTCCCAGACGACGACGATGGCGTTGCGGCCCCGGCCCCAGGCCCGCGATGCCTTGATGCCCTCGACGATCTTCTGCAGGAACGCATCGCCCTGCGCCATCAGCAGCCCGGCCTCGGTCGCCGTCGATGAGCTGCAGATCGAGGTCCCGCCGGAGACGAAGCCATGCATGTCGTGGCACTGGTTGGGAACGATCAGGGAAAAGTTGGGGGCCTCGCGCTGCAAATCGGTCGGTGACCGAAATGTGATGCGCAGGTGACGCTCGGGTTACGATGGACACGATGAAGAATCCCCAGCTCTTTGAGAGGCGCGCGGAGCCGGCGGCCGCGGGACAGCAACCCGAGCCCGTCGCGATCGGCAAGCTCGGCAATCGCTTTCTCGCAATCGATGTGATGCGCGGCCTGACGCTCGCGCTGATGATCGTCGTGAATCTCCAGATCGGTGAGGGCAGGTCCTACGCGCAACTGCTGCACGCGCGCTGGGACGGTCTGACGCTGACCGACCTGGTCTTTCCGACCTTCATGTTCGTGGTCGGAACCTCACTTAGCTTCACGCTGGAGAAGTACCAGCGCGAGGGAAACGCCGCGGTGCTGCGCAAAGTCCTCACGCGCACCGCGCTCATCTTTCTTTGCGGCTACCTGCTCTACTGGTTTCCATTCTTCAGGATCGACGCCAGCGGACACGCCTTCCTTGCGCCGATCTCCCACACCCGGATCTTCGGGGTGCTGCAGCGTATCGCCCTCGGCTACGGTGCCGCCGCGCTGATCGTGCACTACGGGAGGCGCACGGGCGCAATCGCCTTCGCAGCCGCCGCCTTGCTCATCTACTGGTGGCTGATGCACACCTTTGGCGACTACTCGCTCGCCGGCAATGCGCAGATCAGGCTCGACAAGCTCCTGCTCGGCGAGGGGCACATGTACCACGGCGAGGGCGTGGCATTCGACCCGGAAGGGATCCTGAGCACGCTGCCCGCGATCGTGAACGTGCTCGCCGGCTACCTTGCCGGCCGCTTCGTCCGGGATCGGGGAACGAGCGGTCGCACGATCGCCACGCTCCTCATCGCCGGCGCTGCCTGCGTGCTGCTCGCCCTCTGGTGGGACACCGTCTTTCCGATCAACAAGAAGCTCTGGACGAGCTCTTATGTACTGTGCACGGTGGGGATCGACCTCGGCGTGCTTGCGCTGCTCGTCTACCTCCTCCCCCAGGGGCAGCAGCGAAGCTGGACCTACTTCTTCGAGGTGTTCGGCCGCAACACGCTCGTCATCTATCTTCTCAGCGAGGCCGCGGAGAAGCTGCTCCACATGGCGCACATCGGCTCGCAAAGCGTGCTCGACTGGGTGTATTCAGTCGCTTTCGCCTCCTGGGCCGGCGACAAGGCAGGCTCGCTCCTCTACGCCGTGGCGTACATGCTGTGCTGCTGGACGGTCGCCTTCGCGATGGACCGCAAGCGCATCTACGTCAAACTCTAGCTCGCGCGCCTAGCCGGGGGGCGATGGACGGCGATACACGATCCTGCCGCCGACGATCGTGGTCTCAACCTTCACGTCACGAATTGCCTCGGGCTTGATGGCGAAAATGTCGCTGCTGAGGATCACCATGTCCGCGAGCTTGCCGGGCGTGATCGAGCCCTTTTCCTTCTCCTGAAACTCCGCGAACGCGGAGCCCAGGGTATAGGCTTCAACGGCCTCCGCCACCGTGATCTTCTGCTCCGGAATCCAACCCTGCGGATTCTTTCCATCGAGCGTTGCGCGCGTGACCGCCGCGTACAGCCCGAGCATCGGATCGAGCGGTGCCACATCCCAATCGGTTCCAAAGGCGAGCGTGACACCACGGTCGAGAAAGCTGCGCCAGGCGTAACTGCTCCTCGCGCGCTCTTGACCGATGCGCGCCTCGACCCAGCGCCCGTCGTCGATCGCGTGGTAGGGCTGCATGGAGGCAATTACGTGCAGCCTGGCGAAGCGCTCAAAATCCTGCGGCGCCAGATGCTGCGCATGCTCGATGGTCATGCGCTGATCGTGGTAGCCATTGGCCGCCTGGATGGCGTCGAACATATCCAGCGTCATTGATATCGCACGGTCCCCGATGGCGTGCACACGCAGCTGCAATCCGGCGGCGTCGGCCTTCGTCAGCCGCTCGCGCATCGCCTCGGGTGGATGCATTTCGTCGGAAAGAATGCCGCGATTCGACGGCTCATCGCTGTAGGGCTCAAAGAGCGCCGCGGTACGCGAGCCGATCGAGCCATCGGCGAAACCCTTCACCGCCCCGACGCGCAGCCAGGAGGAGCCCCAGGCACGGCGTATCCCGATCCTGGCCTGATCCTGCCATCCGGTCTCGAGCGGCGCGCAGTAAATGCGCGTCGTCAGCTGTCCCTTCTCGAGAAGCTCCGAATACACCTCGACGTCGCGGTAGTCGGCACTCATGTGCTGCACGCTCGTGACGCCGACCGATGCAGCATAGGCGAGCGCGCGCTTTGCAGCGGCCAGCCGCTGTGCGTGTGACATCGGCGGAATGACCTTGAAGATCAGATTCTGCGCCGCGTCTTTGAAGATTCCGGTCGGAACCCCGGATGCGTCGCGCACGATCACGCCCCCGGGAACATCGGCGGTCCTGGCCGAGATCCCGGCGAGCTTCATGGCCGCGGAATTGGCCAGCCCCTGGTGGCCATCGTAGCGATAGACGAACACCGGAATATCGCGGGTGACGCCATCGATCAGCGCAGCGGTCGGCTCCCGCTGCGGGCTCCACTTGGTCTCGTCCCAGTCGCCGCCGAGAACCCATTCGCCTTTGGCGGTCCTGGCGGCCTGCGCGCCGATCCGCCGCTCAAACTCCTCGGCCGAGGTGGCATCGTTCAATTGCACCTCGGCGAGTGCGGCACCGCCGTCCGTGAAGTGCACGTGCGCATCATTGAACCCGGGGAGCAACAGCTTCCCCTGCGCATCGATCACCAGGGTCTTGGGTCCCTGCCACCGATCAATCTCGGCCTTCGATCCGACCGCCACGATCCGCTCGCCCATCACCGCTACGGCTTCGGCACTGGGGTGCTGGCGATCGACGGTGTAGACAGTGGCGTGGGTCACGATCATGTCGGCTTGCGGCCGGACCTGCGCCCAGGCCGGCGGACTCGAGAGCAGGAGACACGCCAGGACCTTCAGTTTTTTTGCGTCCACGGTTCTGCCCCGGAAGGGAAAATTTAGAATCTGGCGCCCCCGGCCGGAGTTGAACACTCGCTTCTAAGCGTTTGTTCCACAGAGATTTCCCCAACTGACTCGCCGTGGCCGTACCCGCGATCGTACCCGTTCCCTTAGCACGTAAACCATAGTTGACACCGTGTATCCTATAGGATACGGTGGCACAGTGTACGAAATCCGCCGTTCGACAGCGTTTCACGCCTGGCTGACGAACCTGAACGACTCGAACGCCAGGGCTCGCATCGCGGCCCGTATTGACCGACTCTCTTTCGGCAATCCAGGCGATGTGAAGCCGGTCGGAGGCGGTGTGAGCGAGCTGCGGATCGACTACGGCCCCGGCTACCGCGTGTACTACGCCCGCACGGACCGAGTTGTGTACTTGTTGCTCTGCGGCGGGACAAAGGCTACGCAAGACGCCGACATCAAACGTGCGATCGAGATGAATGCCGCGAGAGCCCGAGAAATTTCGGCTGCTTTGCGAAAGCCGAAGAAGAGGAAGTGACGTATGGCAAATCGAAAACGAACCACCGAACGATTTACTCGCTACGATTCTGCGGATTACCTCAAGACTCCGGAGGATGTGGCCGAATACCTGGTTGCCGCCTTTGAAGAGGGCGGTGACGACGCCGCGTACATGGCTCACGTCATCGGTATCGCCGCGCGCGCACACGGCGGGATGACGAAACTTGCCAAAGAGACCGGCCTCACACGAGCCGGCCTCTACAAAGCGCTTTCGAAGAACGGGAATCCTAGCTTCGATACCATCGTCAAGGCGATGCGCGTGCTCGGTGTACGGCTCGTCCCGCAACTGACCGCAACGTCGTAACGGTCTTCGCTCGTATACCCCGCCGCCGAAATGCTCACGGTTAATCAAATCCTCGATCGCTACGTCGGCGAGCACCTGCCGACACTAGGCGCTAGATCGCGAGTCGACTACGCGCGCCACATCAAGATCCTGAGGAAGGAGTTCGGCGGTAGGGTCGCCTCAGATCTCCGGCCATCGGACTTCGATGCGTTCATGAACGTTGAGAAGGGTCGGCAACAGCGGAACCGAGTCTTGGCGGTGCTGTCGTCGGCCTTCACGAAGGCGGTCAACTGGAATTTACTGTCGCACAACGTCTGCAATGTAGTGGCGCGGCATCCTGAGAAGCCGCGGGACCGATACGTCACGACGGAAGAGTTCGATCGCGTCAAGGGCCTGCTGAGTACTCACAGCCTCCGGGAGTCGGTCGGCCTCGCAATGGACCTTGCCCTCGAGACTGGGATGAGCCAGGGCGAGATCATCGAGTTGCGCTGGGCTGACATCAGGGGGGATACGCTCTCCGTCTCGGGGGAGACGATTCCGCTGCGAAGCAAGGTGCAAGCGATCCTCAACGAGTGTCGTGCGCTTTCGCCGGACAGCGAGTACGTAATCACTACGCGCAAGGGTACCCCATACACCAGCGAGGGATTCCGCGCCTGCTGGCAGAAGCTGATGAATCGGGCCATGAAGGGGCGAGCCGCATACAAGCGCCGCACAAAAAAGCCTGTAGCGGCAGCGCCGCCCGTGCTCACGGAGCGGTTCACGTTTCAAGACCTCCACGCAACATGGAGCCGTAACCGCGAAATCGCTGGTGGCTCGGGCGAGGTTCGTGAGCTGATCAGCCGGCGCCGTGAGACTCCCCGCGTCGAGCTAAAGCAATGGATGCCCCTGTCCGAGACGCTGGTGCGGGCGAAACTTGCGCGCCACCTTGCGGCCTTGTGTAACTACGGCGGCGGATACCTAATCTTCGGCTTCTGCGATGACGGTACTGCTGACCCAGCCCAACCGGGCGATCTCTCAGAGTTCACCAGCGACAAGATTGCGAGCATCGTCGACAAGTACCTGACGCCAGCCTTTCACTGCGAGGTCTCAACGGTACAGCTGCCCGATGGTGAGGTATGCGTCGTTGTAAAGGTGCCACCGCATGGCTCAGTGCCGGTGTGCACGAAGGCGGCTGGTCCGCATGATCCGAAAGGAAACCCACAGGGAGTCGACAAGGGTCGCTACTACACGCGCGTCAACGGCCCGAAGAGCGAGCCTATCGAGACCCCAGAGCAATGGGCGCCCATCATCCGGCGTTGCGTCCTGAACGAGAGGCACGATCTGCTGAATGGCATTGCCGCGCTGCTCAAGGCGCCTCCGGCTCCCGCGGAGGATCCCCCTCTAACACCCACTCCGAAGCGCGAACCGCAAGCGAA
>DATGJR010000210.1:0-10952 GCA_035295065.1 Steroidobacteraceae bacterium
GCGGCCATGCTCGGCTACGGCAGCGCCGAGGAGGTGTACGCGCTGCCATCGGCCGCGGCGCTGTACTGGAACCCGGCGGACCGCGCCGAGTTCACGCGCCGCGTTGAGTCGGAAGGCGAAATCCGCGACGCCGAGTTCCTCATGCGCCGCCGCGACGGCCAGCAGCTGGTGATCCTCGAGAACGCGCGCCCCATGCGCGACGGCAGCGGGCGCATCGTCGGCTACGAGGGCACCATCGCCAACATCACCGAACGCAAGCGCGCCGAGCAGGCGATCTTCGCCGAGAAGGAGCGCGCGCAGGTCACGCTGCAGTCGATCGGCGATGCGGTGATCAGCACCGATGCCGAGGGCCGCATCGAATATCTCAACCCGGTCGCCGAGAACCTCACCGCCTGGAGCCTCGCCGAGGCGCGGGGCCAGCCGCTCAACGCCGTGCTGCGGCTCGTCAACGAGCTGACGCGCGAGCCGATCGGCAATTCCCTCGCCGGCGTCCTCGGGCGCGGCGAGATCGGCACCGCGACAGACCATACGGTGCTCATCACCCGGGCCGGTCACGAAGTGGCGATCCAGGAATCCGCCGCTCCCATCTGCGACCGCCACGGGCGCGTCATCGGCGCGGTGGTGGTATTCCATGACGTGACCAAGGAGCGACGGCTGAAGCGCGCGCTTGCTTACCAGGCGAGCCACGATGCGCTCACCGGTCTCATCAACCGGCGCGAGTTCGACAACCGCCTGCACGCCGCGCTCCTTTCGGCACAGCGCGGCGAAGGCGCGTACGCGCTGCTGTACATCGATCTCGACCAGTTCAAGGTGGTGAACGATACCTGCGGCCATCAGGCCGGCGACCGCCTGCTGCGCGACGTCACCGGGCTCCTGCAGAGCCGCGTGCGGGCGACCGACACCATTGCGCGTCTCGGCGGCGATGAGTTCGGGGTGCTGCTCGAGGGCTGCTCGCCCGAGCAGGCGACGCGCATTGCCGAGGGCATCCGTCAGGCGATCCGCGACTTCCGTTTCGTGTGGGGCGCGAGCGCGCTGTCCGTCGGGGCGAGCATCGGCATCGTGCAGATCCGCGCCGAGACCGAGAACGTCACCAGCGTCATGAGCGCGGCCGACATCGCCTGCTACGCGGCGAAGGACGCCGGGCGCAATCGCATCCACGTGTACGAAGCGGACGGTGTCTCGAACCGCCACCGCGAGATGCAGTGGGTGTCACGCGTCACGCGTGCCGCCGAGGAAAACCGCTTCGAGCTCTTCTTCCAGCCGATCGTGCCACTCGGAGCCGATTCGACGGCGCCGAAGTTCCACGAGCTCACCGTACGGCTGCGCGACGATGGCGGGGGCCTGGTGCCCCCGTCGGAGTTCATCCCGGCCGCGGAACGCTACAACGTCATGTCCGTCATCGACCGCTGGGTGGTGATGCGGGCCCTCGAGCTCCTCGGCTCACGGGCGCGGCGCGGGGAGACGCTGCCGCTCCTGGCGGTGAACCTTTCCGGCACCTCACTCAACGAGCAGTCGTTCGTCGACTTCGTGCTGCAGAAGGTCGGCGACCCGCAGATTGCGCGGGCACTGTGCTTCGAGATCACCGAGACGGCGGCCGTCACGAGCCTGTCGAACGCGCGCTTTCTCATGACCGAGCTCAAGCAACGCGGTTGCAAGTTCTCGCTCGACGACTTTGGCACCGGAGTGTCCTCGTTCGTGTATCTGAAGACTCTGCCGGTGGACTTCCTCAAGATCGACGGCCAGTTCATCAGCCACGTCGCCCAGGATCCGATCAACCGCAGCATGGTCGAGGCCATCGGTCGCGTCGGTCGCGCACTCGGCATCGCCACCGTGGCCGAGTGCGTCGAGACGCAGGCGGTGCTCGATGAGCTCAGGCGCATCGGGGTCGACTATGCGCAGGGCTTTTATCTGGCGAGGCCGCAGCCGATCTCGCAAATAGACTAAAATGCGCGCCCTTCAGGGCAGCCAAGCGGGGCGATTGCGTGGATTACCCAGTCACTGTTTGCACGCGTGCCGTGCTCGTGGTGCTCGCCCTGAGCGCGCTTCCCGTCCTGGCCGCACCGGCCGCCAGGCGCGAAAAGGGACCTTCGGATGAGGAGATTGCCGTCGAGCTGCGCGATACCGCACTCGGCGGGGAGAGCATTGCTTACGACTGGGTGAGCGAGCTCACCACGCGCTTCGGTCCGCGCCCGGCGGGCTCGGACAACGAGCGCCAGGCGGCGGAGTGGGCCGCCGAGCGGCTGAAGACCCTCGGCTTCACCAACGTGCATATCGAGAGCTTCCCGCTCACCGCCTGGGTGCGCGGCACCGAATCGGCGCAGATCATTGCCCCGGTTGCCCAGCCGCTCGTGGTCGCGGCTCTCGGGGAGTCTCCGCCCACCCCCGCAGGCGGTCTCGAGGGGGAGGTCGTGATCTTCCCCACGCTCGAAGACCTCAAGGCCGCACCCCCTGCATCGCTCACCGGCCGCATCGCCTTTGTGGCGGCGCGAATGGTGCGCACCCAGGATGGCGCGGGCTATGGGGCGGCGGTCGCAGCCCGCTCCGAGGGGCCCGCGGAGGCCGCAAAGCGTGGGGCGATCGCCTTTGTGCTGCGCTCAGTCGGCACCGACAGCACCCGCATTGCCCATACCGGAACGACGCTCTATGTCGATGGCCGCGTGCCCGTGCCGGCGTTCGCCCTCTCCGCCCCCGATGCCGATCAGGTCGAGCGCCTGGCCGCGCTCGGCGAGAAGGTGCGCATCCGGCTTTTCTCGACGGCCTCCTATGTGCCCAACGCGCACTCGCAGAACGTCATTGCCGACATCCGCGGCAGCGCTCACCCCGAGGAGGTGGTGCTGCTCGGCGCGCACCTCGACAGCTGGGATCAGGGGACGGGCGCGATCGATGACGGCACGGGCACCGCGATCATCACCGCCGCCGCGCAGCTCATCCGTGAGCTGCCGCGGCCGCCCAGGCGCACCGTGCGCGTGGTGCTCTTCGGCTCCGAGGAGGTGGCGCAGCCGGCGGCGCCATACGGTGCTTTCGGCGGCCATTCCTATGTCGATAACCACAAGGCGGAGCTCCCCGGACACATACTGGCGGGAGAGAGCGACTTCGGCACCGATCGCATCTATCGCGTGGCGCTGCCCGCGGCGGCGATGAAGAGCGATTTCGCGAAGACGCTGCTGCGCGTCCTGCAGCCGATCGGCGTGCTGCCCGCACGCGAGGCTGCCCGCAATTCCGGCACCGACGTGGGGCCGACCGTGGACGCCGGTGTGCCTGCGTTCGAGCTCTACCAGGATGGCTCGCATTACTTCGACGTCCACCATACCCCGGACGACACTCTGGACAAGGTCGACCGCGAGCAGCTCGAGCAGAATGTCGCCGCATGGGCGGCGCTCGTATGGCTCGCGGCCGACGGCGACGTCGATTTCCGCGGGCCCGCTCAGCCGACGCCCCCCGCCGCGGCACACTGACGGCACGAGCCGCCTCCGAGGTTGCGCCCGCCCGGCGCCACCGGCAAGCTGCTGCGCATGAGCGAGCAGGTCCTGACTTCCCGCGCGGACGGCATCTGTGAGCTGCGCTTCAATCGGCCCGAGAAGCGCAACGCCATCACCTTTGCCATGTACGAGGTGCTCGCCCGGCATCTGCACGAGGCGCTGGCAGATCCAGCGGTGCGCGTGGTGCTCCTCTGCGGCGCGGGGTCGAGCTTCACCGCTGGCAACGACCTCAACGATTTCCTGAGCGGGCCCGAGTTCAGCCCCGCGCACCCGGTGATGACCGTGCTGCGCACGCTCGCGAGCTACGAGAAGCCGCTGGTCGCGGCCGTTCACGGGGCGACCGTCGGCATCGGTGTCACGATGCTCCTGCACTGCGACCTGGTGGTCGCCGCGCGCGGCACGCAACTCACGATGCCCTTCGTAACGCTCGGGCTCGTGCCGGAGGCCGGAAGCTCGCTCCTCATCCCGCGCCTGACCGGCCAGCAGCGCGCGGCGGAGCTGCTGCTCCTCGGTGAGCCGCTCGATGCCGAGCGTGCCGAGCGGCTCGGTCTCGTGAATCGCGTGGTCGAGGAGGGACGGGTCATCGAGGAGGCGCGGCTCCTCGCGCAGCGCCTGGCCCAGCAACCCGTGGAGGCACTGCGCGCCACGCGACGGCTCCTGCGGGGTGATCCGGCGGAGCTTCTCGCGCGCATCGACGCCGAGGCGCAGCTTTTCGCCGTGAGGCTCAAATCCGCCGAGTTTCGGGCGCGGGTCCAGGCCGTGCTCAACAAAGGGCGCAGCTGAATGCCGGCTTACGCGTTCGAGGGGTTCACGCCCATCGTCTCCCCGGCTGCCTTCGTGCACCCCCAGGCGGTGCTGATCGGCGATGTGTGGGTGGCGGAGGGCTGTTACGTGGCCCCGGGCGCATCGCTCCGCGGCGACTTCGGCCGCATCCTCCTTGGCGCCGGCTCCAACGTGCAGGACAACTGCGTCCTGCACAGCTTCCCCGGCAAGGATGTGCTGTTGGAGGCGGACGCACACGTCGGCCACGGCGCCGTGCTGCACGGGTGCACGGTGCGGCGCGGGGCGCTCATCGGCATCCACGCGGTGATCATGGATGACGTACTCGTGGGGGAAGAGGCTTTCGTCGGCGCCTCGAGCTTCGTGCGTGCCGGGTTCGTCGTGCCACCGCGCACGCTCGTCACCGGAGTCCCCGCCCGCATCGTACGGGAGCTGAAGGCGGAGGAGCTCGCATGGAAAGCGACCGGCACTCGCGAGTACCAGGATCTTGCGGCGCGCAGCCTCGCCTCCCTGCGCGAGGTCGCGCCGCTTGCAGCTCCCGAGCCAGGCCGCCCGGTACGCCCGGGCAACACCACCGTGCCGCTGCACACCATCGAGCGGGGAAAGTAACAAGCAACTTGACTCCCCGCGGGCGATTTTCGTAGCGTCACAGTTTCCACAGGGGATGGGGTTCCCCTCAAACCGCCCGACCGCTTTCAAACGCGACGGCTGATGACCCCTACAGGTGCAGCGCAAGCTGCGGTAGGCGTTGGTCAGCAGGCGAGGCAGAGCTGCGTGCTCTCCTCGCGATCGGAGGCGGCAATATGGCTGGTGTCTGGCTCCACTCGGCGCTGTGGCTGGGGCTCGCATTCCTCGCATCGCTCATCTCGATCCGCGTCGCCATCTCCGTGGCGCTCATCGAGATCGTCCTGGGAGCGGTGGCCGGTAACCTGGTCGATCTTCAGATCACCGACTGGGTGAACTTTCTCGCCGGCTTCGGCGCGATCCTCCTGACCTTCCTCGCCGGCACCGAGATCGATCCGCGGATCGTCCGCAAGCACTTCTGGTCGAGCAGCACGATCGGCGTGGTGGGCTTTGCGGCGCCCTATATGGGCGTCCTCGCCTACGCGCACTGGGGCCTCGCGTGGCCCTGGCCGCAGGCGCAGATCGCGGGTATCTCGCTGTCGACGACCTCGGTGGCGGTCGTCTATGCCGTGATGATCGAGACGGGGTTCAACAAGACCGAGATCGGCAAGATCATCCTCGCGGCCTGCTTCATCAACGATCTGGGCACCGTGCTCGCGCTCGGCATCGTGTTCGCGCACTACGACCTGCGGCTGCTCGTTTTTGGCGGCGTGACCGCAGGCGTGCTGGTCGCGCTGTGGCTCTTTGCGCCCGCGATGTTCCGTTCCCTCGGGGCGCGGGTGAGTGAGCCGCAGACGAAATTCGTGGCGCTGGTGCTGCTCGCCCTCGGGGGACTCGCGAGCATCGCGGGGAGCGAGGCGGTGCTGCCCGCGTACCTGGTCGGGATGACCCTGGCGCCGACCTTCCTCAGGGAGCCGGAGCTGCC
Organism: Steroidobacteraceae bacterium; assembly: GCA_035295065.1. Classification (GTDB taxonomy): domain Bacteria; phylum Pseudomonadota; class Gammaproteobacteria; order Steroidobacterales; family Steroidobacteraceae; genus 13-2-20CM-66-19. The sequence goes on from DATGJR010000210.1 coordinate 5,809, forward strand.
GCACCGCATGCGCATCATTGCCTTCTCGATCCTCACTCCGTTCTACTTTCTCAAAGCCGGCTCACTCGTCGAGGCGCACGCGGTGGCCGCAGCCGCGGGGCTCATCGCGGTGTTCCTCCTCATCAAGATGGTCACCAAGTTCATCGGCATCCTGCCGCTCACCGTCTATCACGAGTTCGACCGGCGCGAAGGGATGTACACGACGCTCCTCATGTCGACCGGACTTACTTTCGGGTCGATCTCGGCGCTCTTTGGCCTCACCAACCACATCATCGACCGCGGTCAGTACACGATTCTGGTCACCGCGGTGATCGGCAGCGCCGTGGTGCCGACGCTCATCGCGCAGCGCTGGTTTCAGCCGGAGCTCAAGCCCTTCGAGGCAGAGGCTGCGGAGGCGGAGGCGGTCGCAGGCGAAGAGCCCTGATGAGCCGCGTGCGTCAGTCCGCGACCGGTGGGTCGGACTTATCCGGATTCAGGATCCCGAAGGTCGCCGGAATGCGCGCGTAGAAGAGGCGCACCGGGTATTGACGCAGGTGCGCGAGTAGCTTTTGAGCCTCCTCCTCGGTCACCAGAAACTCAACTTCGACGGTGAGCGTGCCGGCGAGCTCGAAGAAGTGATTCTCGTGCAGCACGTGGTTGCGCCCGAACCCCGCCATGGCACGAAATGCCGAGCCGCCGCGGATGCCGAAGCGGTTGGCCTCCTCGAGCAGCCATTCCCACACCAGCCGCCCGCGGTGACGGTGGCCTTCGTGAACGTAGAATCTCAAGAACGAGCCCTGCATGCCGTATGCCTCTTGCTGCGCCGCTCAGCCCCGAATCCACACGACCGTGCCGATGCCGGCGAAGGTCAGGAGCAGCGATCCTCCGAGATGTGCCGCCGCTGCGAGGAGCGCCCAGGTACCGCGCCCCTGTTGCAGCAGAGTGACCAGCTCCGCCGAGAACGTGGAAAACGTCGTGAGTCCGCCGCAGAAGCCGGTGATCACCAGCAGCCGCCACTCGGGCGAGAGGGCCGAGTAGCTGGCGAAGAGCGCCACCGCCACCCCGACGACATAGGCGCCGATGAGGTTGGCGGCGAGCGTGCCGGGCGGGATGGGTGGAAAGAAAGCGTTGAGGCGCGCGCCGAGCCACCAGCGCAGCAACGCTCCGGCACTCGCCCCGACACTGATGGCCGTCACTGACTTCCACATCGCGCGCCCTTGTACCGCGAGGCGCCGGCGTGCGCAATGGTTGCAGTATGCTGTCGCCCTCCGAAAGGGAGAGGATCGACCATGCGTGATATTCGGCCCGCGCTCATCGCAGCGCTGCTTGCGGCATTCGCCGGCGCGTGCTCGCAGCAGACGCCGCCGTCGCAACAGCAGGCGGCGGATGCGCGCTTTCGGGCGATCTACGAGGCGGAGTGGCGCTGGCGCAAGGAGCAGTTTCCAGGCGGCGAGGACCGCACCGAGCCGGTGGCGGATCACCTGCCCAGGGTGGATGCGGCTTCGCAGGAGCAGCGGCGTCAGTTCTGGGAGGACACCCTGCACAAGGTCGATGCGGTGCCGCGCGCGAGCCTCTCACCCGGCGAGCAGCTCAACTATGACATCTACCGCGCGCAGCTCCAGGTGCTCATCGACGATCAGCGCTTCCGCGACTTCGAGATGCCGGTCAACTCAGACAGCACCTTCTGGACCGACCTCGGCTACACCGCGCGCCGGCCCTTTCGCAGCCTGAGCGATTACGAGCACTGGATCGCGCAGATGCGCGACGTGCCCCGATATTTCCATGAGCAGATGGATGAGATGCGGGCCGGCATGAAGCGCGGCTTCACGCCTCCTCGGGTGACGCTCGAAGGACGCGACGCTTCGATCACCGCCGTCACCCAGGCGTCGCCCGAGAGCAGTCTCTTCTACACCCCCTTCAAGGACATGGCCTCCGTACCCGCGGCCAAACAGGCGGAGCTGCGCGCGCAGGCGGTTGAGGTCATTCGCGAGGTGGTGCAGCCGGCCTACGTAGAGCTCCTCGGCTTCATGCGCAACGAATATCTGCCCGGAACGCGCACCACGCTTGCCGCGGAAGCGCTCCCCGACGGCAAGGCCTTCTACCGCGCCAAGATCCGCGAGTTCACCACGCTCGACATGGACCCCAGGGCGATTCACGACCTTGGCGTGTCCGAGGTCGAGCGGCTGCATGCGGCGATGGTGGAGCAGATGCGCGCCACCGGCTTCAAGGGCGAATTCCCCGAGTTCCTGCACTTCCTGCGCAGCGATCCGCGCTTCTACGTCAAGACGCCGCAGGAGCTGCTCAACCGCGCGGCGTGGATCGCCAAGGTGTTCGACGGCAAGGCGTCGACCTACTTCGGCTACCTGCCGCGCGGGCGCTTCACGATCAAGCCGGTTCCGGATGATCTCGCACCCTTCTACACCGCCGGCCGGGGCGGCGCGGGCGTCTACCTTCTCAATACCTACGATCTGCGGAGCCGCCCGCTCTACAACCTGGTGGCACTCACGCTGCATGAGTCCGCTCCCGGTCACGCCTTCCAGATCCCGATCGCGATGGAGCACAAGGATCAGCCGGAATTCCGCCGCCTGAGCTACATCTCTGCCTACGGCGAGGGGTGGGCGCTCTACTGCGAGCGGCTCGGAGACGAGATGGGGATGTACGAGACCCCTTACGAGCGCTTCGGCATGCTCGGCTACCAGATCTGGCGCGCCGCGCGGCTCGTGGTCGACACCGGCGTTCATTCTCAGGGCTGGACGCGTGAGCAGGCGCTCGCTTACCTGCGTGAGTACACCGCGCTCCCCGAGCACGAGATCGGCACCGAGGTGGATCGCTACATCGCATGGCCGGGGCAGGCGCTGTCTTACTACCTCGGCGAGCGCGCCATCGTCCAGGGACGCGAGCGCGCCGAGAAGGCACTCGGCGATCGCTTCAATATCCGCGCCTTCCACGACGCCGTGCTCGAGCTCGGCTCGGTACCTTTGCCGGTGCTCGAGACGCGCATCGAGCGCTTCATCGACTCCGGCGGCAAGGGTCCATACCCCGACATGGAGTAAGAAGAGGGCGGGTGTACCATGAGCGGGCTTTTCGTGGTGCAGACGACTGTAGGAGGATGAGCACATGAGACGTACGACGTGGCTGGTGATGGTGGGTGCGGCACTTGCGATGTTGGCGGGTCAGGCCTCATTCGCGCAGGCAGCGGGGACGGCCACGGCGGCCAAGCCCGCCAACAGCCAGCAGGAGAAGATGAAGACCTGCAACGCCGATGCGACCACCAAGGGACTCAAGGGCGCCGACCGCAAGGCGTACATGAAGGGCTGCCTGTCGGATCAGCCGGCGGCGCCCGCCAAGACCAACAGTCAGCAGGAGAAGATGAAGAGCTGCAATGCGGACGCGACCGCCAAGGGACTCAAGGGCGCCGACCGCAAGACCTTCATGAGCAGCTGCCTCAAGGGCTCGGGCCCGGATACCACCAAATGAGCTCTCAGGCGCCGTCCGCGGACCCGCAGGTCACGGGCGGCGCCTGCACCTGTCGTGCTGTGCGGTTCACGATGCGCGGGCCGCCGCTCATCGTGCACTGCTGTCATTGTCGCTGGTGCCAGCGCGAGAGCGGCGCGGCTTTCGCCCTCAATGCCCTGATCGAGGCCGATCGCGTCGAGCTGCTCGAAGGCTCCCCCGAGGTGGTGCCAACCCCGAGCGCGAGCGGCAAGGGTCAGAGGATCAGCCGCTGCCCGATCTGCCGGATCGCCCTGTGGAGCAACTACGCGGGCGCGGGGGAGGCGTTGCGCTTCGTGCGCGTCGGAACGCTCGATGATCCGGACTCCTTCCCACCCGACATCCACATCTTCACCGAGTCGAAGCAGCCCTGGGTCGTGATCCCGCCGGGTGCACGGGCCGTGAGCCAGTACTACAAGAGCGCGGAAGTCTGGAGCGAGGCGAGCCTCGCCCGCCGCCGCGCGCTGCTTGGAAAGTGAGCGCGGCGCCTATATAGAAGAAACGCATACCAGAAAGGTAAAATACGATTATTCTTTTGTAGCGGGTCTCTTCTAAACTCCGCGCCAGATGCGGAGCCCTGCCTCAGCCTTTCCCTACCCGTTCGCCGATCAGCAGCTGCCGTGCCTCATCGGCGGGGAGTTCGTCCGCGAAGGACGCAGCTTCCCGAACGTGAGCCCCGTCAACGGCCGAATCATCGCCACCGTCACGGAGGCGGATGCCTCGATGGTCGATCGTGCGGTGCAGGCCGCGCGCGCGGCATTGCGTGGACCCTGGGCGCGCCTCACGACGCCCGAGCGCTGCGCGCTGTTGCGCAAGGTCGCCGAGCGCATCGAGCAGCGCTTCGATGAGTTCGTCAGCGCCGAGATCGCCGACACGGGCAAGACGTTCGCACAGGCGAGCTCGCTTGATATTCCGCGAGGCGCCGCCAATTTTCGCGCCTACGCAGACTTAGCCCTCGGGCGCGCTTCGGAATGCTTCGAGATGGGCACGCCCGACGGCCGCGGTGCGCTCAACTACACGGTGCACAAGCCGGTGGGCGTCGTGGCGGTGATCGCGCCATGGAACCTGCCGTTCCTGCTGCTGACCTGGAAAGCCGCCCCGGCCCTCGCCTGCGGTAACACGGTCATCGCCAAGCCATCGGAAGAGACCCCCTCATCTGCTGCGCTCCTCGCCGAGGTGATGCAGGAGGTCGGCGTACCTCCCGGCGTTTTCAATCTGGTCCACGGGTTTGGGCCTGAGTCGACCGGTGAGGCGCTCGTGACCCATCCGGATGTGAGTGCGATTGCTTTCACCGGCGAGTCGGCGACGGGCTCGGCCATCATGGCGAGCGCTGCACCGACCGTGAAGCGACTTTCCTTCGAGCTCGGCGGCAAGAACGCCTCGCTCGTCTTCGCGGATGCGGATTTCGAGGCGGCGCTCGCCGGCACCGTCCGCTCGGTGTTCGCGAACTGCGGCCAGGTTTGCCTGTGCTCGGAGCGTGTCTACGTCGAGCGGCCGATTTTCGAGCGCTTCGTCGAGGCACTCGCCGGCGCCGCCCGGCGTCTTCGGGTCGGCGGGCCTTATGAGGGGGCGGATATGGGGCCGCTCATCTCGCGGGCGCATCGCGACAAAGTACTTTCTTACTACCGCCTGGCGCGGGAGGAGGGGGGCGAGATCGTCTGCGGCGGCGGGGT
>DATGJR010000211.1:0-12041 GCA_035295065.1 Steroidobacteraceae bacterium
AGATCGCCAGGAGCGCGAGCGCGGCCCCGGGGACGCCACGCGGACCCGCGTTGACCAGCGCGCCAAGGTAGGCGGCGAAGCTGAAGAGCGGCCCCGGCACCGCCTGGGCCGCCCCATAGCCGCTGAGGAACACCTGATCGCTCATCCATCCGGGCGCAACCACCGCGGAGCGCAGCAGCGGCAGCACCACGTGGCCGCCTCCAAACACCAGAGCGCCGGAGCGGTAGAACGCATCGATCAGGGCCACATCAGTTGAGCCCGTCGCGCCGCGCACCACCGGCAGCGCGAGCAGCAGCACCGCAAAGAGGGCGAGCGCCATCACGGCCGCGGTGCGCGACACCGCAACGCGCAGCTCCGGGGCGGCGAGTGGAGAGGCGCCGCGGCACAGTGCGAGTCCCGCGATGGCGCCTCCTGCGATGGCGCCGATCTGCGCGGCCGCCGAGCCCCCGGCGAGCACCAGCAGCATCGCCCCCAGCGCGATCGCCGTGCGCGCCCGATCGGGACAGAAGCTCCTCGCCATGGAGAGTACCGCCTGCGCGACGATCGCCACCGCGACCAGCTGAAGTCCATGCATGAGACCTGAGCCCAACGCGCCAGCGAGCCAGCGCGCACCGAACGCAAAGGCGACCAGCGCCACCGCCGAGGGAAGCGTGAAGCCGGCCCACGCGGCGAGGGCGCCCGCGTAGCCCGCACGCGCGAGCCCGATCGCGAATCCCACCTGGCTGCTCGCGGGCCCGGGCAGAAACTGGGCGAGCGCCACGAGCTCCGCGTATGCGGCCTCGCTCAGCCAGCGGCGGCGTTCGACGAACTCCTGACGGAAGTAGCCGAGATGCGCGATCGGTCCGCCGAAGGAGCGAATCCCGAGGCCCGCAAACGCCCGCAGCACCTCGGCAGGCGATCCCTGGGGCGGTCGGCGCTGCGCAGCTGGTGAAAGCCGCATCCTTACGGCCACCCCACGGCTCCCTCTGATGCGCAGGCGGCAAAAGTCACGCCTTTTGCCGCCGGCAACGAAGCTGATGTCCGGCAAAAGCGCCGCAGGCGACTTTTGCCCAGTAAATCAGCTGCCCCGTCCACGCGGCCCGAGGCGCAGGAACCGGCGCCGCTCATTCCACTGGTGGCGCGCATGCAGCCGATCGGCCTGGTCGGTCGCCTCAGCAGGAAGCGCGCCGAGAGCCCGCAGTGCGCCCGCGTGCGCCATCGCAACCGCCGGGTCGCTCTGCAGGAGGCCGCGGTAGCGCTCGAGAAACTGCTGTTCGGCCGGTCCGCCACCTCCGGCGAGGAGCTCGCGCGCGTGCCCGCCGATCGCCGCCGCTTCGCTCTCGGGGAGATCGCGCACGTGCGCGAGGGCGTGATCGACGTCCGCGATCAGTCCGGGGAGGGGCTGCAGCCAGGCCCAGGCCGGATCCGTCGTGATCTGCTGCAGCCGCTCGAGCGGGGAAGCGGGCGGTGCAAGCCGCCGCTCGGCCTCGAGCAGCGCTCCGAGCACGGTCTGCAGCGCTGCACTGAGTGCGCGCAGGCCCTCGAGCCAGGGGCGGCCGGCGCTCCCGCTCACGCGATGCCTCCCGGCAATGCGCACTCGGCGAGCTCACCGATGTGGCTCAGCGTGATATCGGCGGGCGGCCACGCGGCAAGCTCGCGTGGATCGAGCGCGTAGTGGCCCTGACGCGGGAAGATCGTCGTCAGCCGCGGGCCCCAGATCTGCTTCATGGCCGTAAGTATGCGCAACTTGTCATCGATCATCACGTAGTGAAGCGCCGGGTAACGGCGTTCCACCGCGCTCAGCATCTTCTCCTTGTGCAGATAGATGAGTACGTGGCCTGCGGCCGCGTCCCACAACCCCGAGCGCCGCACCTTGCGCGGCTGAAATACCACATCGCCATCGGAAAGGATCACCGTGGGGCCGAGCCGCGCGCAGCGTGCGATCGCCTCCAGCGCGCCCGGATAGAGCCGCGCGGCGAAGGGGTAGTCCACGAGGAAGGACGAGACCTCGAGAAGCTGCGGGTCGTCGAGATTCTCCAGCCGGTAACGCTGCAGTGCGCCGAGGTAGTCGGCATATCCGAGCTCGGTGCGCAGCTCCTCGAACAAGGTCCAATAGCGGTCCCGGGCGGGGCGGCCAAACTGGCGCTCCAGGTAGGCGCTCAAATCCCCCTGAATGGCATCGTTATCCAGAAGGGTGTTGTCGACGTCGAACAGAAAAACCGTTTTCGAATCTGGCACTTGCTTCACGTTTCCCGGACCCTCTCCGGAGGCAGTGTACGCCGGCTAAGGGAACGCAACGGTGCAGGTAAGGGGTCAACCCGGTACGCCGTGCTGCGTTGCACCCGATCAGGCGTACTTTGCGTGGGAGGAGCTTGACATGAGATCAGTGCGCTTAGCTCATCATGCCGCGTGCGGCGGTTGCGAACTGTTCATCGCGGCTTTGCTGCTGGCTCTCGCGGGCTGCGGTTACCACCACGACTATGGTTGCTACGCGGGCTGCGGCGGCGGCCCTCCGGTCGCGGTCAACACCCCGAACTCGATTGCGATCGCGGACATCAACGGCGACGGCGTGCCCGACCTCGCGGTCGCGACCACAGCCGACATGGGCGCCTTCAACAACGCCGGCTTCGCCAATGTCATCCTCGGCATCGCAAATCCCGCGGGTACCTTCAACGCCGGAGTCCAGTACTCCACCACCGGCTTCAATCCTTCCGGAATCGTCGCCGCGGATCTGATGAACTCCGGGAATGTCGACCTCGCGGTCTCCAACTTCGGCTCGGGCAGCCTCTCTTTTTTCATGCACGGCGCAACCAAGGGAAGCTTCCAGCCCGCAGTGAACATCGTGACCGGCGGCCAGCCCAACCAGGTCGTTGCCGGTGACCTCACCGGCAGCGGCAAGAGCCTCGATCTCGCGCTTGCGGACGACAGTCCCTCGGGCAACGCCATCGTGTTGCTGCACGATGCGGCGAATCCGGGACAGTTCCAGGCGCCCGTCATGCTCGCGACCAACAACTTCACTCCATCGGTCGCCATCGGCAGCCTGGGCAACGGCACGGTGGCGGTCGTCGCGGCCACTTACGACGTCAATGGCAACAATGGCGCGGTCTACGTGTTCGTCGAGACTTCCGCGAGCCCGGTGACCTTCGCAGCCCCGCTGACCTTCCCCGCCGGCGCCCAACCGCAGGCGGTGAGGATTGCCGATGTCGACGGCGACGGGCTCCCCGACATCGTGGTCGCCAACTTTGGGCCCGGGGCCGATGGAACCGGCATGGCGGGCGTATCGGTGCTGCTGCAGGACAAGACCAATCCCGGCCACTTCCTCGCACCGGTCACCTATCCGACTGCGCAGGGGCCGGTCGACCTCGCCGTCGGCGACTTGAATGGCGATGGCCGACCGGATCTGGTGGTGGCCAGCCTCGGACCCTTCCCGACCGGCGCAATCTCAGTGCTGCTGCAGAGCTCGACGACCGCCGGCACCTTCGGCGCGGCCACCGCTTACCAGGGATTCGGACAGCCCCTCAGTGTCGCGATCGGCGATCTGAATGGCGACGGTCACCCGGATATCGCAGTGGCCGACGGCACGAGCGCGATCGTGCTGCTGCAGAACGCCGCGACGCCCGGCACCTTCGCCAATCCCGTGCAGGTCGGAAACTGACCCCGATAAAAACAAAAACGCGCCCGGCGGCAAGCCGGGCGCGTTCTCCATCTCTGTCAGCTTTGTTGTTTTTCTTGACGCCTCAGCGGGCCGAGTATCCTCGCGCATCGAGGCAGGCGACCATCGCGCGGCGATAGTCGGCGGGATTGCCGGACTGTCCACCACTGCGGGTGGGATCGAACCCGGTCTGACCCGCGGCCCAGCTATGGCACTCGTACCGGTCGTTCGACATCTGCTGATCGCTCTGCCCGTTGCGCGGGTAGACGTAGAGATCCGCATCGCTCCCGCCGCCCGGGGCCGCCGGGACCGCGCTACCCGCCTCAGGAGCCTCATCGCCCGCCGCCGGCGGCGGCTCGGTCGCGACGTAGCCGTTGTCGTCAGGGCTATACGTGTAGTAGAGGCTGTTCGCATAGTAGTACGGCACGCCGTCCCACCAGTAGGTCGCATAGCCGAAGGGCAGCACGGGCAGGAACCACGCGAAGCCAGGATAGAACCAGCAGCGCGGCCAGAATGCGCCGCCCCAGTAACCACCACCCCAGGCACGGCCGGCGTAGAAGCCGCCGCGGCCCGGATAAAAGACGTGTCCACCCGCATAGCGGCCCGGGGCGAATCCGGCGCCGTAGTGTGGGGAAGCACCGAAGTTATGCACGCCCGCGGCGTAACGACCGCCACCGTAGCCATAGCCTCGCCCGCCCGCGTAGCCGCCGGCGAAGCCGTGACCGAGGTAGTGCGGCGCGCTGGCGAAATGGCCACCGCCACCGTAGTACCCCCCGCCACCGAAGTGACCGCCGCCACCGAAGTGGCCACCACCGCCGAAGTGGCCGCCACCGCCGAAGTGGCCGCCGCCGCCGAAGTGACCGCCGCCGCCGCCACTGAAGTGGCCGCCGCCACCACCGCCCCCGTGACCACCGCCGCCGCTGTGCTGCGCATAGCTCAAGGCGGGCACCCCCGCTACGGCAAAGCCGAGCAGCAGCGCGCCGAGGGTTCGGACCAGAGGTCGTACGTTCAGTGTTTTCACAGCCTTCACCTCAGTTGCAATTTCAGGCCTCGAAAGGCCTTTTCCGAGGTTTCTCCGTTACTCGATTAGACGCCCCCTCCGTGGGGTCGTTCAAGCTCTTGGACATTAAAACGCAGTCACCCGGCGCAGCGTTGACGGTTTGTCAGAAGGCCCTTCGAGGCACGTTCCCTGCGCAGCGCATCACACGCGGACTGCGGTTTTCATGCTGTATTCAGCTCGCACAGCGCGAGCTTCCTTGAGCTTTCTTAAGGCACGAAGGCGGCGCTTCAGAAAACCAGGTTGATCGCCGCCGCGGGCGTGATGCTCGCCGGGGTATTGTGTCCCGCGATGAAGATGCGGGCACCGAGGATCACGCCGGCGCGGCTGCTCCAGTTGAACTCCACCGCGGGAGCAATGGCGAAGTAATCGCTCCACCCCGACTGGAGATTCACGGCGGTCGGGGCGCCCGCGGCCGGGTCGCTCCCCGTGAGGCCCGTGCTGGCAGCGTTCACGTAGACGAAGTCGGTCGCCAGAACCCAACGGCGCGTCAGGCTGTACTCCGCGGCGGCATCGACGGTGAAGGAATCGCCGGGATGCGCGCGGCCACGGAATCCCGCGGATGTGCCGTAGACGCTCACGTCCGCGACGCTCGCCGAGCTCGAGACCGCATAGGTCAGATCGAGTCGCACGCGCAGAATCCGTCCGTTCGGCAGCCACAGGTAGTCCTGCGAATACCACGAGAGCGAGGTCGTCCAGGCGCCGGCGCCGAAACCGTCGGCCGGCTGCGCGAGACGGTCGTAGCGACCCGTGGGGGAGGTCTCACCGAGCACCAGCGCGGTCGCCGGCACCAGGCTTCCCTCGTGAAAGCTGGTGAGTCCGTATTGCACCTGGGCACCGACATCGCCGACGCCGACCCCGGAGCTGTTGGGCGCACCGGCCGGCTCGTTATAGGCGAACCGCGGCAACAGGCCCACGGACACGCGATCGGTGAGCCCATAAATGAGATAGGTGAGAGAGCCCGGCGTGTGGCCGCCATCGAGATGCTGCCACCTGCCGCTCCGGTCGTAGCTGCCGTTGGTGATCACATCGAAGAGGTAGGTTTCGACGAGCGCATGACCCGCCGGAAAAGTCGAGGCGTTGGGCGCGAGCAGCGGCCCGGTCCACCAGGCATCGTCGCGCGACTGCTGCGGCACCGTCGCGTCGGGGGGTGTCGGCGCGGGCGGATCGCCATTCCCGATCGCAGCGCCCGCTGTCGTGAGCAGCAGACAGGCGAGCCCGAGAGGGCGGGCGCCGCGGGAGCACCGCGCATGCGTCGTGAACTGCGTCACACTGCACGGCCGGTTAACTTTCCGTAACAAAGGTCAGCACCTCCGGAGCTGCGACGTTGTTAACGACCTGAAAGCCGGACATTCCGGCTCAATACGAACCGCTCAACCGCACTTCCCAGGAGGTTATGTCCATGACCCATTCGATCCGCACCGGACTCATCTCGGCGATCGTCGCCGCCACTCTCGGGGCGCTCGCGGCCCCCGCCCTGGCCGCCGACACCGACACGAAGTGGCAGAAGAACCATCCGCGCCGCGAGCAGGTCAACAACCGCCTCGCCAACCAGAACAAGCGCATCAAGCAGGAGCGCAAGGAAGGCGAGATCAACAAGGCGCAGGCCAAGCAGCTGCACAGCGAGGATCATGCGATCCGCCAGGAAGAGCGGACCATGGCGAGCACCAACGGCGGCCACGTCACCAAGGCCGAGCAGAAGTCGCTCAACCAGCAGGAAAACCAGGTCAGCAAGCAGATCGGCAAGTAAGCTCTGACTGCGGGCGACACCCGGGCGGAGCGTAGCGACAGACGCTCCGCCCGGCGACCCGTTGCTTGCGGTCGGCTTCGGTGCCCTCATGCCTTGAGCGAGAAAGGTGTGAAATTGGTGCGCCGGTCGTAGTAGTCCTCCTGCTCGGCACGCTTGAGAAAGGCGACGATCCGGTAAGTCGCCGGCGTCGCGATCACCTCCCACAGGACTTTCAGCACGTACTGGTCGACCGTGACCGCGATCAGGTCCCGAGCCGCCCACAGTCCGCCGAAGGCGATCGCGTAAAAGAGCCCGGTATCGATGAGCTCGCCGCAGATGGTCGAGCCCACCAGGCGGGTCCACAGCCATCGACCGCGTGTCCAGATCTTCATCTTCGCCAGCACGTAGCTGTTGACGAACGAGCCGCACCAGAATGCGAGCATCGAAGCGCAGACGATGCGGGGAGTGTTGCCGAACATCTCCTCGACCGCCGGCTGGCGGTCGCGCCAGAACCCGGCGGGCGGCAGGTGCACGATCACCGCCGCCATGAAGGCAGCGAAGATGAGCGCGGCAAAACCGCTCCACACCGCGCGCCGGTCGCGCGCATAACCGTAGACCTCGGTGAGGATGTCTCCGAACAGGTAGGAGATCGGAAAGAACAGCACCCCGGCCATGTACTCGCGCGGCCCGAGGAAGGGCAACGTCACCACCGACACCTTGGCCGCGCCGATCAGGTTGGCGCACAGCAGTACGCACACGTAAGCGCCGAGGATCAGGTCGTAATAGCGATAGGCCTTCACGAGCGGCGCCTCAAGCCGCGGGCCGCACGGTGCCGGTGAGCTCCCCGAATCCGATGCGCGCGAGCCCCTCCCTTTCGCACCATGCACGGAAGCTCACGCGATCGCCGTCCTCGAGAAACGTGCGGCTCTCCCCCTCGCCCAGGGCAATCGGGCGTTTGCCCCCGCCCGAGAGCTCCAGGAGCGAGCCCGCCTCATCCGGCGCGGGCCCCGACTGGGTGCCGCTGCCAAAGAGATCCCCCGGGCGCAGATTGCAGCCGTTGACGGTGTGGTGCGCCACCATCTGCGACACGGTCCACCACGAATCGCGGAAGTTGGAGTGCGAAAGACGCTGAGCGGCGATGCCGCGGGCGCGCATCTTCGCGGTGTCGAGCCATACCTCGAGCCTGAGGTCGAAGCCGCCCGCGCGGCGCACCGGCTCATCGTCGAGGTAGGCAAGCGGCGGCGGCTCGCCCGCCGGTCGCGTCCAGGCAGTGCGGTAGGGGATGAGCGCCTCGAGTGTCACCACCCACGGCGAGACCGTGGTGGCGAAGTTCTTGGCGAGAAAGGGACCCAGCGGCTGGTACTCCCAGGACTGGATGTCGCGCGCCGACCAGTCATTCAGAAGGCACAGGCCAAACACATGTTCCTCGGCTTGCGCCAAGGGCACGGCCTCGCCGAGTGCGTTACCGCGCCCGATGAAGACCCCAACCTCGAGCTCATAGTCGAGGCGGCGCGTCGGGCCGAGGACCGGCTGAGCGGCCCCCGGTGGAAGGAGTTGCCCGACGGGGCGCTGGAGCTCAAAGCCCGACACCCGGATCGATGAGGCACGTCCGTGATAGGCGATCGGCACCCACTTGTAATTCGGCAGCAGCGGATTGTCGGGCCGGAACAGGCGGCCGACCGAGGTCGCATGATGAATCGAGGCGTAGAAATCGGTGTAGTCCCCGACCTCGGCGGCGACGCGGTACTCGGCGGCGCGCTGCGGAACGAGCAGGGTCCGCAGCCGCCTTTCGAGCGCACTGCCCGTGCGCAGCGCCCCCGAGAGGGCACGTCGGAGCGCTGCGGCGGCGCCCCGGCCCTCGCCCATGAGCGCATTGAGCGTCGGCTGCGCGGCGGCAGCGAGCGCGCGCCCCGCGGCTCCGTCGAATACGCCTGCGCCGTGCAGCGCCCCGAGGTCGAGCACCTCATCCCCGATCGCGACGGCGCCGCGGAAAGGCTCATGACTCCCGGCCCGCCGGAAAGCGGCGAACGGCAGATTCTGGATTGGAAAATCACACCCCGACGCATTCGCCGATTGCACCCAGCTGCGCAGCGCAGGATCGTGAGTCTCATCGACCGATGTCATGCGGGCCAAGTTTGCCAGCCTGTCAGCGGGCGCGCCGCTTGCGCCGCGCCCCGCCGGCACCGCCCGGGGCACGCGGCGCATCGGTGGGCGTGAAGTTCCTGCGCAGCTGCGTCCAGGCGCGCTGATAACCGCGCTGCAGCTGCGGGCAGTCGAGTGCAAAGCGCGTCGGCCGGATCAGCGCGCGCGTCTCGAACATGAAGGCCATGGTGTCGGTGACGTGCACCGGACGCGACGTGTCGGCGCGCACCGCCTTCTCGTAAGTTGCCGCGTCCGGACCATGGCCGCTCATGCAGTTGTGAAGCGAGGCGCCCCCCGGCGTGAAGCCTTCGGCCTTCGCGTCGTAGGTCCCGGTGATGAGGCCCATGAACTCGCTCGCGACATTGCGGTGAAACCACGGCGGCCGGAAGGTGTCCTGCATCGCGAGCCAGCGCGGCGGAAAGATCACGAAGTCGATCGAGTCGACCCCCGGCGTATCGCTCTGCGACTGCAGCACCAGGAAGATCGAGGGGTCGGGGTGGTCGTAGCTCACCGAGCCCAGGGTATTGAAGCGGCGCAGATCGTACTTGTAGGGCGCATGGTTGCCGTGCCAGGCAACGACGTCGAGCGGCGAGTGATCGATCGGCGCGCGCCACAGTGCGCCGCCGAGCTTCTCGATGAGCTCGAAGTCTCCTTCCCGGTCCTCGTACCAGGCCACGGGGGTGAGAAAATCGCGCGGGTTGGCGAGCCCGTTGGAGCCGATTGGCCCCAGGTCAGGCAGTCGCAGCGGTGCCCCGAAGTTCTCGCAGACATAGCCACGCGCACAGTCCGACAGCAGCTCCACGCGAAAGCGCAGCCCGCGCGGCAGCACCACGACCTCCTGCGGCTCCGCCTCGATCACCCCGAGCTCGGTTGCGAAGCGCAGCGCTCCGAGCTGCGGCACGATCAGAAGCTCCCCGTCCGCATCGCAGAAGAAACGCCTCTCCATCGAGCGGTTGGCGAGGTACCAGTGAATGGCGCACCCGCTGCCGAAGTCCGGTGAGCCGTTGCCGGCCGCGGTGGTGAGTCCCGCGACGAAATCGGTCGGGGCGCGCGGCAGCGGCAGCGGGTCCCAGCGCAGCTGATTGGGGGACGGCGCCACCGTCTCGAAGCGGCTGACGAGCCGCGGTGCTTTGAGCGGTACGAAGCGTCCGTGCACCGCCGCCGGTCGGATGCGGTAGAGCCAGCTGCGCCGGTTGGCGTGCCGCGGGGCCGTAAAGGCCGTGCCCGAGTACTGCTCGGCATAGAGCCCGTAAGCGCAGCGCTGGGGAGAGTTCCGGCCCTGCGGCAGTGCGCCGGGCAGCGCCTCGGTGGCGAAGTGGTTGCCGAAGCCCGGGAGATAGTGCGGTGCCATGGGCTCATTCTAGCGCGGCCCGCTTCGCGCTCGAGATTTCGGCTGCTAACATCAAACGTGTGGTGACACTTCCCGCTTGCATCGCTGCCGCGCTGGTCGCGCTCATCCCGCTGGCGTCGGCGCCGCTGCCCGCAACCCCCGTGCTCGTCCCCGTTGCCCACTCGGCGCTCCTCAGTGTGGACGGGGCGGTGGCGGCGCAGACCCTGTGGCTGCGCGTGCACCGCGCGCAGGATCGCCAGCCGGTCAAGGGCGCCGAGCTCGCGGTCACCATCGACGGGCAGAGTGTCCCGGGTACCGTGCGGCCCGACGGCACCTGGACGGCGGCACTCCCGGAGCTTCCCGCGGCATCGCCCGGGAAGATCGAGATCGTGGTGGCGCACGATGGCGTGCGCGAGGTGCTCGAGGGTCAGATTCCCCGCACTGGCACACCGCCCGCGGCGGCGGCTGACAGTGCGGCGGCGCGCGGCGGCGGTGCGGGCCTGGTCGCGACGCTCATGCACAAGCAGGCGTCCTGGTGGATCCTCAACGTCCTCATCGTCGTGATCGGGGTCATTGCCGTTTCACGCCGCATGTCCTGAGGCGCCCCCCGCCGCGCATCCGGCGGACACGGGACCTAGTGCGCCGTGAGCCGAGTCACGTAGCGATAGAAGAAGCGGTTCCACTTGTAGAACTCCGCGACCGCGAGCCGCTCGTCGCGCCCATGCGCGCGGACATCGTCGCGGTCCACCGCCACCCCGCCGAAAGTGTAGGTCGGCATCCCCGCGGCGATCGTGTACTTGGCGTCCGATGCGCCGGGGTCGAGGAACGGAATCACCTTCGCCTGCGGCCAGGCGGAGCTCGAGAGCGTGGTGAGCGCCTGCATCACGTCGGGGCGCAGCGGCGAGGGCGCCACGGCACGCTCGTCGGTCGCCCGGTCGGAGACCGTGCCATCGTCCGCCACGTAGCGCACCGTGATCTGCGGATCGTTCAGGGCCTTCACGAGCAGCTGGCGGATATCTTCCTTCGAATGCCCGGGGAAGATGCGGCAGTTCACCACCGCCTCGGCACGCTGCGGCAGCGCATTGTTCGCATGCCCAGCCGCGAGCCGTGTCGCCACGCAGGTCGTGCGCGTGACCGAGTAGTGGTCGGGGTTCATCGACAGGCGTGCGATCGCCTCGGCGTCCGGCGGGTCCTTGAGAATCGCGCGCATGTCCTCGGCTTCACGGCCCGTCGAGACTTCAGCCAGCTGGGCGAAGTAGGCCCGGTTGACGGGATTGAGCTCGAACGGGAACTGGAAGCGCGCGAGGCGGGTGAGTCCGCGCGCCAGCTCGTAGATCGCGTTGTCGGGTCGTGGCACCGAGCTGTGGCCGCCCCTGTTGGTAACGCTCAGCTGATAGTCCGCGTACAGCTTCTCCGTGGCGATGAGCCGGGCCACCTTCGGCACGCCGTGGAGCGACATCACAGACCAGTCGTCCTGATTCAGGACGTACTCGGCCTCGATCAGCTCGCGCTGATTCTTCAGCAGCCAGCTCACGCCGTTGCAGCAACCGCCCTCCTCGTCCGCGGTGAACGCGGCGATGAGGTCGCGGCTCGGACGCAATCCCTCCTGCTTCATGCGAATGAGCGCCGCGGCCATCACCGCATCGCCGTCCTTCATGTCGATGGCGCCGCGACCGTAGAAGTAGCCGTCCTTCTCGATCAGCTTGTAGGGATCTGTGGTCCAGTCCTCGCGCCTGGCGTCCACCACGTCCAGATGGCCAATGAGGAGCAGCGGCTTGTGAGCCCCGGTGCCGTGCAGCCGTACGACCAGATTCTTCTTGCGCTCATTGGGGCCGACGAGGGCGAGGTCCGCTGCCGGAAAACCGGCCTCGAGAAAGCGCTTGCGCAGAGCTTCGGCGGCGGTCGTCACGTTGCCGGTCGAATCGCTGGTGTCGATCTCGATCAGCTGTTTGAAGATGTCGTGGGCCAGGGCATCGCTGGCGGCATCGCCCCCCGCTGCCGCCGCAGCGATCCCCGCCGCGATACACCCAAAGGCCGCGACGCCGGGCCCGGCGATAGGTGATCTCATGGCTGGCTCAGGGCTCGAGGACCAGCAGCCGGAAGCTTCCCGGCACGCGCGCCGGCCGCGGGTGCGGGTCCGTGGCGGTAGCGG
>DATGJR010000212.1:0-44921 GCA_035295065.1 Steroidobacteraceae bacterium
TCCTCTCGCTCGACGATCTGAAGGCCCCGAAGATCTTCCGCGATCTGTGCATGCTGCCGCGCGGGCTGGTCCTGGTGACCGGACCCACCGGCTCGGGGAAGTCCACCACGCTCGCGGGCATGGTCAACCACTGCAACGACAACCGTCCCGACCATATCATCACCATCGAGGACCCGATCGAGTTCGTGCACGATTCCAAGCGCTGCCTCGTCAACCAGCGCGAGGTGCACCGCGACACGCTCGGCTTCTCCGAGGCGCTGCGCTCGGCGCTGCGCGAGGACCCGGACGTCATCCTGGTAGGCGAAATGCGCGACCTGGAAACCATCCGCCTCGCGCTCACCGCCGCCGAGACCGGCCACCTGGTGTTCGGCACGCTCCACACCAGCTCCGCCGCCAAGACCATCGACCGCATCGTCGACGTCTTCCCCGGCGAGGAGAAGGACATGGTGCGCTCGATGCTCTCCGAATCGCTGCGCGCGGTCATCTCGCAGACGCTGCTGAAGAAGACCGGCGGCGGGCGCATCGCCGCTCACGAGATCATGATCGGTACCCCGGCGATCCGTAACCTGATCCGCGAAGGCAAGATCGCGCAGATGTATTCCTCGATCCAGACCGGCGGCGCACAGGGCATGCAGACCCTCGATCAGTGCCTCACGGAGCTCGTGACCCGGGGCCAGGTCAGCAAGGAAGAGGCGCGCTATAAGGCTCAGAACAAGGACGCTCTCTAGGCGCTGCGCGCCGGAGGTAACCTCAATGGATCGCGATCAAGCCATCAAGCTGATGCAGGATCTGCTGCGTCGGGTGGTGGAAAAAAAGGCCTCGGACCTGTTCATCACCGCGGGCTTCCCGCCGGCCATCAAGATCGACGGTGAGATCCGGCCGCAATCCGAGCGCGCGCTCACGGCGGAGCAGTCCGCGACGCTGGTGCGCGCCATCATGAACGACCGGCAGACCAAGGAATTCGACGCCACCAAGGAGTGCAACTTCGCGATTGCGCCGCCCGGCATCGGGCGCTTCCGCGTCAGCGCCTTCGTGCAGCAGGCCGCCATCGGCTGCGTCATCCGCCTGATCAACGCCAAGATTCCCACCTTCGAGGAGCTCGACCTCGCTCCGATCCTCAAGGAGGTCGTGCTCTCCAAGCGCGGACTCGTCATCATCGTCGGCGGCACCGGCTCGGGTAAGTCGACGACGCTCGCCGCCATGGTCGGCTACCGCAACGAGAAGACCCGCGGGCACATCGTCACCATCGAGGACCCGGTGGAGTACGTGCACACGCACAAGGGATGCGTGATCACCCACCGCGAGGTGGGGGTGGACACCGAGTCCTGGCACAACGCGCTCAAGAACACCCTGCGCCAGGCGCCGGACGTGATCCTGATCGGTGAGATCCGCGATCGCGAGACCATGGAGTACGGCATCCAGTTCTCCGAGACCGGACACCTGGTGCTGGCGACGCTGCACGCCAACAGCGCCAACCAGGCGCTCGACCGCATCATCAACTTCTTCCCCGACGAGCGCCGCGATCAGCTGCTGATGGACCTGTCGCTCAACATCCGCGCCCTGGTATCGCAGCGGCTGGTGCCGCGCGAGGCGGGCGTGGGTCGCATCGCCGCCATGGAGATCATGCTGAACTCGCCGCTGATCCAGGACCTGATCTTCAAGGGCGAGGTCGCCAAGATCAAGGACGTGATGTCGCGCTCGACACGGCTCGGCATGAAGACCTTCGACCAGGCGCTGTTCGAGCTGTACGAGACCGGCTTCATCTCCTACGAGGATGCGCTGCGCAACGCCGACTCCAAGAACGAGCTGCGGCTGCGCATCAAGCTCGAGGGCAAGCGCGAGGTGAAGACGGCCGAGGACCTCTCGGCGTTGCAGGTCGTCGAGGAAGAGCACGGACGTAATATCTGATGGCGGCCAAGGAAGCCAAAGCGCAGTCCCTGGACACCACTGGGGCGCAGGCACTCTCCGGCGCCGACGCGCTCGCCGCGGTCACCGGCAACGGCCACCCGACGCTCAACACCAAGCCGCTGTTCAAGCTGATGGTGGAGAAGAAGGCCTCGGACCTGTTCTTCACCTCCAACGCACCCATCAAGATCAAGATCGAGGGGCAGATCCTGCCGGTCAACCGCCAGGTGCTCACTCCGGAGACGGTGAAGCAGACCGCCTACGCGCTCATGAGCGCCGAGCAGCGCGAGCACTTCACGCGCGAATTCGAGCTCGACTTCGCGGTCTCCGAGCCCGGGCTCGGACGCTTCCGCGTCAACGTCTTCCTGCAGCGCGGCTACCCCGCGATGGTGATGCGCTACATCACCGCCGACATGCCGCGGCTCGATGCGCTCGGGCTCCCCGAGGTGTGCTCCGACCTGGTGCTGAAGAAGCGCGGGCTGATCCTGATGGTGGGTGCGACCGGCTCGGGCAAGTCGACCACGCTCGCGGCGATGATCAATCACCGCAACGAGAGCTCCTCGGACCACATCGTCACCATCGAGGATCCGATCGAGTTCCTGCACACCAACAAGCGCTCGATCGTCAATCAGCGCGAGGTGGGGCTGGACACCAAGAGCTATGCGCGGGCGCTGCGCGGCGTGGTGCGTGCCGCACCCGACGTCATCCTGATCGGCGAGATCCGCGACCGCGAGAGCATGGAGGCGGCGGTCAACCTGGCCGGCACCGGCCACCTGGTGCTCGCCACCATGCATGCCAACAACTGCGCCGAGTCGCTCGACCGCATCATCAACATGTTCCCGCGCGAGCAGCACAACCAGATCTTTCTCGACCTGTCGCAGTACCTGCGCGCCATCATGGCGCAGCGGCTCGTCATCGGGGTCGACAACCTGCGGCTGGCCGCGCTCGAAGTCATGATCAACACCCCGCACATCCAGACGCTCGTCAAGAAGGGCGACGTGATGGGGATCAAGGAGGCGATCAACGCCTCGAGCGAGCGCGGCATCCAGAGCTTCGACCTCGCGCTCTTCAACCTCTACAAGGCGGGACGCATACCGCTGGAGGAGGCGCTCACCAACGCCGATTCACGCGCCAATCTCGAGGCCAAGATCAACTTCGGTTGAGCTCACTGCCCCGGGCCGCTGCCCGGTGCGGCAGACGGGACGCTCCACGCCTCGATGAATTTCCAGATCTGTGCGTCGATCTCGTGCCATTGCGGCAGGTTCTCGACGTGCGTGCGCCAGGCGATGCGTACTCCGCCGTAGCGCCGGGAGAAGTAGCGCGCCTGCAGCTGCGGGAAACTGTCCGGCGGGTAGGGCGGCTCGAGTGTCGTGAGCATGATGTCCTCGCCCCCGCGCTCGCGCCGGCCGTAGCAGGTGAGGCGCGGTGAGGGCTCGCGGGCGTGGTAGCAGCGCAGGCCGTACTCGTCCCGGTAGTCCTTCGGATTGAGAACCGAGGCGAGCGAGCGCTCGAGCATGTTGGGCGGATACTCTCCCGGCGCACCGGCATCGGCCTCGTGCGGGTTACCCGCGTGCAGGTACACGACCTCGACCCGGGTCGGGTCGTTCTCCTTCTGGTAGTTGCGCGGGGTATAGCCGCTGAAGCCCGGCAGGAAGAAGTCGAACTGCGCCTCCGAGCGATCCGACTGCTGAGCGATGAATGCGCGCCCGCCCGCGTGCCCGGGATCGATGGCGGATCGCTCGTACTCGAGCGGGATCCGCAGCGTCAGCTCATCGGTGATCTTCATCGCAGGTGTCAGCCCACGCGGCCATTCGGTGGGCGGGGGTGGGGGAGGCGGTGCCGGCGGGGGCGGTGGCGCCCGTGCACATCCGCCGGCGAGCAGCGCGAATGCCGCCAGGGCGGTGAAACGGGCGCGCTCAGAAGACCGCGGACGCATCGAAGACGGGTCCATCCACGCACACGCGTTTCATCGCCGGTCCCTCGGGCGTGCGCACGCGCACCGTGCAGCCGGCGCAGCCGCCCACCCCACACGCCATGAACTCCTCGAGCGACACCTGGCACGGCACGCCATGGCGCCGCGCGAGCTTTGCGGCTGCCTCCAGCATCGCCGTCGGGCCGCAGGCAAAGATCTCGACCTCGGCGAGCTCTGCGGACCCAAGCGATCTGAGCCAGACATCGGCGAGCTCGGTGACGAAGCCCGGATAGCAGCCGGCGAAGTCGCAGAGGCTCGCCAGCCGACTCGGCACGCCCCACTCATCGAGCAACGGCATCGCGGCGATCGTCCCATCGGGCATGCCAGGGACGATGAGCTTCGTCGGCCGGGCGCGAAACGGAAACGGGATCTCCGAGCCCATGAGCACCAGCGGCTTCCAGGCGACCGCGCCCCGTGCTGCGGTCGCCCGCTGGTGCAGCCGCTCGGCGAGGAACACCATCGGCGGAATGCCGACGCCTCCTCCGAGGAGCAGCGTACGCGGCCGCTCGCGATGGACGGCGAAGGGACGTCCGATCGGGCCCAGCACGCTCAGGTGCTCGCCCGTCCTGGCGGCGGAAAGGGCGCGCAGACCCGAACCCACGACCTTGTAGAGCAACTCGATCCAGCCGGCGGCAGCGTCGGCGCGCATGATCGAGAGCGGGCGCCGCATGGGAATGGCCGCCCCGCAGGTGAGGTGCGCAAAGCTCCCCGGCTCGGCGTGCGCTGCGCATTTCGGAGCCTCGAGCCGCAGCACGAACTGCTGCCCGTCCCAGGCCTGATGAGAGATGACGCGGGCGCGCTCGAGGAAGATGCTGCCGCGGGCGTTTCCGCTCATGCGCCGCCGCGCCCGCGCAGGACTTCCGCCAGCACCGCCATGCGCACGGCAACGCCGTTGCGTACCTGGTCGCGAATCACGGACTGAGGACCGTCCGCCACCTCGGAGGCGATCTCGACCCCGCGGTTCATCGGTTGCGGGTGCATCACGATGGCATTGGGGCGCGCCAGCGCGAGCCGCTCGGGGGTCAGGCCCCAGGCGGCGTAGTAGCGGTCCGCATCCGGCAGCTCCGCGGCCTCCATGCGCTCGCGCTGGATGCGCAGCATCATGATGACATCGACGCCGGCGAGGCCGCGGGCGATCTGCGTGAAGCGGGTGCAGTCCTCGAACTCATCCGCCTCCGGCATGAGCACCGCGGGCGCGACGATGCGCAGGTCCGCGACGCCGAGCGCGCGCAGCGCGTGCCAGGTCGAGCGCGCCACGCGCGAATGGCGGATGTCGCCGACGATCGCCACCGCGAGTCCCGTGAAGCGCTGCTTGCGCTGATAGATGGTCAGGGCATCGAGGAGGCCCTGGGTCGGATGCGCCAGGTGTGCCTCGCCGCCCGACAGGACGCTGACGTGCGGCGCGACGTGGTCGGCGACCAGGCCCGGAACCCCGGGCTCCGCGTCGCGGATCACGAAGGCGTCCACGTGCAGTGCCTGGAGCGTCGCCACCGTGTCGAGCATGCTCTCTCCCTTGACGCGGGAGGACAGCTGCACCTCGAGGTTGACGACCTGGGCGCCGAGGCGCTTGGCGGCGAGCTCGAAGCTGACGCGCGTGCGGGTCGAGGGCTCGGTGAAGAGATTGGCGACGGTCGCGCCGTGGAGGGTGGCAGACACCGGCGGCCGTTCGCCGAGCGGACGCACATAGGTTTGCGCGCGATCGAGCAGCCGCTCGATCTGCGCGCGGGTGAGAGTCTCGAGGGTGAGCAGGTGGCGGAGCGACCCGTCGGGCCGCAGCTGATCAGTCATCGCACCCCCTCACCAAGAAACCAACGTCCGAGAATCACCGTCGCGGCCGCGCTGTCGATGTCGGCGCGGCTCACCCGCCGACGTCGCTCGCCGGCCGCACGCCGCGCCTTGAGCGCGGCGCTCGCCTCGAGGGACGAAAAGCTCTCGTCGACGAGGTGAACGGGGAGCGCAAAGCGGCGTTCGAGCTCGGCGGCGAAACGGCGTGCCGCGGCGGCGAGCGCCCCCTCGCTCCCGTCGTCATTATAAGGGGCTCCCACGACCAGCACTCCGGGCGAGAGCGTGCGCACCTCGCGCTCGATGGCGCTCCAGTCGGGGCCGGACCTGCCCGCCTGGAGTGCGGCGCGCGGCGCGGCGGTGCGCGTCAGCGTGTCGCCGGAGGCGATGCCGATGCGTTTGAGTCCGAAGTCGAAGGCGAGGACGGTCTGTGGCGCCGTCATGCCCGGTGAGTGCGGCGGGCGCGGCGACTATGCATGGCCCGCCTCGGTGCTCAACCGATCGACGTCTATACCTAAGAGCCGCCAGCAGCCGGCCCAGCGCTCCTCGAACGGCAGCTCGAACACGATCCGCGCATCGACCGGCATCGAGGCCCAGGCATTTCCCTTGAGCTCCCGCTCGAGCTGTCCCGATTCCCAGCCGGCGTAGCCGAGCGCGATGAAGGCGTCCGAGGGGCCTTCACCCCGAGCCATGGCCGCGAGCACATCGCGCGAAGTCGTCACCTGGATGGTGTCGGAGACCTTATGCGTGTGGTCCCATTCGCCGCCCGGTCGATGCAGCACGAAGCCGCGATCGGTGTGGACGGGGCCGCCGCGCAGCACCGGCTGCTCTGCGATCTGCTCGCTCGAGGGCTCGAGCTTCATCTGCGAGAGCACGTCCGAGAGCTTCATCGGCAGGGGCTTGTTGAGCACGATGCCGAGTGCGCCCTTGTCGGTGTGCTCGCAGATGAGCGCCACCGTCTGGGCGAAATTCGGATCGTTGAGCTGCGGCATCGCGATCAAAAGGTGGTTGGTGAGGCTGCCGGCGCCGCCGTCGGCAAACACCGGTGAGCCGCTGCCGGGCTCGCTGGGCGAGACGGTTTCGGGGGTACTGGCGCCGCCGGTGGTGTGCTTGCGGACCATATCCACAGTATGGGCACGGCGCGCTCGAGTCTCAAGGAACCGTAGACACCGCCCCCGCACCCGCACGGCCGCCGACGAAGCGCCATTCGTAGGCAAAACGCAACACGCCGTGCTCGGCCGCGAGCTCCGGCGGAAACGGGTCGAAGGGACTGGCGAGCTTGAGGATCGCGAGCGCCGCCTGATCGAGCTCCGGGTTGCCGCTCGAGCGGCGGATGAGGGCACGGTCGAGAGTGCCGTTGGCATTGATGCCGACTTCCACGACGGGACTTGCGGCATTGGCGGCGGTGCGCGCCGCGGCGGGGTAGTTGAGGGTGCCGATCCGCTCGACTTTGCGCCGCCATGCATCGAGATAAGGCGCGAGCGAGGCCGCACGGGTGTCGGCGGTCACCCACAGCTCATCGCGCTTCGGCCCCTGGAGTGTCGCGGGCCCGGGCTCGTCCTCCGGCCCCGGTTGGGCCACCGGTGGCTCATCGACCAGCAGCGGCTGGTCGTTGTGATTGCCGCCGGCGCCCGCATCGGCGAGGTAGCGGACACTCGTCACCCAGGCGGTCGTTGCGAGCAGCCGCTCTGCCGTGGCGCCCGCACGGTCGGCGATCTTGTCCAGCGAATTGCCCTGCGGGGAGCCGGCGTGCTTGAGCGGTGGCAGCGCCGATTTGGGACTGCGTGGCGCTACGGCCGCAGCGGTGTTGCCCGAGCCGAGCTGGGTGCGTTGCGCGAGATAGGCGGCGTTGGGGTTGTCGCGCGCTTCCGGGAGCTCGTCCGTGACCAGCAGGATCTTCATCCCCGGCGCGCTCTCTTCATCGCCCGCCTGGGCGTTGAAGGTGATCCCGAGGATCACGAGCCCATGCAGCAGGGCGACCAGAAACACCATCGCCAGAAGGCGGTCCCACGCCGGGGCCTTGCCTTCGCGCAGCGTGAGGGCCCGGCGCGCCATGGCTCAGGCTCCCGGCCCTGGTGCGGACTCGAGGCGTCGCGCGATGGCTGCGATGAGCAGGTCAGCGATGTTGGTGCCGAACTGCTTGTCGAGCTCGCGGATCCCGGTGGGACTCGTGACGTTGATCTCGGTGACGAAGCCCCCGATGACATCCAGGCCCACGAGCAGCATCCCCTTGGCCGCCATCACCGGGCCGATCTCGCCTGCGAGCCAGCGGTCACGGTCGTTGAGCTCGCGTCCGACTCCCTTGGCGCCGGCCGCGAGATTCCCGCGGTGGTCGTCCCCGGCAGGCATGCGGGCGAGGGCGTAGGGGACCGGCTCCCCGTCGATCAGCAGCACGCGTGAATCACCCGAGGTCGCGATCTGCGGCAGGTAGCGCTGCACGATCGCGAAGCGGCGACCGTAACCGGTGAGGGTTTCGAACACCACACGGGCGTTGGGATCTCCCTGGCCGAGCACGAAGATCGAGCGCCCGCCCATTCCCTCGAGCGGCTTGACGACGATGCGGCCGTGCTCGCGCAGGAAGGACGCCATCTCGGTCATGTCGCGGGTGACCAGGGTCGGGGCGCAGCACTGCGGGAACCACGCGGTGTAGACCTTCTCGTTCATATCGCGCAGGCCCTGAGGGCGGTTGGCCACCAGCACCCCCTCATTTTCGGCGCGCTCGAGGATGTAGGTGCTGTAGATGTACTCGGTGTCGAAGGGCGGGTCCTTGCGCATCAGGATGCAGTCGATCCCGCGTAAGGGCTCGATGGCCGCGGGTCCGAGCGTGAACCAGCCGCGCGGGTCGGCGCGCACGGTGAGCGCCCGGGTGCGGCCGAAGGCGACGCCGTCGCGCAGCATGAGATCGCCCTGTTCGAGATAGGACAGCGAGAAGCCGCGCTGCTGCGCCGCCAGCAGCATCGCGAGCGTCGAGTCCTTCGCGTAGGCGATCCCCTCGATCGGGTCCATCACCACGCCGAGTCGTCTGGCCTTGCTCATGGTGTCGTCAGGGGGCCTCGGAAGCTGCGATTATGCTCAGGCCGGCGCGCTTATGTCTGCCCCGGACGGTCCCGGCAGGGGGGTCCGCCGCGGCGGTGCACGCGGCGCTTCCGTTCTTTGAAAAACGTGACGTGCGTGGCATAGCAGGGGGTATACCGATATGTTAAAACCCGCCAGCGCTTGCCTCCGCATAAAGGGGCCCGTGAAACTTACGCCGCTTGTGTGGACCGTTTGCCGCCGGAGGGTCTCGATCCTGATTCCGCGGCCTCACCTCACCTTTAAGGAAGGAGTTGCCTGATCGTGAACGGCAACAGCACGAAGCTTCAGGGGCTCAAGGTACTCGTCATCGACGACAGCAAGACCATCCGGCGCACGGCCGAGACGCTGCTCGCCAAGGAGGGCTGCGAGGTCTTCACGGCGATCGATGGCTTCGACGCCCTCGCCAAGATCGCCGATCACCAGCCCGACATCGTGTTCGTCGACATCATGATGCCGCGGCTCGACGGCTATCAGACCTGCTCGCTCATCAAGCACAACAAGGTCTTCCGGGCCATTCCGGTGATCATGTTGTCGTCCAAGGACGGGCTGTTCGACCGCGCGCGTGGCCGCATCGTCGGCTCGGAGCACTACCTCACCAAGCCTTTCACCAAAGACGAGCTGCTGTCCGCGATCGAGACGCACATCGGGAGATGAAGGCATGCCCCTGATCCTGATCGTTGACGACTCGCCGACCGAAGTGCACGTCATGCAGAAGGCACTCGAGAAGCACGGCTACCGTACGGCGGCCGCCGCCGATGGCGCCGAAGGGGTGCGTCTGGCGCGTGAGATGAGCCCCGACCTGATCTTCATGGACATCGTCATGCCGGGCATGAACGGCTACCAGGCCACGCGTGCGCTGGCGAACGACCCGCGCACCCGCACCATCCCGATCATCATGGTCACCTCCAAGGGCCAGGAGACCGATCGCATCTGGGGACTGCGCCAGGGCGCGGTCGATTACATGGTGAAGCCCGTCTCTCCCGACCAGCTGGTCGCCAAAGCCCAGGCGACGCTCTCCTCCTGAGCGACCAGGCGCGCCGCCCACACCGCCATGTCCGACCCGGCCAGCCACACGGAAACCGAGCTCAAGTCGCTGCGCGACCGGCCCTTCGAGCTGCTCGCCGAGCTCGAGCGGCGTGCCCGCGCCGTCTCGGCGCAGGCGGCCGAGCAGCCGGCCGCCGGCCGCGAATGGGTCGGCGTGGCGCTGCGCATGTCCGGGGACCTGTACCTGGTGGCGCGCGATGAGACGCGCGAGGTGCTCGGCGTCCCCGCCGGCACCACCCGCGTACCGGGCGCGAAGCCCTGGGTGCGCGGTCTCGCCAACGTGCGCGGGCAGCTCCTGCCGATCATCGACCTGCGGCAGTTCCTCGGCAGCGGCGTCACTCCCGTCACCCGCAACACCCGCGTGCTGGTGGTGAATCACCGCGAGATCCCCGCCGGGCTCCTCGTGGACGAGGTGCTCGGCTTTCGTCGCTTCGCCGAAGGGGAGTTCTCCGGCGATGCCCCGCCGACCGTGGTGCGCTGCGAGCGCTACCTCGCGGGCGCCTTCCGCCGCGCGCAGGAGCAGTGGCCGGTGCTCTCGCTCCGTTCGGTGCTCGAGAGCCCCGCGTTCGCGGAGGCGGCCGCATGAGTCCGACCCCGCTGCTCGTCGTCGCAGCGCTGCTGGTCGCCGCGGGTGGGGCGGCCGGGTACCTGCTGCACCCCCCCGGTGCCACGCTCCTGTCGTGGGCGCCGCTCGCCCTCGCATCCGCCGCGCTGGTGGCGATCCTGATCGCGCTGATTGCCGCCCTGCGCACGCGGCGCATGGTCGCGCGGCAGCGCGCCTCGGCCGATGCCCGCCAGCAGGAGAACGACCGCAACCAGCAGGCGATCCTGCGTCTGCTGGATGAGCTTTCGAGCCTCGCCGACGGCGATCTCACGGTGCAGGCCACGGTCACCGAAGACATCACCGGCGCGATCGCCGACTCGATCAACTACGCGGTCGATGCGCTGCGGGGCCTCGTGACCACCATCAACGCCTCCGCGATCCAGCTCGATTCTGCGACGCGCCAGACGCAGGCGCTGTCGCAGCACCTCGCCAAGGCGAGCGGCGCGCAGTCGAAGCAGATCGCCTCCGCCACCGAGTCCGCCGCCAGCATGGCGGGCTCCGTCGAGGAAGTCTCCGGCAACGCCGAGCGCGCTTCCGACGTCGCGCGTCATTCGGTCGAGGTCGCCCACAAGGGCGGCGATGCCGTGCGGCGCACGATCGACGGCATGAACGCCATCCGCGAGACCATCCAGGAGACCTCCAAGCGCATCAAGCGACTCGGCGAGAGCAGCCAGGAGATCGGCAACATCGTCGAGCTCATCAACGACATCGCCGAGCAGACCAACATCCTGGCGCTGAACGCCTCGATCCAGTCCTCGATGGCGGGCGATGCCGGCCGCGGCTTTGCGGTGGTGGCGGATGAGGTGCAGCGGCTCGCCGAGCGCGCCGCCAACGCCACCAAGCAGATCGAGGTGCTGGTGCGCACCATTCAGACCGACACCAACGAAGCGGTGGTGTCGATGGAGCGCAGTACCACCGACGTCGTCGGCGGGGCGCTGCTCGCCGAGAACGCGGGAGCTGCGCTCGAGGAGATCGAGCAGGTCTCGAACCAGATCGCGAGCCTGGTGCAGAACATCTTCTCGAGCGCGCGCGCCCAGACGACCGCGGCGCAGAACATCGCCCGCAACATGGGGGTGCTCAAGGAGATCAGCGCCCAGACGGCCGAATCGACCAACGCGACCTCGGTGGCGATCGCCAAGCTCGCCGAGCTCTCCGCGGGACTGCGCAAGTCGGCGACGGGCTTCCGCCTGCCGGGCAGCAGCAGCACCTCGAGCAGCGCGCGGCTCAAGAAGATCGAGGAGAGCACGCTGAACACCGCCAAGCTTCGGCAGATCTCCGCTCTCGGCGGTTCCTGAGGCAGCGCGCGCCAAATGCCCGAAGTCGCCTCGCAGACACTCGAGCTCGTCGGCCGCGAAATCACCGCCACCCTCACCGAGGCCCGCGGCGCTCTCGAGAATTACGTCGAGCAGCCCGACAACGTGGCGCTGATCGAGCACGTGGCGCAGGACCTGCACCAGGTGCAGGGCGTGCTGCGGGTGCTGGAGATCTACGGCGCAGCGCTGCTCGCCGAAGAGATGGAGCACGTGGCGCAGTACCTCATCGCCACGGTCAACGAGCGCAAGGGCCAGGCGGAGAGTCTCGATGCACTGATGCGCGCCATGGTGCAGCTGCCGAGCTACCTCGAGCGCGTGCTGGCCGGGGGGCGCGATCTGGCGCTGGTGCTGCTGCCGCTGCTCAACGACCTGCGGGCGGTGCGCGGACACTCGCTGCTCTCCGAGGGCACCCTGCTGCTCCTCAATCTCAGGTCCGACAAGCAGGCGCAGCCGCAGCCGGCGACCGCGGGCGAGCCGCCGATGACCGTCGAGCAGTGGGCCCGCCGCCTGCGCTCCCGCTATCAGATGGGCCTCATCGGCTGGATCCGCGGCGAGCGCGCCGAGCAGAATCTCGAGATCCTCGCGGCGGTGGCGCAGAAGCTCGAGCAGACCGCCACCCGCCAGCCGGTCTTTCAGCTGTGGTGGGTGATCGGCGCGGTGATCGAGGCGCTGCAGCACAACGGCCTCGAGAACGGCCAGTCGGTGAAGCGCCTCCTCGGCCTCGGCGATCGCGAGATGCGCCGCCTGTTCGCGGAGGGTGAGGCGCGCTACGCGCAGAACCCGCCCATCGAGCTGCTCAACAATCTCCTCTACTACGTCGGCCGCGCCGAGTCGTCGGGCGGCAGGGTGGGCGCGGTACGCGCGTCCTTCCGGCTGTCGGAGCTGCTGCCGGTCGATGAGAGCATCGAGCAGGAGCGCGAGAACCTCTCGGCGCCGAGCGTCAAGCTCATGCAGACGGTGGCGGCGGCGATCCGCGAAGACCTGAGCCGCGTCAAGGACGTTCTCGACATCTTCGTGCGCCGCGGCGCGGGCCAGCCGGGGGAGCTGGCTCCCCAGGTGGAGCTGCTGCGCAAGATCGGCGACACGCTCGGCGTGCTGGGGCTCGGGGAGCTGCGTGCCAACGTACAGACCGAGACCGAGCGGCTCGAGAAGATCGCCAGCGGCGCCGCTGTGGCGGACGAGGCCGCGCTGGTCGAGATCGCGGCGACTCTGATCAGTGTCGAGGACCGGCTCGATGGGAGCCTGGTGGGCCTGATCCTGCCGCGCGACTCGGGCGAGCCCGAGCAGACCACCGACACCGAGTTCCAGCAGGTGCAGGCCTCGGTGCTGCGCGAGTGCATAGTGAATCTGGCGCGCATCAAGGAAGCCATCACCCAGAGCGTCGGCGGCACGCTCGATGCGGCCGGCCTCGACAGCTGGCAGGACCTCATGCGCGGCATGAAGGCGGCGCTGCTGATGCTCGGCAAGGCCCGCGCGGTCGAGGTGATCGAGGGCATCAACACGCAGTTGAAGCGCGTGATGCAGCCCGGCATCCACGTGCTGCCGCCGGGCTTCGTCGACCGTCTCGCGGATGCGATCGTGAGCGTCGAGTACTACATGGAGACGCTGCAGGCGGGGCGCTCGGATCCCTGGTACATGCTCGACAATGCCCAGGTCTGCGTGCAGGCGCTCGAGCAGCAGCCGACTCCCTCCGTTCCGACGGTCGAGCCGCTCGAGCCCTCGGCCTATGCGCGCACCGTGGCCATCCCGACGGCGGCGCCACTCAAAGTGGCCGATACCACCGGCGTCGGCGCCGCCGCTCCGACCCTGTCCCAGTCGGCGACCGGCAAGATGGCCGCGCTTGCCGCCAGCGCCGATCCGGAGCTGGTGAAGCTCTTCATCGAGGAAGCGCGCGAGGAGCTCGACAAGATCCAGCGTGGCTTCCCGGCCTGGGAGCAGAATCCGCTCGAGCGCGATGCGCTGGTGACGGTGCGGCGCTCCTTCCATACCCTGAAGGGGAGCGGGCGCATGGTCGGCGCCCGCGAGCTCGGCGAGTTCGCCTGGGCGATCGAGAACCTGCTGAACCGCGTGCTCGACAACACGCTCACCCGCTCGCCCGCGATCCTCGAGACGCTGCGCGCCGCGGTCGCGGCGCTCCCGGAGCTGGTCGAGCAGCTGGCCGGCGGCGCGGCGCCGAAGGCCGATACGGCCGCGATCTGCGCCCGTGCACACGCGCTCGCCGCCGGCAGGGGCGCGGCGGCCGCCCGCCCGCAGCCCGAGCCGGAAGAGGAGGCCACAGAGTCGCCAACGGCCGTGTTCGTCGACATTCCGGCGCCCGTGATCGCGGCGCGCGCGGCCGCGGAGGCGACCGGGAGCGCCTCTGCGCTGACCGATGACACGCTGCGCGACATCTATGCACGCGAGACCGCCACGCACGTCGCCACCGTGCGCGCCTTCATCGCACGCGAAGCCGCCTTGCCTGAGCCGCACGTGCTGACCGAGGAGGTCTACCGGGCCTGCCATACACTCTCCGGGAGCTCGAAGATGGCGCAGGCGCGCCACGGCATCCGTCTCGCCGAGCCGCTCGATCACTGGCTGCGCCGCGCTTTCAGCAACGGCGTGGGTATCCGCAACGACGATCTGGTCCTGCTCGGAGAGTGCATGGCCGCGATGCACGCCGTCGCGACCCACCTCGATGAGCCCACCGGATATTTCCTCAGCCACTGGCAGCTGCTCGAGCGGATCGAGAAGGCCGACCGCAGTCTCGATCCCCGCATTGGCACGGTCGCCGGCCACGCCTCGCCGGGGGCGGCCCCGACGCAGGCCGCGCCGGCGGAGGCTCCTCCCGTCGAAGGCGAGCCGCCGGATGAGCCTGCCGATTTCGATCCCGAGGTCGCCGCGATCTTCACCGACGAGGCGACCGAGCTGATCGAGGCCTCCGAGCACGCACTCTCGGACTGGCGGTTGCAGCCGGGAAGCGCGGAGCTGCGCACGGCGCTCAAGCGCCCGCTGCACACGCTCAAGGGCGGCGCGCGCATGGCGGGGATCATGCCGATGGGCGATCTCGCGCACGAGCTCGAGTCGCTCGTCATGCAGGTCGACAACGGTCACGTCGCCGCCGAGGCCACCGTGTTCGAGGTGATCCAGGCGAGCCTCGATGAGCTGGCGCGCATGCGCGAACAGGTGGCCGGCGGCCACAGGGTCGCACCCGCGCGCGCCATGGTGGCGCGCATTCAGGGAGTGTCACGTCCAGCCTCCGCGGCGCCCGCGGCTCCCGCGCCTGCATCGATTGCGGCGGTTGCCGCTGCGCCCGCCCCCGTGGCTGTTGCGAGGCCGGCGCCGGCCGCGCCGCCCCCCGCGCCTCTTGCGCCGGCACCGAGGCCGGCCGCATCGGCGACACCCGCCTCATCGATCGCGGCGGCGCCTGCGCCGGCCGCTGCGCCTGTTGCACCGATGCAGCCGAAACCGGCGCCCGCGCCGAAGCCGGCCGTGCCTGCGGCAGCCGCACCGGCGCGCCCGCCGTCGCCCTTCGGGCCGCCCGCTGCGCGCGTGCCCGCCGCGCCGCCGGAGTCCGCGTCCATGTCCGAGACGGGGCTCGCGCGGCTGAACGAGGAGCTGGCGCAGGGCGCGCGTACCACCGAGGAAGGCCCGGCGCCGCCACAGGCGGTCCCGCCGGGACGCGAGCCCGCGCCCGTCGGCGAGCGCCAGGAAATGGCGCGTGTGGACGCGGAGCTCCTCGATCAGCTCCTCAACATCTCAGGTGAGGCCAGCATCGCGCGCGCGCGCCTCGAGCAGCAGCTCGGCTCCCTCGACTTCAATCTCGGGGAGCTGTCGCGGACCGTGACGCGTCTCAAGGAGCAGCTGCGGAGCCTGGAGATAGAGACCGAGGCGCAGATCCTGCACAAGCACGAGGATGAGGGCCCGCACCGCAGCCAGTTCGATCCGCTCGAGCTCGACCGCTATTCCTCCATCCAGCAGTACTCGCGCGCGCTCGCCGAGACCGCCAACGATGTCGCGAGCATCCAGCAGCTGCTCGAGAATCTCGCCAAGGACACGCAGAACCTGCTGCAGCAGCAGGCACGCACCATCACCGAGCTGCAGAACGGCCTGATGCGCACCCGCATGGTGCCCTTCCAGCGCCACGTGCAGCGCCTGGCGCGCATCGTGCGCCAGGCGGCGTCCGATACCGGCAAGCGCGCCGAGCTCACCGTCGAGGGCGCCTCAGGCGAGCTCGATCGCCAGGTGCTCGAGCGCATGCTCCCGCCCTTCGAGCACATGCTGCGCAATGCGGTGGTGCATGGGATCGAGAAGCCCGAGGAGCGCGTGCACCGGGGCAAACCCGAGACCGGACACATCCTCCTGCAGCTGCAGCGCGAGGGGGCCGAAGTCATGGTGCGCCTGTCCGACGACGGCGGCGGCATGAACCTCAAGGCCATTCGCGAGAAGGCCGAGTCGCTCGGCCTGATCGGCCCTGGTCAGCACTTGAGCGACGAGGACGCGATGCAGCTCATCCTCGAGCCGGGCTTCTCCACCGCCGGCTCGATCACGCAGCAGGCCGGCCGCGGCGTCGGCATGGACGTGGTGGCGACCGAGATCAAGCGGCTGGGCGGCGCGCTCCACATGGAGACGCGCGTCGGCGAGGGTACCGTGTTCACCGTGCGCCTGCCGCTGACGCTTGCGATCAGCCACGCGCTGGTGGTGCGCGCCGACGAAGAGTATTACGCGTTGCCGCTGCCGACGGTCGAGGGAGTGCTGCGGCTCTCCAAGGCTGAAGTCGGCAGCCACCTCGGGCGCGACGCGAGCTTCTTCGACTATGGCGGAGTCAAGTACCGCTTCCAGCACCTGGCGAGCTTCGTCGGCCTCGAGCCCGCCCCGCTCCCCAATCAGGACGTGACCATTCCGGTGGTGCTGGTGCGCGCCGGCGAGCACTCGACCGGGCTGGTGGCGGACGAGCTGATCGGCAGCCGCGAGATCGTCGTGAAGTCGGTGGGCCCGCAGATCTCGAGCATCCGCGGCATCTCGGGAGCTACCATTCTCGGCGACGGCCGCATCGTCATCATCCTCGACATCGGCGCGCTGGTGCGCGCCGAGTGGCGTACGCGGGCGGCGGCGCCCGCCGTGCCGCGCGAGCGCGCCGACCGCCGCACCTTCGCCATGGTGGTGGACGACTCCATCACCGTGCGGCGCGTGACGCAGCGCCTGCTGGAGCGTAACGGCATGCGCGTCATCACGGCGCGCGACGGGATGGACGCGGTGGCGCTGTTGCAGGACAACCTGCCGGACGTGATCCTGCTCGACATCGAGATGCCGCGCATGGACGGCTACGAGGTCGCAGCGCACGTGCGTAACGACCCGCGCCTCAAGGACGTGCCGATCATCATGGTCACCTCGCGGGTTGGCGAGAAGCACCGCGCACGCGCCATCGAGCTCGGTGTCGACGATTACCTCGGCAAGCCCTATCAGGAAGCGCAGCTCCTCGATGCAATCGCGCCGCTGGTCGAGCGGCGCCGGGCTGCCGGTCGGGCGGCCGCCTCGGGAAGCTAGCCGTGGCCGAGCGCGTCACCGAGATCTACAGCCTCCTGGTCCCGCTGGTCGACGGGCGTCTCATCATCCCGCGTGCCTGCGTGGCGGAGGTGATCGGCTTTCAGACACCGTCGGAGATGACCGGAGCGCCGCCCTGGTACATCGGTACCGTTCCCTGGAACGGCAAGTCGGTACCGCTCATTTCCTTCGAGGGCGCCTGCGGCCAGATGATACCGCCGGCGAGTGGCCGCACCCGCATCGTCATCCTGCATGCCCTCGGCAACAAGGTCGAAGGCGGCACCTTCGCGCTGATCGCCCAGGGCTTCCCGCAGCTGGTGCGTGTGAGCTCCGACGTCGTGCGGCCCGACAACTCGCGGGTGTTCCCCGAGCGCGCCCCGATCATCTGCCAGATCCGCATGGTGAATGAGACCCCGGTGGTCCCCGACCTCGAGCGGCTCGAGCAGATGATCGCGGACGAGACCAGCCTCGGCGCTTGAGCCACGCGGCTCCCCGGTGGTAGCGGTGCGGCGCCGCTCGGCGATCTTTCCCGCGCTCCTCGTTGCAGCCCTGGCTCACCCGGCGGTGGCGCAAACGCCGCCAGCAATCGGTATCGTCGTCATGCACGGCAAGGGCGGCTCGCCCAGCGGGCATGTCGAGCCGCTGGCATCGGCGCTGGAGCAGAAAGGCTATCTGGTCGCCAACCTCGAGATGCCGTGGTCGAAAGGGCGCGGCTACGACGCGCCGGTCGCGGATGCCGTGACGCAGGTGAGCTCCGCACTCGAGGACCTGCGCCGCCGGGGAGCCACGCGCCTGTTCGTGGCGGGACACAGCCAGGGCGGGCTGTTTGCCCTCTATTTCGGCGGCCAACAGCGCGTGGACGGTATCGTGGCGATCGCCCCCGGCGGAAACGCGGCCAGCCCCGCCCAGCGCGACAGGCTCGGGAGATCCGTGGCACAGGCCCGCAGGCTCGTGGCCGACGGCAAAGCGAATGACAGGACGAGATTTCTGGACTTCGAAGGATCCAGGGGCACGTATGAGGTGGAGTGCACGGCGGCGAACTACCTCAGCTGGTTCGATCCTGAGGGGGCGATGAACGAATTGCGGGCCGTGAAGAGCGTGAATGCGGCGGTGCCGGTCCTGTTCATCGTTCCGACGGGCGACTATGCCCCGCTGCAAAATGCAAAACAGCTGTTCTTCGGCTCACTCCCTGCGAATCCGCGGACCAGGCTTTACGAGCCGGATTCGGGTCACCTGGATGCGCCGTCAGCGTCGATCGAGGAGATCGTGCACTGGACGACCGAGGTGGCCGCCAGCGGCGAGGGCAGGGCCGCCGCGCCCGCGCGCTAGCGGCACAGCCCGTGGCGCCGCGCTAACGCGCGAACGTAATGGACGTCGGACCGAGAGACTGCCCGCCCGCACCCTGAAACAGCGGGTAGGGGTTTCCGGGGATCAGAGTCAGATTGAAGACCGTGGGGTTGATCGAAAACACCTCGAGCTGGTTGTCCACGTTGTCCAGCGCATACACGAAGTAGTCCGGATCATCCGCCGCGAGCGCCATGGCCTTGCCGTTGCTCTGTGAGCCGCCGAGCCAGGTCAGGGTGCCCGAGGTGCCGTCGACCTGGTAGCAATCCACATTGGTGCCGTTGGCCACGTGCAGCAGTATGCCGGCGTGGTCCAGGACGATCGACAACGCCGCCCCGTTCTGCTCGGGAAACGGGCTGCCCGAAACGGCGGTCAGCGCACCGGTGCCGGAAGCGATCGAGAAGCCCGCCACCGCGTTCGGGCTCGCATCGGCCGCGTACAGGTGAGTCCCCGCGGGGTCGACGACCAGTGACAGAGGCTTGCCGCCGGCCGGGAACGGAGCTCCCGCGACGGCCGTGAGTGCGCCGGTGGTCATGTTCATCGAGTAGGCGGAAATGGTGCCGTCGCCGGCGTTGCCGGCATACACGTAGTTGCCGGGTGCGACGACGATCGCATCCGGATTGCTTCCGGCGGCAAAGGGGCTGCCGCTCACCTCCGCAAGGGACCCCGAGGAGCCCATCTTGAACACCGAGACGGTGTTGGACGAGCCATTCGCGGTCAGCACGAATTGTCCGCTGGGATCGACTGCGATCGCCACGGAATCGGCGCCGGTCACGAATGGGCTGCCGCTCATCGCGCTCAGACTTCCGGTCGATGAAGCGATCTGATATCCCCTGACCTCGCCCGTCGAGCTGGCCACGTACAGGTATCGCTTCTGCGGATCGACCGCGGATGCGCGTGGCGAAGGCCCGTCCGCGAATGGACTGCCGGATACGGGCGTCGGGACGCCCGAGGTGTTGTTGACCGTCATGACGTCGATGCTCCCCACCGTACCGTTGGTGATGAAGAGGAGCGAGGCGCCCGCAGCCGGGGGCGGCGGCGGTGTGGTCGTGTCGGAGGAGCCACCACCTCCGCCCCCGCCGCAGGAGCAGATCAGGAGCCCGAGAGTCATCCCGAGAAGCGTTCGTGCCGTTGCTGCCAACATTGCGTCCACCATTCCGATAGGGCCGGTGCGGAAATCGCACTCGGCGCGGGAGGAAATCTAGTCGGCCAGGATCTGCGTTTGATCTAGGGCGGAATGAGCCGGTCGGACTAGTGAGCCCAAAGGTGTTGCCTTTCGGAGTCGCTGCAGGAGAAAAGCCTGCGCACGCTCGTGGGTCCTGGGGGCGCGAATGCGCTTTTCGGCCGGCGACCGGCCTCCTGAGCTACGATCGCCAACAACAAGACTGAAGAGGACGCGGATGCAGGGGGATTCAACGGGAATGGGTGCCGTGCACGGCGCGGTGTTCCTGAGCTATGCATCCGAGGATGCGGCCGCCGCCGCTCGCATCGCCGCGGCGCTGCGGGCAGCCGGCCTCGAGATCTGGCTGGATCAGAGCGAGCTGCGCGGCGGCGATGCCTGGGATCGCCAGATCCGCAGTCGCATCCACGACTGCCGCCTGTTCATTGCCGTGATCTCGGCCAACACCGAGGCTCGCGATGAAGGCTACTTCAGGCGCGAGTGGAAGCTCGCCGTCGACCGTACACACGACATGTCGGAGAAGAAGACTTTCCTGCTTCCGGTCGTGATCGACCAGACTTCGGAGCGTCTGGCCACGGTTCCCGACAAGTTCCGTGAGGTGCAGTGGACGCGTCTTCCGGGCGGAGCGACTCCGCCCGAGTTTGCCGCGCGGGTGGTGCGGCTCCTGTCTCCCGAAGCTTCGCCCACGGCGGCCGCGGGGAGCCTGCGCCTGCCGTCGGGCGCTGCGGCGCAACCCCCGGGGTACGCATCTCGCACACCCGGGTCGACCCCATGGCAACGCGCGCTGCCGCTCGTGATCGCAGCGCTCGCCGTGGCGGCGCTCGGCTACTTTCTCATCGAGCGACTGGTCGGGCGGGCGCCCCTCGCGCCCGCTTCCAGCGAGGCGGCCGCCCCGCCTTCCACCGGCGGCGTGTCGGCAGCCGCGGCATTCGTGCCGCCGGCGCACTCGATCGCCGTGTTGCCGTTCGTGAACCTCAGCGGCGATCCGGGGCAGGACTATTTCTCCGACGGTCTCACCGAGGAGCTCCTCAACTCGCTCGCCGCCGTGGAAGGCCTGCAGGTCGCAGCGCGCACCTCGTCCTTCTCCTTCAAGGGCAAGGACACCGATATCGGCACGATCGCCCGCAAGCTCGACGTCGGCGCGGTACTCGAGGGGAGTGTGCGCCGCTCGGGTCACACCGTGCGCATCACCGCGCAGCTCATCAATGCCGTCACGGGATTTCACCTCTGGTCGAAGACCTACGATCGCGACCTGCGCGACGTGCTGCGGCTGCAGACCGAGATCGCCACCGCGGTCGCGAACTCGCTCAAGGTGACGCTGCTTGCGGACACGCCCGCGAAGATCGAGCTGGGAGGCACGCGCAACCCGGCGGCGTTCGATGCCTTTTTGCGCGCGACCCTTGCGGGGACTTCCGCGAGCGATGCGCCCGGCTTCCAGGTCGCGATCTCCGCCTTCACCGAGGCCATCCGCCTCGACCCCAACTATGCCCTCGCCTTTGCGCGCCGGTCATTGGCCGAGTCGCTGTATTCGGGCCAGGGCGCCGTCGGTCCCTCGGTCCACGAATCGTTCGAAAAGGCGCTCGCCGACGGCCGGCGGGCGGTCGCTCTCGCGCCGCAGCTCGCCGAGGGACACCTGGCGCTGGGCTTTTATTTCGCCAACGGAGCGCTCGACTTCCGGCAGGCAAGCTCGGAGTTCGAGCGGGCGCGGGCACTCGCGCCGGGGGATACGCAGGTCCTGAGAATATACGGGCTGTTTGCCATCACCATGGGTCGGTTCGAGCAGGGTCTTGCGGATCTGCGGCGCGCGGTGGCGCTCGATCCGCTCAGTGTCGGCAGCCATTTCCTGCTCGGCCGTGGCCTGTATTGGTCGCATCGCTACGCCGAAGCGCTCGCGCCACTCGATGAGGCCACGGCACTCGATGCCGCGTTCCTCCCCGCCTACGAATATCGCGGGCTCAGCTACTACGGGCTCGGCGAGTTCGAGAAGGCACGCGCCGCCTGCGAGCCGAAGCCCGAGTATTGGGGCACGCTCTGGTGTCTGGCGGTCGCCAACGAGAAGCTCGGGCGGCATGCCGATGCGCAGGCGGCGCTCGGAAAACTCAAGCAATTGCAGGGCGATTCCGCCGCCTACCAGTATGCGACGATCTACGCGCAGTGGGGGGAGACGTCCCGGGCGCTCGAGTGGCTCGAAACCGCGCTGCGCGTGCGGGATCCCGGGGTCACGTTGGCGAAGAACGATCCCTTCCTGGATCCACTGCGCAAAGAGCCGCGCTTCGAGGCGGTGGAGCGGGCGCTCAGGTTCCCCGACTGAGCGGCACGCGACAGCGCGAGCGCCCGATCATGACTTGATCGGATTGTTGTCGTCGGCAGCGCCACGCTGCGAGCTGCCGAGGCGCGCGGCCACGGCGCGGGCGAGGTACAGAAGGTAGAAATTGGCGAGCACGCCGGCGATCAGCCGCAGGATCTGCGGCACCGCCTCGAGCGCCGGGACCAGAAAGAGCAGCGGCCAGATCACCACGTTGCCGGCGATGAAAACACCCGCCGCGGCGAGACTTCCCGCGAGCCCGCTGCGCGTCTCGACCGGCCCAAGGGGCGATTGTGCCGACCCTGTTGCCGCCGCCTGGAGCGGCGGCGGGAGGCCGCCGCCTGAGGGGGGAACGGCCGGACGCGGACGCCTGGCCGTCGCCGTGCGCGCGTAGCGGATCACGCGGAAGATCGACCAGGCGATCACCAGCGCCAGATAAATGAATCGCTGCGGATGGTCCACCGGGACCTCCCTTCAAAAATCGCCGATCTCGCGCTGCAGAAGGGCAAGGGCGGCGATGGCCGCGGTCTCGGTGCGCAACACGCGCGGACCGAGGCGCACCGCTGCAAACCCCGCCGCCACCGCGCTCTGCTCCTCCTCATCGGTCAGGCCGCCCTCTGGACCGATGAGGACAGTCACGGGCGCCGACAGGGGCCGTGCCAGCCCCTCGAGCGTCGTCGATCCTTCCGGAGACAGCAGCAGCTTCGCGCCCGCCGCCGCGGGCGCCTCGCGCAGAAACGCGGCGAGCGCCACGGCAGGTGCAACGGCGGGCAGGCGGTTGCGCCCGCACTGCTCGCAGGCGGCGATCGTGATTGCGCGCCAGTGGTTGAGCTTGCGGTCGGACTGCTGCGCCGTGAGGCGCACGACGCTGCGCTCGGTGAGCACCGGCACGAGCTGCGTCACTCCGAGCTCGGTCGCCTTCTGCACGACCAGGTCCATACGCTCCCCGCGTGAGACACCTTGCGCGAGAGTCACGGCGAGCGGCGACTCGCGCTCGATCGTGTGATGCTCGCCGATGGCGACCGTCACCGTCCCGCCATGCGCCTTGTCGATGCTCGCCTCGAACTCCCCGCCCGTGCCGTCGAAGAGGACGAGGGAGGCGCCGACCCGCAGTCTCAGGACGCGGGTGATGTGGCCGGCGGCGTTCCCCTCGAGCGTAATGCGCTTACCGGAACCGAGCGGCCCCTCGACAAAGACGCGTGTCAGCCGCATGTCGCGAGCTCCAGGGCCTCGCGCGCCACGCTCACCATCAGATCGATCTCCTCGTGGGTGATGACGTAGGGAGGCATGAAATAGATGACGTTGCCCACCGGTCGCAACAGCACCCCGCGCGACAGCGCATGGCGGTAGACGGCGAGACCGCGGCGCTCCTGCCAGGGATAGGGCACGCGCCCCGCCTTCTCCAGCACCATCTCGATGGCGACGATCATACCGCGCTGGCGCACCTCGGCGACGTGGCGGTGGTCGGCGAGCTCGCGGGCGCGCGCGCCCATGTACTGTGCAAGCTCGCGATTGTGCTCGAGCGTGCGCTCCTCGCGGAAGATCGCCAGGCTCGCGCGCGCGGCGGCGCATGCCAGCGGGTTGCCGGTGAAACTGTGCGAGTGGAGAAAGGCGTTGAGCTTTGCGTACTCGTCATAGAAGGCCGCATAGATCGGCTCGGTCGTCATGACGGCCGACAGCGGCAGGTAGCCCGCGGTGAGTCCCTTGGACAGACACATGAAGTCGGGACGGATACCGGCCTGCTCGCAGGCGAACAGGGTGCCGGTGCGGCCGAAGCCGACGGCGATCTCGTCCGCGATCAGATGCACGCCGTGCCGGTCACAGGCCTGGCGCAGCAGCGTGAGATACACCGGGTCGTACATGCGCATGCCGCCCGCGCACTGCACCAGCGGCTCGACGATCACCGCGGCCGCCTCGTGCGCATGCCTCGCGAGCGCGCTTTCCATGTGCGCGAACTGCGCGCGCGAGTGCTCCGCCCAGCTGCTGCCCGGGGCGCGCTCGTAGCAGTCGGGGGACGCAACGGTAATCACATCCATGAGGAGGGGCTGGTAGATCTCCTTGTAGAGTCCGACGTTGCCGACCGCGAGTGCTCCGAGAGTCTCGCCGTGGTAGCTGTTGGCGAGGGTGATGAAACGACGCTTGGCGCTGCGCCCCACGTTGCGCCAGAAGTGAAAGCTCATCTTCACCGCCACCTCGATCGCCGAGGAGCCGTTGTCCGCGTAGAAGCAGCGGCTGAGCCCGGCGGGCGCGAGGGCGACGAGCTCCTCGGAGAGTGCGATCACCGGCTCATGGGTGAAGCCTGCGAGGATCACCTGCTCGAGGCGCTCGAGCTGGGCACGCACGGCGGCGTTGATGCGCGGATTGGCATGACCGAACAGATTCACCCACCAGGAGCTCACCGCATCGAGGTAGCGCTTGCCTTCGTAGTCCTCCAGCCACGCGCCATGTCCGGAACGGATCGGGATGAGGGGCAGCAGCTCCTCGTGATCCTTCATCTGTGTGCACGGATGCCACACATGGGCGAGATCCCGCCGGACATAGGTGGCGTTGGCAGAAGTCATGCGCCCGATTGTGGCAGAATCAGCGCCGCGCGATGACTACCCACAGAATCGATCCGGCGACGGGGCTGCTCGTCGGGGCGCGTCAGGTGTTGTCCCCGCACTTCGACGCGCGCCCAGGCGGTGTCAAGCCGGATCTTCTCGTGGTGCACGGCATCAGTCTGCCACCGGGCGAGTTTGGCGGCCCCTGGATCGACCGCCTGTTCACCGGCACTCTGCCCCTCGACGCCCATCCTTACTTCCGTGCAATCGCCGGCGCGCGAGTCTCGGCGCACGCTCTGATCCGTCGCGACGGCGAGATCGTGCAGTACGTGCCGTT
Organism: Steroidobacteraceae bacterium; assembly: GCA_035295065.1. GTDB lineage: Bacteria > Pseudomonadota > Gammaproteobacteria > Steroidobacterales > Steroidobacteraceae > 13-2-20CM-66-19. The sequence continues at coordinate 24,922 of DATGJR010000212.1, forward strand.
CGGAGAGCGCGCCTGGCATGCCGGGGAGTCGGAATACGACGGGCGCCCGCGCTGCAACGACTTCTCGATCGGGGTCGAGCTCGAAGGCACGGACGAGTTGCCCTACACGGAAGCGCAGTACGAGCAACTGGCCGCGCTCGCGGCTGCGCTTTTCGACGCTTATCCGACACTCGGTCCCGAGCACGTCGTCGGGCACAGCGACGTCGCGCCGGAGCGCAAGACCGACCCGGGTCCGGCTTTCAACTGGCGGCGCCTGCGCACTCTGATACAGGAGCGCACGGCGCTGCGCTGATGCGCGCGGCGGTGGCGCGAGTCAGCTGCGGCGCGCTTTGGCGCGCTGGTGGCGCCAGAGCACCTCGGTGCCGCGCTCATGCCGCGCCAGGACGCGCGCCAGCACGAACAGCAGATCCGACAGGCGGTTGAGGTAGCTCAGGACTTCCGCACTGACGGGTTCCGAGCGCGCGAGCGTGCAGGCGCGCCGCTCCGCACGGCGCGCCACGGTGCGCGCCAGGTGGCAGGCGGCGGCGGCCCGCCCGCCGCCGGGCAGGATGAATTCCCTGAGCGGTGGCAGCTTCTCGTTGAAGCCGTCGAGCGCCCGCTCGAGGCGCGTCACGTGCGCGGCGTTGATCGCGCGGTGCCCCGGGATACACAGCTCGCCCCCCAGATCGAAGAGCTCGTGCTGCGCCTCGGTGAGGCAGTCGCTGACCTTGCGCGGGAGTCGCGGCACCGCCAGCAGCATCCCGATGGCGCTGTTGAGCTCGTCCACGGTGCCGTACGCCTCGACCCGCGGGCTGTCCTTGGGCACGCGCTTGCCGTCGCCGAGGCCCGTGGTGCCGTCATCGCCGGTACGCGTGTAGATCTTGCTCAGGCGGTTTCCCATGGTCGTATCCTAAGCCATATGGCATCCGAAGAACTCAAGGCGGCACTGGCCGCCGCGCGCGCCGCGAGCGAGGTCATCCGCAATTACTACCGCAAGAACCCCGGCGTACGCCTCAAAGCCGACGCCTCACCGGTGACCGAGGCGGACGTGTTGTCGGAGGAGGCGATCCGCGCCACGCTCAGTGAGCGCTTCCCGGACTACGGCTTCTGCGGCGAGGAAACCGGGACGCGCGCGATGGGCGCGGCGAACCTCTGGCTGGTCGATCCCATCGACGGCACCAAGGCGTTCGTGCGCGAGATCCCGTTCTTCTCCACCCAGATTGCGCTGATGCGCGCAGGCAAGCTCGTGCTCGGTGTCTCGAGCGCTCCGGTCTACGGAGAGCTGGCGTGGGCCGAGGCCGGCGGCGGCGCGTTTCTCAACGAGCGTCCGATCCGCGTGAGCAAAGTCGCTGGCCTTGCGGAGGCAGCCATCTCGACCGGCAACCTCAAGGGGGCAGTGGGCACGCCGCGCTGGCAACGGCTCGGGCAGCTCATTGCAAAGGCCGGCTACAGCCGCGGCTACGGCGATTTCGTTCACTATCACCTGCTCGCGCGCGGCGCGCTCGAGGTCGTGATCGAATCGAACGTGAATATCCTCGACATAGCCGCGCTCAGCGTGATCGTGCGCGAGGCCGGCGGCACTTTCACCGATCTCGAAGGCCGCGAAGTCGGGCTCGACACGACCAGCGTGCTCGCCACCAATGGGGCACTGCACGCGACCGTGCTCCAGGCCTTAGGTTGAAGAGGCGGGCCCGCAGCTTGCCTCGGCGGGCGCGCCGCAGGCGACTCTTGCCCGATTGAACTAGGCGCTTACGAACACCCGCCGGCCGTCCTTATTGAGCTCCATCATCGGCGCCAGGTAGAGCTCGCTCAGGGCGGCGGCGGTGAGCGCCTCGCCGACCGGCCCGAGCGTCCAGCGCCCGTCGCCATGCAGCAGCAGCACGCGGTCGGCAAAGCGCGCTGCAAGCGTCGGATCGTGCAGCGTCGTGATTACGGTGCGGCCGGCGCGCGCGAGCTCGCGGAAGAGCCCGAGCACCACCAGCTGATGATGTGGATCGAGGTGATTGGTGGGCTCATCGAGCAGGAAGATCCCCGGCTGCTGCGCGAGCAGCGCCGCCACCGCGACACGCCGCCGCTCGCCGCCCGAGAGGGTGTCGGTGCGGCGGCTGGCGAAATCGTCGAGGTCGACCGCGCGCAGCGCGGCGCGCGCCAGCCGCTCGTCCTCGGCCGTCTCCCACTGCCACAGCGCCAGATGCGGATGGCGTCCGATCAGGACCGTCTCCATCGCCGTGGTGACGAAGCCTTCCTCGAGGTCCTGGGGCAGGAGCCCGAGGCGCAGCGCGATGGCGCGCCGCTTGAGCGCACCGAGCGCCACACCATCGAGAGTCACCTCGCCGCCGGCGCCGTCGCGCAGCCCCGCGAGCGTGTGCAGCGTGAGCGTTTTGCCCGAGCCGTTGCGACCCAGGATCGCCAGCACTTCGCCGGGCTGGAACTCGACCGCCAGCTCGCGCACCAGCTCCCGGATACCGGCGTGCACGCAGAGCGCGCGCGCGGCGAGCCCTGGCCGTGCGCCCGCGCCATGGCTCAGGGGCGCGTCCACCGGATCTCCAGCGCAGTCGCGGGACCTACCACCACGGCACGCAGGCTCGGGGGCATCTCCGATTCGTGCGCGCTGAGCGGCCGGCGGCCGGCCATGATCTCGGCCTGCTCCTGCGGGTAGAGCGGCTTGCGATCGGGATCCGCGTAACCGATGGGGTAGAGCGGCTCATCGCTCCGCAGGTCGTACTTGTCGGTCGCACCGAGCGTGTGCAGCAGCTCGTGGGCGATCACGATATCGTTGCCGCCGCTCATCGCGCGCGCCGCGAAGGCATGCACGACCCCGACCAGGCCTTTTTGCAGGCCGTGCGAATCGGGGACGTGATCGAGCGTTGTGGGGTCGTGGTAGAGCACGAAGATACGAATGCGCGATGGCACCCGCCCCGGTATCGAGCTCGCATGTGCGGCGTACCACCGCATCTTGAGACTCCACCATGCAGTCGCGAAGGGGCCGGCATCGGCGGGCAGCTCAGGCGGTGGCTCGGAGCGCTGTGGATAGAGCTCGATGTGCACCGGCTCGTCCAGTGCCACCTCGTACCGATGCGCCTCGCGGACAAAGAAGCTCTCGATGGGAGCGAAGTCCTTCGGGGTGAGCCCTTCGATGTACTGCTGCGCAGAGGCCGTGCCGTCGGCGTTGAGCGGATAGATTCCGACCCACAGCGGTTGCTGCCAGCTCTGAGTGTGCACGCGATCGAGCCACTGCTGCAGCGCCACGGCGCCGAGCACCAGCAGCAGCAGCAGAATGCGGATGTTGCGCCACATGGCGGCAGCTCAGCGCGCGCGCGCCGCGGGCCATCGAGGGCGGGGCATCACGGCTGCAGGCGCGTCGCTTGCCAGGGGCCGCCTTCGAAGGCGCCGCCGCCGGTGGCTTTGAGCGCCCGGGTCCAGCGGGCGCGATCGTGAATGCGCGCATTCCCCGCCACCCACAGCTCGACGCTTTCCGCCCACAACCGCAACCCGCCCCAGTGCGGCGGACGCGGAATCTCGTAGTCGCCCGCCGCTTGCGCCGCAGGCGTCCCAGGCACGGGCGTGCCGAAGCGACTCGCCGCCTGCTTCACCGCATCGAGCAGCCGGGCGCGCGAGGCGAGTGGCTCGCTCTGGGCACTGGCCCAGGCACCGATGCGGCTCTGCCAGGCTCGGGAGGCGAAATATCTGTCGCTGTCCTTTTCCGGGCCCGGCGTGACCGGTCCCTCGATGCGCACCTGGCGTTCGAGCGCGTCCCAGTGCATCACCACGGCGGCCCGCGGGTTGTCGCTGAGCTGGCGGCCCTTGCTCGAGCGATAGTTCGTGTAGAAGACCACGAACCCCGGCTGCGGCACGATCTCCTTGCACAACACGACCCGGGCGTCGGGGCGCCCGTCGCGGCTGGCCGTGGCGAGCACCATGGCGTTGGCGTTCGGCTGGCGCCGCGCTGCCCAGGCATCCGCGAGCCAGCGCGCGACCACCTCGAGAGGCTCGGCGGGGAGCGGGTCGGGGAGGAGCTCGATGTGCTCGCTCATGGGCTGGCGGAAGAGTTTTCCTGCGCGGTGTTGGTAGCTGGCGGAACGCATGATACTCCTTGCATCCCCCGCATCGCCCCGATAGAAAGGAGGCGGATTTCAGGCCACCAGGGCAACCGTCAATGACGAGCGAGAAAGCGACGCTGGAGGAGCTGCGCCGGCGTGTGAGCGACATCGACCGACAGCTCATCCAGCTGGTGGCCGAGCGCCGGAACGTGAGCGAGGAGGTCGCCCAGGTGAAGCGCGCCACGGGCCGATCGGTTCGCGATTACGAGCGCGAGCGCGAGGTGATCCTCGGCGTGCGCACCATGGCCGAGGAGCGCGGCGTATCGCCCGCACTGGCCGAGCAGCTGCTGCGGCTGCTGATCCGTTCCTCCCTCACCACGCAGGAGCGCTCGAGCGTCGCGGCCCGTGGGGCCGGCACCGGTCGGCGCGCCCTCGTGATCGGCGGGGCGGGCAAGATGGGTGGTTGGTTCGTGAGCTTTCTTGCCAGCCAGGGCTTTGCGGTCGAGGTGGCGGATCCCTCGCCCGCCACCCCCGGCGGCGCGCGCGTCGATGACTGGCGCACCACCGACCTGAAACACGACTTCATCGTGCTGGCGACACCGCTCGGGGCGACGGATGCGATTCTGCGCGACCTGGCGCTGCGCCGCCCGCCCGGTGTCATCTTCGACGTCGGGTCGCTCAAGTCGCCGCTGCGCGCCGGGCTCATGGCGCTCAGGTCCCATGGCTGCAAGGTCACTTCCGTTCACCCCATGTTCGGGCCGGATACGGAGCTTCTCTCGGGGCGTCACGTCATCTTCGTCGACCTGGGAAACGCCGCCGCACTCGCGGGCGCGCGCGAGCTCTTCGCCTCGACCATGGCGGAGCAGGTGGTGATGAGCCTCGATGAGCACGACCGGCTGATCGCCTACGTGCTCGGGCTCTCGCACGCGCTCAACATCGCCTTCTTTACCGCGCTCGCCGAGAGCGGCGAGGCGGCACCCAGGCTCGCGCAGATGTCAAGTACGACTTTCGATGCGCAGCTCGATGTGGCGAGCCGCGTCGCCCAGGACAGTCCCGAGCTTTATTACGAGATTCAGAGCCTCAACGACTACGGCGCCGAGTCTCTCGAAGCCCTGTCGCAGGCCGTCGAGCGGCTGCGCACCGCGGTTCTGTCACATGACCACGACACGTTCGTTGCTTTGATGCGCCGCGGGCGCGATTATCTGGAGGATCGGCGCACGGTGACGGAGCGCCGCGCGTGATGGACCGGGAGGGACCCTGAGCGATGGCCCGCAGCAACGCCGAACCGCGTATGAGCGCCGTGTCCGCCGAAGCGGAGATACTCGAGAGCGAAAACCGCGCGCTGCAGGCGCGCCTCGCCGCACTCACCGAAGAGGTGAGCCGCAACGATGCGCTGCTGCGCAAGTCACAGGCGCGGGAGCTGGAGCTGCTGCGCGCGGGCTCACTGCCGCAGCTGTTCGAGCGGCTGATCACGGGGCTGTGCACCTCCTACCATCTCGACGGCGTCGCGCTGCTGCTGAACGATCCGCAGCACGAGATCCGCCACCTGATCTCCGGCGACGACCTCGGGCACGAGCCGCTCGCGGGCGTTAAATTCGTCGACGCTCTGACCACCGTGGCGCCGCAGCTCGCCGCCCTCGAGCGCCCCTGGCTCGGGCCCTATCGCCGTGCGGATCATGAGCTGCTGCTGCCGGGAGCGGCGCGTCCCGCGAGCCTCGCGCTCGTGCCGCTGCGGCGGCACGACGAGCTCGACGGCGTGCTGGTGTTCCTCAGCAATGACCCATCGCGTTTCACCCAGGAGCTGGCGAGCGACTTCCTGGCGCATCTGGGCCTGGTGGCGGCGATCTGCGTCGAGAACGCGGTCAATCGCGCCCGGCTGCTGCGCAGCGGCCTCACCGACTTTCTCACCGGCTTTCATAATCGCCGTTACCTGCACGCGCGGCTGCGCGAGGAGCTGGCGCGGGCGCAGCGCGGGCGCACCTCGCTCGCGTGCATGATGATCGACGTCGATCATTTCAAGCGCATCAACGATCAGTACGGGCATCTCGCGGGAGATGCGGTGCTGCGCGAGGTGGCGCAGCGTATCGACGCCGAGATGCGCAACAGCGATACCAGCGCGCGTTTCGGCGGCGATGAGTTCGCCATGGTGCTGTCGGATGCGAACCTGGCCCACGCCGAGAAAGTAGCTGCGCGCGTCCTCAAGGCGGTGCGCAACGAGCCGATCGCCATCGGGGCTACCGCCACCGAGACGGTGACGCTCTCGATCGGGGTCGCGGCTGCCAGGCCCGAGACGGCTACGCGCGATCACAAGGTCCTGGCCGAGCGGTTGATCGCCGAGGCGGACGCCGCGCTCTACCGGGCCAAGAGCGCCGGTCGCAATCGCGTAGCCAGCTCGCCGAACGTGGTCGGCTGAACCGCCGCTGCGCATTCACGCGGTGAGGGACCCGGACTGCACCCTCCGGGCCATTGGCGCTCGTATTAAAGAGTACCTAGTGGCCAATCGGAGCTGCAGCCATGCATCCCCCTCGTTTGCACGCCCCCTGGCTTGCCGGCATCGCCGGCCTCGCCCTGCCCATCCTCGCGAACGCCCAGAGTCCGCAGCTGAAGCTTCCCTCGTTCGAGAGCCTGAGGGAGCGGGCGACCGAGTCCGTCGATCTGAACCTCGGCGCCTTGCCGCTACACCTTGCGGCGTGGCTGATGGATGATCACGACCCCGACAGCGCCGAGGTCAAGAAGACCCTGAAGGGAGTGAAATCCCTGCAGATACGCAGCTACAAATTCGATTCCGACGTCGCCTATCCTCAGGCGGAGATCGATGCGCTCAGGAGTCAGCTCGCGCGGCCGGGCTGGACGCGCCTCGTCCAGGTGCGCAAGCACGACGACAAGGAGAATGTCGACATTTATGTGGCGCTGGAGGATCACACCATCAAAGGTATCGCCATCCTCGCCTGCGAGCCGCGTGAGTTCACGATCCTCAACGTAGTGGGCTCCGTCGATCTCGATCAGGTCGCGCGGCTGCGCAAGACCTTCAGCCACCCGGACCACGACGACGGGCCGGCCGCGGAGCGATCGCCCTGAGGGCGGCCTCACCGGATCAAGCCATGTGAGCGGGGAGCCAGCGTGGACGGAGGGCACACTGCTCGAGCGGGCGAGCGCCGGCGACACGGCGGCCTTTGCCGCGCTGGTGCGGCGGCACCAGCGCTCGGTGTACAGCCTGTCGCTGCGCATGCTCGCTGACCGCTTCCAGGCCGAAGATCTGGCGCAGGAGGTATTTCTGCAGTTGTACCGGAGCATCAGGTCGGTGGAGTCGGAGACGCACCTTGCCTTCTGGCTGCGGCGGGTGACCGTCAACCGGGCGATCGACCGCCTGCGCCGCGAGCCGCCCCTCTCTCAGGCTGCGCTCAGCGAGGCGGATGGGCTCGCGGCAGAGCCGTCAGAAATCGACCCTATCCTCGAGCGCCGTCTGCGCGCCCTGCTGCGCGAGCTTGCACCGGCGGCGCGCGCCGTCGTATTGCTCAGGTACCAGGAGGATCTCGATCCGACGGAGATCGCGCGGACGCTCAAGATGCCGCTCAACACCGTCAAGAGTCATCTGAAGCGCTCGCTCGCCGCGCTGCGCGAGCGGCTCGGGAACGAGGACCCGGACGGCCGCTCGCTGGCGAGCGACGCGCGGACGCTGACATGAGCGACGAGCGGAACAATCGCGATCTCGAGCGGAGCCTGCGGGCAGCGCTGCGGCCGGCAGACCCGGGTGAAGGCTTTGCCGCGGGTGTGCTGGCGCGACTTGCCACCGACCCGGCGCGCGCGCCGCGGCCGCGGCTCTCGCGCGCGACCGCGAGCTGGCTGGCCTTCGCGGCCGCCGCTTCGGTCGTTCTCGGTCTTTTCGTCGCTCACCAGCGCCAGGTGCTGCGCACGGAGCAGGGGCTGGAAGCACGCCGCCAGCTCATACAGGCGCTGCGGGTCACGGGCGAGAAGCTCGAGCTCGCCTCCCGGGCGGTCAACACATCGGAGCGATCCACCGACTCCTCACATTCGGGTGCCTAAGCCATGAGCTCACCGGTACGCAAATGGATCCTGATCCTGACTCCGCTCGCGGCGCTCATCGCGCGAGTGGCGACGGCGGCGCCCGCTGCCCCTTTGAAGCTGCCGGACTTCGATACGCTCGCCGCCAAAGCGAGCGAGTCGGTCAACGTCTCGCTCGATGCGGGACTCCTCGGCATCGCCGGCGCATTTCTCGACCCGAACGACCCGGAAGACGCCGGCGCCAAGCAGCTGATTGCGGGGCTCAAGGGCATCTACGTGCGCAGTTACACGTTCGACCGGGACATCACTTACCCCGCCGCCGCGGTCGACATGATGCGCAAGCAGCTGGAAGTGCCCGGATGGCAGCGGTTGGTGGGGGTGCGCAAGGACAAGGAGCACACGACCGTCGATATCTACATATCGGTCGAGCAGGGCAAGACCAATGGGCTGGTCATCATCGCGGCGGAGCCGCGCGAATTCACCGTCGTGAACATCGTCGGTAACGTCGATCTCGAGAAGCTGCGCCGGCTCGAAGGCAAGTTTGGCATTCCAAAGGTGCCCGTGCCCGAGGGCGAACGGCCGAGCGGGCATCTGTGAGAGGGCCGGGGAGAAGGCCGTCGCGTCCGCCGAAGGAGCCGCGCGAGAGCTGATCCGCCGCGGTACGCGGCTCAACGCCCCCGGTTGCGCGGCAACATGACGAGCAGCGGTGCGCCCACCAGCGCCATGATCGCGCCGACCGGGAGCTGGAGCGTCGCGGGCTGGCGACTTGCTGCGCGCGAGGACCCGGAACGCGACGGCGCCGTGTCATGATATGAGTCATGTGGGAGGTGCGGAGCCGCTTGGATGCGCGCTTTCCGGCGCGCATGTTGGCCGGGCTCATCGGGTCGGTGGCCGTGACCACGGGTTGCGGCGGCGGAGGCTCTCACGCGCCGGCAAGCCCGACACTCACTCCGCCACCCGTGCCGCAACAGATGGGCTCGGTCACTGTGAGCCCGCAGCAGGTGGCGCTCGGGAGTGCGCAGGCGCAGCACTTTGCGGCGACGGGTTCGGGGACGCTCGTTTGGTCCGTAAACGGCATAGCCGGCGGCAATAGCACCCTCGGCACGGTGGACAGCGCCGGCAATTATCTGGCACCGGGTGTCGTGGCTCAGAGCGCCAACGTCGTGGTGCAGGCGGCGCTCTCGAGCGCTCCACAGGCGAATTTCGCTACCGCGGTGGTGGCGCTGGTGCAGGCGGGCGACGTCGAGTCGACCGCGAACCCCCAGGTGGCACAGTACACGCTCAATCTGCCTCAGCCCGGCACGGTGGTGGTGCAGTTCGGCATCGATGCCAACTACGGGCGACGCACCTGGTCGCAGCCGACGCCCAGCACCCCGGTCGACTACGGTGGCCCGGTGACGATCCAGGTCGCGGGCATGCTCGGCAACACGACCTACCACATGCAGGCGCTGGCCACGTTGTCCAACGGCGCCGCGTACGCCGATGGCGACCACGTTTTCACGACCGGGGTGCCGCCGCCCACCCCGCCGGTCCAGATCACGACACCCGCGGGGCTGGCGCCGCAGCCCGGGATCGAGGTCTTTGACAGCGCCGAGCTGGGCCTGCCTCTCTACAGTCCATCGCTGGCGCAGGCCTTCGCTACGGATCTCCAGGGAAATGTACTCTGGACCTACCGCTACTCCGGCACGCCCGCCAACGTCATCACGCCGATCAAGCTGCTGTCGAACGGCCACATGCTGCTCAATCTCACGGTCACCACGCCCGCCACCGGACCGCCGCTGCCTCCGGGTACGGCCAACGACATCCGCGAGATCGACCTCGCCGGCAACACCATTCACGATCTGCCGCTCTCGACCCTCAACGCCTCGCTCGCGGCCAGCGGCTTTGCGGGAATCACGCTCTACGCCTTCAGCCGCGATTTCCTCGCACTGCCGAACGGGCACTTCGTGTTCCTCGCCACCATGGCGCAGCAGGAGAGCAACCTGACTGGCTTCCCCGGCACGGTCGACGTGGCGGGCGACGTTCTGGTTGACGTCGACCAGAACTACAAACCCGACTGGGTGTGGAGCACGTTCGATCATCTCGACCTCAACCGCCATCCCTACCAGTTTCCGCCCGACTGGACACACAGCGACGCGCTGCTTTACTCCACGGACGACGGCAACCTGCTGTTCTCGATCCGCAACCAGAACTGGATAGTCAAGATCGATTTTCAGAACGGCACGGGAAGCGGCGCGGTCCTGTGGCGGCTTGGCGAAGGCGGCGACTTCCAACTGCTGGGCGGCGTCGACCCCACCGACTGGTTCTATGCGCAGCACGGCATGAATTTCTTCAGCGCCAACACCAGCGGACAGTTCGAGCTCGGTGTGTTCGACGACGGGGACGACCGGCCGGTGCCTCAGGGAGGGATCTGCGGCGTCGCGGGCGCCCCGGCCTGCTACTCGACGGCGGAGGTGCTGCTCGTCGACGAGACGGCAAAGACGGCGACGCTAATGCACCACTACGTTGCGCCTGCCAGTTACTACAGCTTCTTCGGCGGACAGACCGATCTGCTCGGCAACGGCGATATCGAGGTGGACTTCTGCGCTGCCCAGGGCGGCGGGATCGTCCAGGAATACCAGCCGGGGGCGAGCGTGACGGAGACCTCACCGCTCGTGGTCTGGCAGGCGGTCACACCCGGGGCGTACCTCTATCGGGCGCTGCGCCAGCCGAGTCTCTACCCGGGAGTGCGGTGGTGACTAGAAGCGGATGCCGACGATGATCGGCAGGTACTCGATCGTGGCTGCTGAATTGACACGCTGGTAACGCGCTTCGATGAACCAGCTGCGCCCGTAGCCGAGGTTGAACTCGACTCCGGCGCCGGCGTCCCAGCCGAAGTTGGTCACTCCGTGCTCCGCTACGACCGCCTCGCCGTAGCCGCCCCCATAGCCGTAGCCGTACCCGCCATAACCGTACCCGTAGCCGTACCCGTACCCGTACCCGTAGGGCAGCGCCTGGTCGAGCTCGATGCGGGTGTAGTAGGCACCGATGCCGGCCATGCCATAGGCACGTACACCACCGGTGATGTTGAAGTGATACAGCAGGTTCGCGCTGGCCGCGAACAGCGAGCCGTAGCCGTAATCGATCTGCTGGCCGAGTGCCTGCTGAGCGTTGTTCAGATAGGAGATGGTGGCGCTGTGCTCGGCGTAACTCAGGTCGATGCGCACATCGAGCGGCGACCCGGCCGCCGGCGAGAAGCTCACGGCTGCTCCCAGGAGCCACCCGCCCTGGAGATAGTTTGCCGTGTTGCCGAGGGTATCGTTGTATCCGCCCATCAGGTCCCAGTGCACGCGTGATTCCTGGGCGAGGGCGGGAGGCGCAGCCACCGTCATTGCGAGCAATCCAATTGCTCCGAGCAGCTTGGTCATGGCTTTCAACTAGCGGCCGGGACCATCACGATTGGAATGTAGACCGTCGCGCGCGTCAAGCGTTCGCCGTGCACTTCCCGTGCGTATCAGTCGAGATACAAATCCTGACGATGCGCCACACTCGCGCTCGCGCGGGGGGGGCTGCGGTTACGTTGCCCGCCCGCGCAACAGCGCGACAAAGAGCGGTGCGCCCACCAGCGCCATGATCGCTCCGACCGGGAGCTGGCGCGGGCTCGCCAGCGTGCGCGCCGCGAGATCGGCGAGCGCGAGCAGCATCCCGCCCGAGAGCGCCGCGGCCGGGGCGACGATGCGATGATCGCTGGTACGGAATGCGAGTCGCACGGCATGCGGCGTGATGAGCCCGACGAATCCGACGGTGCCGGCACTCACGACCGCAATCGCGGTGAGCGCGGCACAGCCGATGAAGAGCACCGTGCGCCAGGCCTCGAGCGCGAGGCCGACGCTGCGGGCACGCAGCTCGCCCGCGGCGAGCACGTTGAGCGGGCGGGCGATGAGCACGGCGGCGATCACCGCGAATACCGCCGCGCTCGCGCTCGCCCAGGGGGTCACCGCCCACTCGAGGTCGCCGGCCAGCCAGAACACCATGCCGCGCACGCGCGAAGTATCGGCGAGTGCCAGCAGCACGCTCACCAGCGCGCCGCACGCACTGGCCAGCACCACCCCGGTGAGAAGCAGGCGCGGTGTGCCGCCGCTGCGCGCGAGCAGGTAGACGGTCAGGACCGCGCACAGCGCGCCGGCGCCGGCGGCCAACTGCACGAGGAGCGCTGCGGCCCCCGCAATCATCGCCAGCAGCGCACCGACCGCCGCGCCGCCGGAGACTCCGAGCACATAAGGATCGGCGAGCGGATTGCGAAACAATGCCTGCAGCAATACACCCGCAAGGGCCAGCAGGCTCCCCACGCCGAAGGCCGCGAGCACGCGCGGAAGCCTCACCGCGAGCAACACCGTCCGTGTCGCCTCATCCCCACCGCCGAAGAGCGCCGCCAGCGAGCCGCGCACGCCTGTGCCCGAGCTGCCGACCAGAACTGCCACGCAGAAAACCGCCGCCGCCAGCACGACGAGCCCGATGAGGCTCGTCGGGGAGGCCCTCTCGGACACCCCGCCGCGCGCCAGAACGACCGACTCGTGCGCACCCGCCATGGGGCGCTAGCCTACATCCTCCCGGCTCGCCGAGGCGGCGGCTCACGAGCGGCACGCCTTGTGGCAGACTCACCTGTCATGAGCGATGTCATCGACGCGGAGGGCTTTCGCACCAATGTCGGCATCGTGCTGATGCGCTCAAATGGAGCCGGGGATGCAAAGAATCCCGGCCCGAGGGTGTTCCTCGGGCGGCGCACCGGCGGGCGCGGCTGGCAGTTTCCGCAGGGGGGCGTGCGCGAGGGGGAATCGGTCGAGGAGGCCGTGTACCGCGAGCTGGCCGAGGAGATCGGAGTCGAGCGGCCTGGCGTCGAGCTCCTCGGGCAGACATCCGGGTGGTTGCGTTACCGCTTGCCGCCACGCTACATCCGGCGTAACCAGCAGCCGCTGTGCATCGGGCAGAAGCAGCGCTGGTTCCTGCTGCGTCTGAGGCTCGACCCCGTCTCTTTCGATTTCGAGCGCACCAGCGAGCCGGAGTTCGAGCACTGGCGCTGGGCTTCGTGGTGGGAGCCGGTGCGCGAAGTGATTTTCTTCAAGCGGCCGGTGTACGCCGCCGCTCTAACCGAGCTGGCGGCGAACGCTTTTCCCGAAGGCAACGCCCCGGCGCTCCCCTCGTGGTGGGACAAAGTCACCGCCAGCGGCGGCCCGCGAGCGGCCGCATCCGCATCGAATTAGGCGCCCGTTGCGCTCGCTGCGGTCCATCTTCGGTAGGGGCGGGGGCCGGCCACAGGTGGTGCATCGGCGCTCGCGGACGCGCCGTATCCTGGTCGCGAGCGCCACGCTCCTGATAGGCGCCTTTGCTCTCTACGTCATCTACGAGCTCGGGCGTTACAACGCCGGCTACGACCGGCAGGCGGTGGCGCAGCAGCGTACGGAGCTCGAGGTGCAGATCGAACACCTGCAGAACGACAACCGCGCGCTGCGCACCCGGCTGGCCGAGCTCGACACCATCGCCACCGGGCGGGCGCGCGAGCAGGCCGAAGTGGCGCGATCGATGGGGGACCTGCAGGCGCAGGTAGCGCGCCAGTCACAGGAACTGGCCTTCTATCGCGGCGTCGTCGGGCAGGGCGCTGCGACCATCGGAGTCAAGATCGAGGATCTGCGCATCCGTGCGACGCCACAGCCGGGAGTGTTCGTCGCGCACATGGCGCTGGTGCGCTCGGGCCGCTCGGAGGCGGTGGCCGCCGGGACCCTGCAGCTGTCGGTCGACGGCGATCTCAATGGCGGCGGCGAGAAGACGCTCGACCTGGCGACGCTGACCAGCGGCCGCCAGCACGAGCTGCGCTACGACTTCCGCTACTTCCAGGACGTCGACCAGGAACTGACGATTCCCTCGGGCTTCAGGCCCGCGCACCTGGTCGTCGACGTGCATTCGAGCCGCCGGGATGTGACGCCGCTCTCGCAGACGTTTCTATGGAGCGTCGAGGCCTCGCCTTAGAATAGAGAACAACCCGGAGGCGCCATGTTCAGCCGCGAATCCCGTCCGCCGCACATCGACACCCTCATCGGCAAGGGGGTGCGCGTGCAGGGTGACATCGATTTCCTGGGCGGAATGCACCTGGATGGAGCGATCGCCGGTAACGTGCGTTCGGACTCGGCGCCTGAATCCACCCTGTCGGTGAGCGAGACAGGATCCATCGACGGATCGGTCGAGGTGCCCAATGTGATCCTCCAGGGGCAGGTACGCGGCGACATCCGCGCTGCCGAGCGCGTGGTGCTCGGCGCGACGGCACGCGTCGAGGGCGATGTCTACTATGGCGTGATCGAGATGACACTCGGCGCGCAGATCATGGGCAAGCTGGTGCGCATCGTGCCCGCAGCTGCGGCGGCGGCTGTCGCCAAGGGCTAGGCGGCGGTGATCTCCAACCGCTCGATGCTTCCCTCGGTCGTGATTCCGGAGCTCGCCTATCGGGACGTCGGCGAAGCGGTGGCCTGGCTGTGTGCGGCGTTCGGCTTCAGGGAGCGGCTGCGCATCGGCGACCATCGGGCCCAGCTCACCGTTGGGGAGGGGGGATCGCTCGTCGTGACCGATGGCGCTGCTGGGGCGGCCAGTGGCTCGGGGGTTGACGTTCGTCCGTTGCGACCCCAATGAAGGAGCTTCCGTCACGCGAATGAGGGCCTCGAGGGCGCCTCGGCATACTTCGTGACGTGCGCCTTTGACCGGGTGGGCCCGCCCTCCTAGACTGCGGGCTGAAGGAGATTATGACCGCCGCCATCGACGCAAACGCTGCGCTTCAGGACCCACCTGCCGCGCTGCTCTTCACCGACGCCGCCGCCCGCAAGGTGGGCGACCTCATTCGCGGTGAAGGCAATCCGAAGCTGATGCTGCGCGTTTTCGTGCAGGGCGGCGGCTGCTCCGGGCTGCAGTACGGGTTCGAGTTCGACGAGCAGCTGCAGGACGGCGACACCTGCATCGAGAACCAGGGCGTCAAGCTCATCGTCGACCCGATGAGCGTGCAGTACCTGACCGGAGCGGAGATCGATTACCGCGAGGGGCTCGACGGCGCGCAGTTCGTCATTCGCAACCCGAACGCAACCACGACCTGTGGCTGCGGCTCGTCCTTCACCGCCAGCTGAGCCTCACCCTTGCGCGTGCCAACGGCTGTAAGCGCACGCCTGGCCGAAGCCAAATCCGTAGTCCGCGCCGCCCTCCGTCCGGTCCCGGACGTACTCGCCGCCGTCGACCTCGGGAGCAACAGTTTCCACATGGTGGTGGCGCGCTACTCTCACGGGCAGCTGGTCATCATCGACCGCCTGCGCGAGATGGTGCGCCTGGCCGCCGGCGTCGAGGAGAACGGCCGCATCGACAAAGAGGTGGCGGCACGCGCGCTGGGCTGTCTCGAGCGCTTCGGCCAGCGGCTGCGTGACATGCACGCCGACAGCGTGCGCGTCGTGGGCACCAATGCGCTGCGCATGGCGCACCGCAAGCAGGTCTTTCTCGAGCGAGCACGCGAGGCGCTCGGCCATCCGATCGAGATCATCGCCGGCGTGGAGGAAGCGCGCCTGATCTACTCGGGCGTCGCGCACACCATGCCGCAGGAGCCCGGCCGCCGGCTGGTGGTCGACATCGGCGGCGGCAGCACCGAGGTCATCATCGGCGAGGAGCTCACGCCGCTCGAGCTCGAGAGCCTGCAGATGGGCTGCGTGAGCTTGAGCGAGCGTTTCTTCCGCGACGGCAAGATGTCCGCCAAGCGTTTCGAGCGCGCGCGCCTTGCGGCGCGACTCGAGCTCGAGCCCGTGCAGGCGGCCTTCCGCCGCCGTGGCTGGGAGACCTGCGCCGGGAGCTCCGGCACGGTGCGGGCGATCGGCGAGGCAATTCGCGCGCTCGAACCGGCGGTGGCCACCATCACCAGCGCGGGCCTCGACAAGGCGATCGAGTACTGCGTCGATGCCGGCCACACGCGCGAGCTCGCGCTCGAGCCCATCACCGAGGACCGCCGGCCGGTGTTTCCCGGCGGGCTGGCGATTCTCGCGGAGGTTTTCCACGTCCTCGAGATCAAGGAGATGCGCATCGCCGAAGGCGCAATGCGCGAGGGACTCCTCTACGACATGCTCGGCCGCTTCCGCCGCGAGGACGCGCGCGAGCGCAGCGTCCGCGGCATGCAGCAGCGCTACCACGTCGATACCGCTCAGGCCGAGCGCGTGGAGAGCACGGTGCGCGATTTCCTCGAGCAGACGCGCGAGAGCTGGAAGCTCGAGGAGCCGCTCGCGCACCTGGCGCTCAAGTGGGCGGCGCGCCTGCACGAAATCGGGCTCGATGTCTCACATACCGGCTACCACCGTCACGGTGCCTATCTGCTCGAGAACGCCGACATGGCGGGCTTTCCCCGGGAGGAGCAGCGGCTGCTCGCGCGGCTGGTGGGCGCGCACCGCCGCAAGCTCTCGCTCGATGGCATCGAGGAGCTGGTGCCGCCGTGGGACCGGACCGCGGTGTATCTGATACTGCTGCTGCGCCTCGCGGTGCTGCTGCACCGGGGCCGCAGCCCCACCGCACTGCCGCCGATCCAGCTCTCGGTGACGCCACGCACCGTCGAGGTGCGCTTTCCCGCGCGGTGGCTCAGGGACCACCCTCTCACCTCGGCCGATCTGCAACAGGAAGTGGATTACCTGCGCGCTGCGGGCTATCGGCTGCGGGTGTTTTCGGGCGGAAGCTGACCCGCGGCGCTCCTCAGATCGTGACCCCCGGGCCGGCAGCGTAGGCCGCCAGCAGCTCCGCCTGGGCGTTCACCGCTTTGGCCTCGCCACGCTGCACCCGCTCATAGCTGCCGTCGGACCGCAGCTCCCAGGCCTGCGTGTTGTCGCGCAGGCAGATGTCGAGATCACGCCGGATGCGCTCTTCCTGGGCCGGATGACGAATCGGGAAGGCGACCTCCACGCGACGGAAGAAGTTGCGCTCCATCCAGTCGGCGCTCGCGCAGAACATCTCGGGCGCGCCCCCGTTCTCGTAGCAGAAGACGCGCGAGTGCTCGAGGAAGCGCCCGACGATCGAGCGCACCTTGATGTTCTCGGAAACCCCCGGCAGCCCGGGACGCAGTGCACACACGCCGCGCACGATGAGGTCGATTTTCACCCCGGCGCAGGAGGCCCGGTAGAGCGCCTCGATCGACTGCGGGTCCACCAGGGCGTTCATCTTGGCGATGATGCGCGCCGGGCGGCCGGCGCGCGCGTGATCGGTCTCGCGCGCGATCTTGGCGAGCACCATGTCGTGCATGCCGAAGGGAGACTGTGTGAGGCGATTGAGCTTCGGCGTCAGGGTGAGGCTGGTGAGCTGCAGGAAGAGCTCATGGACATCCTGGCCGATTTCGTCGTCGCAGGTGAACAGCCCGTAGTCGGTGTACTGGCGTGCGGTGCGCGGGTGATAGTTGCCGGTGCCCAGATGACAGTAGCGGCGGATGCCGCCCTGCTCGCGGCGCACGACCAGCAGCAGCTTGGCATGGGTCTTGTAGCCCACCACGCCGTACATGACGTGCGCGCCCGCCTCCTGCAGGCGGTTCGACAACTCGATGTTGGCCTCCTCGTCGAAGCGTGCACGCAGCTCCACGATCACCGTCACGTCCTTGCCGGCATTGGCGGCGGCGACCAGCGCGTCGACCAGCGGCGAGTCATAACCGGCGCGGTAGAGCGTCTGCTTGATGGCGAGCACCTGCGGGTCGGCAGCCGCCTGGCGCAGGAAGTCCATTACCGGCACGAAGCTCTGATAGGGGTGGTGCAGCAGCAGATCTTTCTGGCGAATCACGCCGAAAAGCTCGGTGGCCCCGGCGAGGCGCTTCGGCAGCCCGGGCGTGAAGATCGGGTACTTGAGATCCGGCCGCTGCACCAGATCGTATACCGCCGTCAGGCGGTTGAGGTTCACCGGGCCCGGCACGTAGTAGGTGTCGAGGCCGTTGGAGGCGAACTGCGCCTGCAGAAACTTCACCATGTCTTCGGGACATTCGCTGGCGACCTCGAGTCGCACCGCGGCGCCGTAGCGGCGGTGCATGAGCTCGCCCTCGAGCGCGCGCCGCAGATCGTCGATTTCCTCCTCGTCGACGAACAGGTCGCTGTTGCGAGTGACCCGGAACTGGTAGCAGCCCATTACCTTGATGCCGGCAAAGAGCTTGGGCACGAAGGTCTGGACGATGGTCGAGAGCAGCACGCAGGCGCGCGTCGTGCCTTCCTGCGGCAGCGGCACCACGCGCGGAAGCGAGCGCGGCGCCTGCACGATCGCGAGCTCGCTGTTGCGGTTGAAGGCATCCTTCCCCTCGAGGCGCACGATGAAGTTGAGGCTCTTGTTCTGGATGCGGGGGAAGGGGCGCGCAGGGTCGAGGCCGAGAGGGGACAGCACCGGCTCGACCTCGCGCTCGAAATACTGCTCGAGCCACTGGCGGGCGCTCTCGCTCCAGTCCTTGTGCTCGAGAAGCGGCGCGCCCTCGCGGGCCAGCGCGGGCAGCAGCAGCTCATTCAGGCAGCGGTACTGATCGGCCACGAGCCGGGTGGCACGGTCGTGAATCGCCGCCAGCTGCTCGGGGATCGACAGGCTGTCGGGAGCGAGCTGGCTGGCGCCAAGCTCGGTCAGCTGCTTGAGCCCCGACACCCGGATTTCGAAGAATTCGTCCAGGTTGCTGCAGGAGATGCACAGGAACCGCAGCCGCTCGAGCAGCGGTACCGCCTCGTCGAACGCCTGGTCAAGGACCCGCTGATTGAACTCCAGGAACGAGAGTTCCCGGTTGATGTAATGCTGTGGTGCTTTTAAGTCCGGCGCGTCCATCGAGCCTCAGGCCCCCCAGGGCTTCCACGCCAAAGCGCGAAACCCCAAAGGATACCAGCGGAACGCGATCTTTCTGTTAAAGAGGTCGAGCGCGCCGCGGCAGGCGACCCGCTCAGCGGGACACGAGCATCGGCCCCGATGACTGGTCGAGGCCAGCCAGCAACGGGTCGGTCCTGGCGTGAAAATCCGCGCTCCAGGCGGGATTTATCGGCTCCGCAGCCGGCAGAGCCACCGTCTGCGGGTTCTTGAAGACCCCGTTGACCCGGTATTCGTAATGCAGGTGAGGCCCGGTGGCGAGCCCCGTCATGCCGACGTAGGCAATGACGGTTCCCTGGGTGACGCGGGCGCCCGTGCGGGTGCCATGCGCAAAGCGCGAAAGATGCCCGTACACGGTGGTGATGCTGTGCGTATGAGCGATCTCGACCACGTTGCCGTACCCGCCCATGACGCCGGCGTAGCGAATCACGCCGTCGCCGGCCGCGCGCACCGGTGTGCCGGTCGGGGCGGCGTAATCGACGCCCTTGTGGGCACGGATGCGGTTGAGGATCGGATGCATGCGTGCGGAGTTGAAGCGCGAGCTCACACGGCTGAACTCGAGCGGCGCACGCAGAAATGCCCGATGCATGCTGCGGCCGTCCGGTGTGTAGTAGCTGGTGCCCCCGCTCGGATCGGTGTAGCGCACCGCGCGATATTCGTGTCCCTGATTGATGAACGAGGCGGCGAGCACCGGTCCGTCTTTGAGGTAATGCCCGTCACGCCAGATCTCCTGGTAGGCGACGACGAACGAGTCTCCGGGCCGCACATCCAGCACGAAGTCGATGTCCCAGCCGAAGATGTCGGCAAGCGCCACGGCGGTCTGATCGTGTGCGCCGGCCGCTTCGACGGCCTCAAAGAGCGAGCTGTCGATGCGGCCGCCCACGGTGCGGGCACGGGTCTCGAGGGGGTTCTCGACGACATCGGCCTTGAGAGCCTCGCCGGCGCGCACGACCTTGAGGGTCTCGGCGTCATTCAGCCGGCGCTCGAGGCCGAAGAGCTCACCCTCGCGGTGCGTGAGGCGCAGAGATTCGCCCGGGCGCAGGCTGTCGAGATGCGTCTTGAGCCCGGGAAGTGAGCGCAGTGTTGCGAGATCGGCGAGGCTCAACTTGA
>DATGJR010000213.1:0-37553 GCA_035295065.1 Steroidobacteraceae bacterium
CATGCCGATGCCGCGCACCTGCTCGGCCACTCCCAGGCGCTCGAACAGCGGCCGGTTCGCGGGCAGCAGCGATTCACCGATATGAAAGCGCGGGTGGTGATCCTTCTCGAGCAGCGTCACGCGGTAGCCGCGTTGCGCGAGCAGATTGGCCGCGGTCGATCCCGCCGGGCCGCCGCCGATGATCAGCACATCGGCGCGCGCAGCGGCGCCTGCCCGCGCGCGCTCAGCCTCGATGCGCATGCTGATCCCTCCCTGCAGGTTGTCGGCGGCGCAGTGCCACGCGCTACTCGTCGGGTATCGCCTTCTCGCTCACCATGGTGAGCACGTCGTAGTTGGCCACGGCCTCGCCGTCCTGGTTGGTGATCGCCGTGTCCCAGCGGACCTCTCCGTAGCCCGAGCCGGCGCGCGACGACTTTTCCTTGCACGTGAGGCGCACGCGGATGCGGTCGCCGGGCTTGACGGGCTTTACGAAGCGCAGGCTGTCGAGCCCATAGTTGGCGAGCACCGGGCCATAGGGCGGATCGACGAACAATCCCGCAGCCGCCGCGATCAGAAAGTAGCCATGCGCGACCCGGCCGCCGAAGAGCGGATTTCGCGCCGCCTGCTTCTCGTCCATGTGCGCGTAGAAGGTGTCACCGGAGAGCGCCGCGAAGCGCTCGATGTCCTCGACCGTGACCTCGCGCTCGCCGGAGCGGAAGGTGTCGCCCAGCCTGAGCTCCCCGATGGGCTTGCGGAACGGATGCACCCCGGGATCGAGCTCGCGCGCTCCGCGCACCCAGCGGCCGCCCACCGCCGTGATCACATCCGGTGTGCCCTGCACCGCGGTGCGCTGCATATAGTGCAGCACCCCGCGGATTCCGCCCATCTCCTCCCCGCCGCCCGCACGCCCCGGTCCGCCATGCACCAGGTGCGGGAGCGGGGAGCCATGCCCGGTCGATTCCTTTGCGCAGTGCCGATTGACGACCACGATGCGCCCATGAAAGGGCGCAAGTCCCAGAGTGAGGCGCGCCGCGACCGCATCGTCCGCGGTGAACACCGAGCCCGCGAGGCTTCCGCCGCTGCGCCGCGCGAGGGTGATCGCCTCCTCGACGTCCCGATACGGCACCAGGGTGCACACCGGCCCGAAGGCCTCGACCGAATGGATGGCACGGGCGGCTGTGCCGTCGCGGCAGTAGAGCAGCGTCGGCGCCATGAAGGCGCCGCGTTCGGCGTCGGCGCCGAGCGGCACCACGGCGCCTGCGCCGCACACCACCTCCGCCTCCTGGCGGAGCTTGCCGAGTTGCTCGGAGACCTCGCGACGCTGACTCAGGGAAGCCACCGGTCCCATGCGCACCTGCTCGATGCGCGGGTCCCCGACGACAACCCTGGCGAGCGCCGCGCGCAGCGCTTCGAGCACGGCGGTCACGCTCGAGACGGGCACGATCGCCTTGCGGATGGCGGTGCACTTCTGACCGGCCTTCACGGTCATCTCCCGCACCACCTCGCGCACGAACAGCTCGAGCTCCGGTGAGCCTGCCGCCGCATCCGGTCCGAGGATCGAAGAATTGAGGGAATCGGTCTCCGCAGTGAAGCGCACCGAGTGCGCGCTCACCACCGGGTGCTGCCGGAGCTTCAGCGCCGTGCTCGCCGAACCGGTGAACGAGACCACGTCCTGGCAGGTCAGATGCTCGAACAGGTCGCCGACGCCGCCACAGATGAGCTGCACGGCGCCTTCCGGCAAAATGGCCGATGCCATGATGCGCCGGAAGACGCGCTCGGTGAGATAGGCGGTCTGCGTCGCCGGCTTGACGATCGCCGGGACGCCCGCGAGCAACGTCGGCGCCAGCTTCTCGAGCATCCCCCACACCGGGAAATTGAAGGCGTTGATGTGGACCGCGGCCCCTTCGAGGGGCACGCACACATGCTGTCCGACGAAACTGCCGGCCTTCGACAACGCCTCGACGCCGCCGTCGAGATAGACGTGGCCGTCAGGAAGCTCGCGCCTTCCCTTGCTCGCATACACAAAGAGCGTGCTGATGCCGCCGTCGATGTCGATCCAGGAATCGTTGCGCGTGGCGCCGGTCGCGAAAGAGACCGGGTAGAACTCCTCTTTGTGCGCCATGAGGTCCTGGGCCAGCGCCTTCAGCAGCGCCGCCCGCTCGTGGAATGTCAGCCGGCGGAGCTTCGGGCCGCCCACATCGCGCGCCCAACCGAGCATCGCCCCCGTGTCCAGTCCTTCGGCAGTGGCGCGCGCAACCACCTCGCCCGTGGTCGCGTCGCGCAGTGCGCTGCCCCCGCCGGTACCGGTGCGCCATTGGCCTGCCGCGTAGCTTTCGAGCTCCATGGCTTTCACTCCTTCCGCGCCGTGACCTCGCCCTCGATGCGGTACGAGCGCCCGCGAAACAGCGCGATGCGCTCGCCGCGATGATTCGTAACGGTGATCTCGTAGATGCCGTTGCGGCGCGTGCGCCACAGCTCCGCCGCCTCAGCCGTGAGCTCATCCCCGAGCCGCGCCGCACTCAGGAAATCGATCGCCGCGGCGGCTGCCACCGTGCTCTCGTTGTAGGAGTTGCAGGCGAAGGCGAACGCACTGTCGGCCAGCGCGAAGAGGATGCCGCCATGGCAGACATCGTGACCGTTGAGCATGTCGGCGCGCACGCTCATTTCCACCCGCGCCCACCCGGGGCGCACCGCGGCGAGTTTCATGCCGAGCGCCTGGGAGGCGCGGTCGCGCCGGTAGAGTGTCTGCGCCGATTCCTCGGCCAGGCGCTGCGCCTCGGGTTGCCCGACTGCCTTGCTCATTTTCCGGAAAATCGTGGCGTGCGCTTCTGCGCGAACGCCGCCACGCCCTCCGCGTAATCCTCGCTCCGTCCGAGCTCAGCCTGGTAGTCGCGCTCGACGTCGAGCTGCTCGGCGAGCGTTCGCCCCCAGCCCTCGTAGATCGCCTGTTTGGTGCGTGCGAGGCCGCGCGTCGGCGCCGCGGCGAATCCCTGCGCCAGAGTCTCGACCACGGCCGCAAGCTCTGCGTCCTCGACGCAGCGCCAGATCAGTCCCCAGGCCGCGGCCTGCTCGGCCGACAGCTTCTCGCCGAGGAACGCAAGTCCCAGTGCCCGCGCGGTGCCGACCAGGCGCGGCAGAAACCAGGTGCCGCCGGAGTCTGGCACCAGCCCGAGCCGGGCGAAGGCCTGCACGAAGCTCGCTGAGCGCGCCGCCACCACCAGGTCGCAGGCGAGCGCGATGTTGGCGCCCGCTCCTGCCGCCACGCCGTTCACGGCCGCAATCACCGGCAGCGGCAGCGAGCGCAGCGCCAGAACGAGCGGTTTGTAATTCCTCTCGATCGATTCACCGAGGTCCGCCGCCGCGCCCCCCGGCGCCACCGCCCGATCGTTCAGGTCCTGCCCGGCGCAGAAACCGCGCCCGGCGCCGGTCAACACCAGCACGCGCGCCTCCCGCGCGCGTACCTCGGCGAGCGCCGCGCGCACTTCGGCGTGCATCGCGGTGTTGAAGCTGTTGAGGCACTCGGGCCGATTGAGGGTGAGACGCGCAATACCGCCGTCGACTGCGAAGAGGATGCTCTGATAAGTCACGGTCTACTTCTCGTCGTAATCGAGCTCGAGGACCGGCGTCCTGACGCGCGACTGGCAGGCGAGCACGTAGCCCTGCTCGAGCTCCCAGTCCTCGAGCGCATAGTTCTGCGCCATCTCCACCTCACCGCGTATCACCTTGGTGCGGCAGGTGGAGCACACCCCAGCGCGGCACGAGAACGGCAGCTCGATGCCGGCACGCGCCGCCGCATCGAGCACGGTCTCCTCGCCCTGGCTCATGGTGAAGGTGCGCCGGCGCCCGTCCATGAGAATCGTCACCTCGGCGCTGCCGGTCGAGGCTGGCGCCGCCGCACGGGGCTCCTCCCGGGCCGCCGCGCGTGCCGTCCCCGCTGCCCCGGCCGTCTCGACGGTGAAGTGCTCCACATGAATGCGCGCAGCTTCGACTCCGAGCTCCCGGAGCGAGGCGCTCACCTGCTCGATCATGTCCCCGGGGCCGCAGACGAAGTACTCGGCGATCTCTCCCGGACGAAACAACACCGCACCGAGCTCGCGCACGCGGGCCGCATCGAGCCGGCCGTTGTAGAGCGCCACCTCCTGCGGCTCGCGGCTCATCAGGAAGTGCAGCGCGAGACGCTCCAGATAGCGGTCCTTGAGCGACAGCAGCTCCTCCAGGCACATGGTGCGTGCGGCGCCCGTGTTGCCATAAAAGATCACCATCGAGTTGCGCGGTTGCGCCAGCAGCGCCCGCGCCACGGACAGCACCGGCGTGATGCCACAACCCGCGGCGAAGGCGACATAGCGGCCGCCGCCGCCGAGCGCCGCACGCGGACTGAAGCTGCCGTTGGGAGGCAGCACGTCGAGCGTCTCTCCGGCGCGCAGCTGCTCGGCGAGATGGCGCGATAGCTTCCCGTGCGGGTGGATACGCGGCACGATCCGCAGCGGCCACTCGCCCGGCGCGTTCACCAGCGAGTAGGTGCGGCGCACTTCCTCGCCGCCGAGATCGGCACGCACCACCACGTGCTGCCCGGGACTCCCGCGGTATTCGCCGCGCAGCTCGGGGGGAACCTCGAGGGCTATTTCCAGCGCGTCCTCGGCGTCCGGGGTGAGGGACGCGACCCGCAGTGAGTGGAACCGCAGCATCTCAGATGCACTTGAAGTGGTCGAAGGGCTCGCGGCAGTCGCTGCAGCGATAGTGCGCCTTGCAGGGCGTCGAGCCGAATTCGCTCACGCGCTCGGTGGCGGAGCTGCCGCAGCGCGGGCAGCGAACCTCCAGCGGGCCGTGCTCGCGCGCCGCGCGCGCCGGGGGCGGCGCGATTCCGAAGGCGGCGAGCTTGGCGCGGCCCGCGGGTGTCACCCAGTCGCTGCTCCAGGGGGGCGCGAGCACCTCCTCGAGCGCCACGTCGGCAAACCCCGCCGCATCGAGTGCGGCGCGCGCGGCGCTGCGGATGGCGAGCGTCGCCGGGCATCCCGAGTAGGTCGGTGTCAGGCCGACGCGCAGCCGCCCGTCGGCTGCCTGCTGCACGTAGCGCACGATCCCTAAGTCGACGATGCTCAGCACCGGGATCTCGGGATCGGGAACCGCCTCGAGGAGTTGCCACACGCGCTCAGCGGATGTGCGGCTCGCCTCTTCCACGGCGCTCACCAGCGCGCCCCCGGGTAGGTGCGCTGCAGATGCTGCATCTCGGCGAGCAGGTGCCCGAGGTGCTCGGTGTGCACGCCACGCTTGCCGTGCCAGGGATAGGGGTGACTCGCGGGGCATTGGAGCGTGGCCCGGCGCAGGTCCGCCGCGATGCGCTCCTGCCAGCGCCCGCCCGCCTCGGGGAGCGCCGGTGCGATGCCCGCCGCGCTCATGCGCTCGTCGACTTCATCCGGCGCAAACAGCTCCCCGGTGAACCGCCAGAGCGTCGCGAGCGAGCGCTGCGTGCGCGCGTGGCTCTCCTCGGTCCCATCGCCGAGTCGTGTGAGCCAGCCGCTGCTGAAGCGGTAGTGGTAGCTGGTCTCCTTGAGGGACTTGGCGGCAATCGCCGCGAGGCGCTCGTCGGAGGAGCCGGCGAGTCCGCCGTAGATCTCGAGCTGCCACGCATCGATCAGCCATTGCCGCACGACGGTGTCCGCGAAGTCGCCATTGGGCTGCTCCGCGAGGGTGAGGTTGAGGAATTCCGGCGCATCGCGCAGGTAGGCGAGCGCATCCTCGTCCCGGCCGCGTCCTTCGAGCTCCGCGGCGTAGCCGAGGAGCAGGCGCGCCTGGCCGATGAGGTCGAGGGCCAGGTTCGCGAGCCCCAGATCCTCCTCGAGGGCCGGCGCATGGCCCACCCATTCGCCGAGCCGCTGCCCGAGCACGAGGCTCGTGTCCGCGAGCCGCAGCACGTAGCGCAGCCGCGCGGTTTCCAGCGTCGGGTCGCTGCGCGCGCCAGGCTCGGCCACGGCGCTCACAGATTCTTCACCTCATCGGGAATTGCGTAAAAAGTCGGATGCCGGTACACCTTGTCGCGCGCCGGCTCGAAGAGCGAATCGGCCTCCGCGGGGTCGGATGCGATGATGTCGGCCGAGCGCACCACCCAGATGCTCACACCCTCCTGGCGGCGCGTGTACACGTCGCGCGCGTGCTCGACCGCCATGCGCGCGTCGGCCGCGTGGAGACTCCCGACGTGCTTGTGCTCGAGCCCGGAGCGCGAGCGAATGAAGACCTCGAACAGCGGCCAGTCCGTCTCGCTCATGCCTGCGCGCCCTCCCGTCCCGAGTGTTTCGCAGCGTGCGCCGCAGCCGCCTCGCGCACCCACGCGCCGGCGCGGTGTGCCGCGCGGCGCGCCTCGATCCGCTCGCGGTTGCAGGGGCCATTGCCCTGGAGCACCGCCTGGAACTCGCTCCAGTCGATCGGCCCGATGCGAAAGTGTTGTGTGGCCTCATCCCAGCGCAACTGCGGATCCGGAATCGTCAGCTTGAGAAACTGCGCCTGGGGCACCGTGATATCGATGAACCTCTGCCGCAGCTCATCGTTGCTGAAGCGCTTGATCTTCCAGCGCATGGATTGCGCCGTGTGCTTCGAGTCGACATCCGACGGACCGAACATCATGATCGAGGGCCACCACCAGCGATTCAGGGCATCCTGCGCCATGGCGCGCTGCGCCTCGGTCCCCTGCGCCAGCGTCAGCATGATCTCGAACCCCTGGCGCTGGTGGAAGCTCTCCTCCTTGCAGATGCGGACCATGGCGCGCGCATAGGGCCCATAGGAGCAGCGACAGATCGGGATCTGATTCATGATGGCCGCGCCGTCCACCAGCCAGCCGATCGCGCCAACGTCCGCCCAGGTGAGAGTCGGATAGTTGAAGATGCTCGAGTATTTGGCGGCGCCCGACAGCAGCTGCTCGACCATCTGCGAGCGCGAGATGCCGAGAGTCTCGGCGGCGCTGTAGAGGTACATGCCGTGGCCGCCCTCGTCCTGCACCTTGGCGATGAGCACCGCCTTGCGGCGCAGACTCGGAGCGCGCGTGATCCAGTTGCCCTCGGGGAGCATGCCGACGATCTCGGAATGTGCGTGCTGCGAGATCTGCCGGATCAGGGTCTGCCGATAGGCTTCCGGCATCCAGTCCTTGGGCTCGACCTTCTCATCGGCATCGATGCGTGCCTGGAAGGCGGCCGAGGCGGCCGCCTCGCCGGGGGGTGCCGCGACGAGATCGCGTCCCTGGCTGTCGAGCGCCTGCGTGTACATGCGTACAGGCTAGCACATCGATCCGCCGGGGGCGGCGGGCCGCCCCGTTGACGTGCCGCTCCCGCCGCGCGAGCCGTCAGTCGTTCAGCACGACCGCCATCTCGCTCACCGTCATGACGCCGGTGCTCTCGTCATAGGGGCCGAGAGCGTCGACCGCGAGCAGCGCCGTCATCCCATTCAGGTCGCTATTCAGGGCGGTGAGGAAATCGCTGAAACTGCCGTAGGTCTGAAACTGCCAGCTCATCCGATGCGCGATCGCGAAGCTCGTGAACGAGAGGGAAGCGTTCGGCACGAAGGTGAGGCCGGCGCTGACGGTCGTGGGATCGAAGGGTACCGGGCCAATGCGCAGCGAGTGCTCGGAGGCACTCTGCAGCGTGGCCTGGGTCATCATCACGTGGGTCGCGCTCAGCGGCGTCGCGAAAGGCGCCGTGATGCCCGGCAACATCCACTCGAGGTGCAGCCGCGCCGACGTCTGCGTCAGGTCCACGAGTGTCAGCGCCGCAAAGTCCGGCGGTGCCGAGCCGAAGGGGCTCACGAAGCCGGTGAAGGCAATTGCGGCCCCGGCCGGAACGGTCGGCAGCGTGAGTGCCGCCGGGACCTTCACCGTGTAGGCGCTCGCGCTCGCATCGTTGGCGCTGCTGGTGCCGGTGCCGGCGAAATTGAAGACGCTCGGGTTGCGGCCATCGAGCGCCACCAGGTTCAGCGTGACGACGCCGCTCGCGACCGAGGAGAACTGGCCCCACAGGGAGGTGATCGTCATGCGCACACTCCCCGCGCTGGCATCCACCGTGCGGTTGCCGCTCGTGTCCATGCTGAACTTGCCGAAGACCTGCACGTGCTGCCCGACGGAAATGTCCTGTGGACCGAAGGTGCCGCTCTGCCCGTCCTCGGAAACGGTCGTGCCGCTGCCCACGGTCACCGTCACCGGGCTGGCCAGAAATCCGACATCGCCGCCGCCCGTCATGGGAGCGCTGGCCCCCATCGTCTGGGCCATGACCTGCGCGCCCTGCATGCCGGCGCCCGCCCCCATCTCGAGGAAGCCGCTGCTGAGCGTGAACGTGTCGCCGCTGCGGGCGATCACGGTGCCCTCGGCGCTGTCGAGCCCGCCGCCGGGAACGCTGCTGCCGGCAAACACCAGGCTCGCCGTGAAAGTCCCGTTGTTGAAGGTTCCGTACGCCACCGTGAGGGTGCCGCCCGGGAGCGCTGCCAGTGCCATCAAGCCTGCATCGCCGGCATAGGAAGTGCCGTTGATGGTGAAAGCCGTCGTCGCGGTCGTATTGACCACGACCTGACCCATCTTGTCGTCCTGCTGCGCCGCGAAGAATGGCGCCACCATTACGGTGTACGAGGTCTGCGAGGCGGTGTCGGTCACGCTCACCAGCGAGCCGCGCACGCGGATCTGGCGCGACAGGTCGGGAATCAGGGTTCCAAGCAGCACCGGATTG
Source organism: Steroidobacteraceae bacterium (assembly GCA_035295065.1). Classification (GTDB taxonomy): domain Bacteria; phylum Pseudomonadota; class Gammaproteobacteria; order Steroidobacterales; family Steroidobacteraceae; genus 13-2-20CM-66-19. Next base: position 8,679 of record DATGJR010000213.1, read on the forward strand.
ACCGTGACGGTGACGGCACTCGGGAGCGTCGCAGAGGTGATGCTCGAGGGCGCGACGCTGTTGGATGCGCTCAGGTTGAAGTCGAGGCCCAGGTGGGAAATGGTGCCGTTGGTGATGACCAAAGGCTCCCCGGAGGGCAACTGCACCGCGAGCGTCATCTGGCTGTTCGGCGCCACCAGCGGGCTCATGGTCACGCCATTGATGATGTTGGCCGCAGGAACGGCGAGGCCGCCGGCGCCGTTGTCGACCACGATGCTGGCGCCGGCGTAGTCGAGGGTCATCGACACGCCGGTGTAGACGCCCGCCGGAACCTGCTGCGCGCTGATCACCTCGGAGAGATTTACCAGCTGAGCGAAATCGACGGTCGTGGCGCTGGGTACCGTCTCCACCGCCGTCCCGTCGGCGCGTGTCAGCTTGAGGGACACCACGTTGACCATGTAGCTGAGCAGGTCCCCGGGCGCATCGGTCAGCGTGACCATCGCCATGCCGGTGTCGCTGCTGGCGGGCGGCGTGGCCGCGTTCATCGATCCGCCCCCGCCGCCGCAGGCGCTCAGAGTGAGCACGCAGGCCAGGCCGGCGATGACCAGGAAGTCGCGCACCGCGATTCTGCCGCGGCGGCTCGAGTCAACAGTGTTCATGAGCTCAGCTCCCTGGAAGCCCTTTGTTGACTGAAATCCCCGCGTGTTTATTAGGCTCCTGCGGCCCCGGACACAAGCTGTCGCGTGCTCCCGACACTGCGGGCACCTGACATAACTGCGTACATTTTGTAACGCCCGGCGCAATCAGACAGGCGCGCCGCGTCGGTCGATGACGCGCTGCGCCTTGCCCGCCGAGCGCTCGAGCGAGCCGGGGTCGCCGATGCTCACCTCGGCGGAAACGCCGATCATGGCCTTGATGCTGCTCTGCAGCTCGCGCCGCAGCCGCTCGCGCACGCCGGCCTCGATTCCGGCGACGCATTCCACCTGCACCGCCAGCTGATCGAGCGGCCCGGAGCGCGTCAGGACGAGGCGGTAGTGGGGCGAGAGGCCGGGGAGCTTCAGCACCAACTCCTCGACCTGACTCGGGAACAGGTTCACACCCCGCACGATCAGCATGTCGTCGCAGCGGCCGCTGATACGCGCCATGCGCCGCATCGAGCGCGCCGTCGGCGGCAGCAGCGATGTCAGATCGCGGGTGCGGTAGCGGATCATCGGCAGCGCCTCCTTGCTGAGCGAGGTGAACACCAGCTCCCCGCGTGCCCCGTCGGGCAGGACCGCGCCCGTCGAGGGGTCGACGATCTCCGGATAGAAGTGATCCTCCCAGATGACCGGGCCGTCCTTGGTCTCCAGGCACTCGCTCGCGACGCCCGGACCCATGACTTCCGAGAGGCCATAGATGTCGAGAGCATCGAGCCCCGCGCGCGACTCGAGATCCGCGCGCAGCGCCTCGGTCCAGGGCTCGGCCCCGAACAGCCCCACCCGCAGCGAGCTCGCCGCCGGATCGAGGCCCTGGCGGTGGAACTCCTCGACCAGAACCAGCATGTATGAAGGCGTCACCATGATGATGTCGGGCTCGAGATCGCGGATCAGCTGCACCTGCTTCTGCGATTGGCCACCGGACATGGGGACCACCGTGCAGCCGAGGCGCTCGGCGCCATAGTGAGCACCGAGGCCGCCGGTAAAGAGGCCATAGCCGTAAGCGACGTGCACGATGTCCCCGGGTCTGCCGCCGGCTGCGCGGATGGAGCGCGCCACCAGCTGCGCCCAGGTGTCGAGATCGCGACGGGTGTAGCCGACCACGGTGGGTTTTCCGGTGGTGCCGCTGGAGGCGTGCAGCCGGGACAGCTGCGAGCGCGGCACCGCAAACATGCCGTAGGGATAGTGCTGGCGCAGGTCGTCCTTGACCGTGAAGGGAAAGCGACCGAGATCCGACAGCGCGTGCAGATCATCGGGATGGACGCCGGCGAGCTCGCACTTGCGGCGGTACGGCGCCACGTTGTCCCAGGCGTGATGCACCGACCATTTGAGACGCTCGAGCTGCAAGGCACGCAGCTCATCCTCGCTGGCACGCTCGATCGGCTCGAGCTCCACGGGAGCCTGAGCCTATTGGCCGGGCCAGTCGGTCAGCCGGCCGACCAGCGTCTGCATGAAGCGGTTCGCCTGATGTCCGTCCATCACGCGGTGATCGAGCGTGAGGGTGACGTAGCAGCGCGGTCGCACCTCGACCTTCTGCTCATCGCCCTCCTCCACGGCGACCGGACGGCTCTCCACCTTGCCGACACCGAGGATCGCCGATTGCGGCTGATTGATGATGATCGGCGCGGCCAACAGGCTCCCGCTCACACCGTGGTTCGAGATCGTGAAGGTGCCGCCGCGCACGTCCGCCGGCGTGAGCTTGCCGGCGCGGGCACGCGCCACGAGATCCTCGAGCCCGCGCGCGACTTCGAACAGGTCGCGGTCGCCGGCATCGCGCAGCACCGGCACCATGAGGCCGGTGCCCTCCACGGCGGTGGCAATCCCGATGTTGATGTCGTCGTAGATCTCCAGCGCCGTGTCCGTCCAGCGGCTGTTGGCCTCCGGTACCGCGCGGATCGCCGCCACCGCAGCCTGCACGAAGTAGGCGGTGAGCGTCAGCGGCACGCCGCGGCGCATGAACTCCTCGCGCTGTCGCGCGCGATCCTGCATCAGCGCCGTGAGATCGGCTTCGAATACGGTCGTGACATGCGGGGCTGTGTGCAGCAGGCTCTGCACCATGTGCTCGGCGATCCGCCGCCGGATCGGCGTGTGCGGCACCCGATGGCTCCTCACCATGGCAGCCCCGGTGCTCTCGGTGCCGCCGGCGTGGGCGCCCCTCTCCTCGAGCCTCGGCGCCGGCGCGCCGCCCGCCGGGGCTGCGCGCAGCACGTCCTCGACGGTAATTTTTCCGCCGGGTCCCGTTCCCCGCACCGACCCGGGATCGAGGCCATGCTCGGCGAGGAGCCGGCGTACCGCGGGACTCGGAGAGGCTGAGGAGACTCCCGAAGCCTCGGGCACCGCCGCCGCCACCCGGGCGGCAGAGGCGGCCGGCATCGCAGGGCCGCCCGCGGCGCGATCCGCCGTGGCTCTGGTGGGCGGCTCCCCGGAGTGCGCGGGGGCGGCAGGACCGAGGCGGCCGAGCAGCTCTCCGGGCACGACCTCCTCCTGCTCGTGCTTGAGAATTTCCACCAGCACGCCCGAGGCCGGTGCTGCGACCTCCACCGTCACCTTGTCGGTCTCGATCTCGATCAGCGGCTCGTTCTCGGCGACGGCGTCGCCGACGCGCTTCAGCCAGCGCAGCAGTTGCGAGCGGGTGCCCTCGGTCTGCTCGGCCGGGGCGCGGATGTCGAGCCCGCTGCTCATCGGTTCACAGGCTCGCGAGCCTCTGTATCGCGTGCGCAATGCGCGCCGCGTCCGGCACTGCCGCCTCGAGCAGTATCGGGCTGTGCGGGCTCGGAATGTCCGGCATGGCGAGCCTTTCCACCGGAGCCTCGAGTATGTCGAAGGCTTCGCTCGCGAGCGTGGCGGCCACTTCGGCGCCGAAGCCGGCGGTGAGGGTGTCCTCGTGCACGATCAGACAGCGGTGGGTCTTTTCCACAGATGCGAGTACGGCGGCCTTGTCCCAGGGCGAGAGGGTACGCAGATCGAGTACCTCCGCGTCAACGTGCGATTGTGCGGCGGCGAGCTCGCAGCGCTCGACCATCGCTCCCCAGGTCACCACGGTCAGCTCGCTCCCGGGGCGCACCCGCCGCAGCTGTCCATAGGGCACCACGAATTCATCCCCGGGATAGGGACGCCGCGCCCAGGCGCCGTCGAGCATCGCCCGGTGCTCGAAGAAGATGACCGGATCGTTGCCGCGCAAAGCGGCGCGCAGCAGGCCGACCGCGTCCTCGGCATTCGAGGGCACCGCCACCTGCCAGCCGACGCCGTGCACCCAGGCGACCTCGTTGGTCTGGCTGTGCCAGGGGTCGCCGCACTTGAAGAAGCCGCCGGGCATGCGAACGACCATGGGCGCGGCAAAGCGATTGCGGGTGCGCCAGCGCAGCGTCCCGCAGTCGTTGAGCTGTTCGGCCGCGGGCTCCGCGTACTTGCGAAACTGGATCTCGGCAACCGGCAGAAGACCCGCCAGCGCCATGCCCACCGCACGCCCGACGATGCCTTCCTCCGACAGGCTGGTGTCGAAGACCCGGCCCGGACCGTACTTGTCCTGAAGACCCAGGGTTGCGCCGTGCACGCCGCCTTTCGGCCCCACGTCCTCCCCGAAAACCAGCATGCGCGGATTGAGCGCAAGCTCCGTATCGAGCGTGCGACGGATCGCCGTCAGCATGTTGATGCGCGTCGGCTCGGGGCGCGGCTGCACGCTCGAGTGCGCGAACGCAAAGCCCTCGGGCGCAAGTCCCCCCTGCTCCTGAAGCGCCGGAGCGAAGCCCGCATCGCGGGAGAACACGTGGCGGGTCAGCTCACGCGGGTCGGGCGGTGGACGCGCGAGCGCTGCGGCGACCGCCGCCTCCACCTCCTGCGCCGCCCGCGCCGCGCTCCCGCGCCATTCCTCCTCGCTCAGAACCTTCGGAACCAGGAAGCGCTCGAGCCGCGCGAGGGGATCGCGGCCGCGCTCCTCCTCGAGGATCGCCGCGGCCTTGTAGGCCTGGGTGTCCTGCCCGGAGTGCCCGGAGAGCCGCGGCACCGTCAGGCGCAGCAGGAGCGGTGAGCGCTGGGCGCGCACCTGTGCCACGGCCCGCTGCGTGAGCGATGCGGCCTCGCGCGGGTCGCAGCCGTCGCCTTCGAGGATCGTCAGCCCGGAAAAGGAGCGCAGGTTCGCGGCGACATTGCCCCCCGGGGTCTGCAGCGTCGACGGTACGGAAATTCCGAAGGCGTTGTCCTCGATGTAGAAGAGCATCGGCAGCTTGAGCGTGGTCGCAATGTTGAGCGCCGACCAGAAGCCGTTGGTGGCGGTCGAGGCATCTCCGCCGAGCACGACCGAGATGCTGCGGGCGTAGGCGGCATCGTCCAGCACCTCGCGACGGTAGCGGATCGCCTGTGCCCAGCCGGCCGCGGGCGTGTACTGAGTGCCCACCCCGCCGCAAGCCGGCAGCACCGTGGGCCCACCGCGCCCCGGCACATTGAAGACCACGCCGATGTCACGGCCACCGCTGAAGGCGCCACTGCGCGCGAGCGGTCCGGCCGCGGCGTCCTCGAGACTCACACCGAGCGTCAGCACCATCGGCCGCGAGCGGTAGTACACCGCGACTCCATCGTGCGGGTCGTCGAGGTTCAGCCCCAGGAGGATCTGCGCCAGCTCGTGCCCGCGGGCGGAGAACTGGTAGAGCACCTTGCGCTCGGGCACGAGGCGCCGCTCTTCGATGTCATCGAGAGCGCGAGAGAGATGCACGAGGTGGGTGACTCGCCGCCAGTCGATCTGTGCCTCGGTGCCGGGCGCTGTGCCGGAAGGATTGCTCATCGCACTGGCTGGTGCCGCCATGGAGGCGCAGCTTATGCGCGCCCGACCGCAATTATCTTGCTGAAATTGCGCCAGGTAGGGCGTTTTTGGCAATATTATTGCCCGTGAAGCGAAGCATCGATCGTCTGGACCGCCGCATCCTCGAGCAGCTGCAGGCGGATGCGCGCATCTCCAACCAGGAGCTCGCCAAGCGCGTCGGCCTCTCACCCGCGCCGTGCTGGCGACGGCTGCGGCGGCTCGAGGAGGCAGGCTTCATCGCGGGCTACGTGACGCTGCTGCGCGCTCCGGCCATCGGACTGCCGATCCTCGCTTATGCCGTAGTGTCGCTCGAGAATCATCACCCTGAATCGGTGCGCCAGTTCGACCAGCTGGTGAAGGAGCGCCCCGAGGTGCTCGAATGCCACTCGATGAGCGGTCCGAATGACTATCTGCTGCGCATCGTCGCTGCCAGCATGGAGGCCTACGAGCAGTTCCTGTCGACGCAGCTGCTGCAGCTCGCGGCGGTGCGCTCCGTCAACACCAGCTTCGTGCTGCGCACCAAGAAGTTCACGACCCGGCTACCGGTCGCCTGAAGGCGCTCGCTCGCATTCGCAGCGCGTGTGGTCGGGACCGGCGAACCAGAAGGCCGACGCTGACAACCGCACGTCGGCATTCTTCCAAGCGAGGGCAAGCTCGCGCGCGCTCGCGGCAGCCGCCCGTTCGCGTCCTTCAGCACGCAGCGCCGCAACGAGTCCCCGGAGCGCCCAGCCGTTACCGGGGTTACGCCTGAGATCCTCGCGGTAGACCCGCTCCGCCTCCACAGGGTGACCGGCGATGAGGAGCTGCGCGCCGAGCAGATCGCGCACTGGAAAAAACCAGTCCGACGGCTGCGCGGCCGCAAGCCGGTCTTGCGCCTCGACCGCCCGCTCGAGCGCTGTGACGGCATCCGTGGCCGCGTACTCCGAGGCGGCGATTCGCGCCGCGACGATGGGTACCGCCACCTGCACCAGGTCCGCGAGGCGATTGGCGCCCGCTCGCGCATCCGGCGCGACCGAAGCACCGAGGTGCTCGAGCTCCGCCAGTGTGGCACGCGCCTCATCGAGCCGTCCGCGAGCGGCCAGCGCCACGCCGCGCCCATAGAGATAGCCTGCCGCCAGTCCCGGTGCCCGGGAATCGGCAGGTGGACCGAGCGCGATGAGCTCGTCCCACAGGCCGAAGCGCACCAGTGCGGTATATCGCGGCGTCAGGAGCCAGCCCGAATCCCCCGAGGCCAGCGCGCGTTCCAGGGCGGCGCCTCCACTCAGAGCCTCCACCGCGCGCAGCGTCGCGGCCTTGCGCCCCTCGAGAGCCGCCGAGTACGCCACGCCCTCTGCAGGCGCCGGGGGTCGGGTGAGCGCCGAGATGTCAGCCGGCGCGCGCGCTTGCGCCGCCGCGAGCAGCGTCGCGGCCAGAGCGACAAGGACTGCCCGGTGCACCGTCGCGAGCCGGCTCAGCGCGAAACGGGCGCGCCGTTCCAGCCCTGCCCGGAGGCGGCCAGCCGCTCGAGAAGTGGCGCGGGTCGCCAGCGCGCGCCATGCGTCGGGGCGAGCCGCTCCATCGTCTTCACCACGGCCGCAAGTCCCGCCTCCTGCGCCCAGTGCATCGGTCCTCCGCGCCAGGCGGGGAAACCGTAGCCGTAGACATAAACGACGTCGATATCGCCGGGGCGCAACGCGATTCCTTCCTCGAGAATCTTCGCTCCCTCGTTGACGAGCGGATGCAGCAGCCGATCGAGGATCTCTTCATCGGGGATGGCACGCCGCTTGATCCCGAGCTCGCGCGAGACCTCCTCGATGAGGGAGACGACTGCGGGGTCGCTGATCCGGGTGCGTCCCTCGTAGCGGTAGAAGCCCTTGCCGGCTTTCTGGCCGAGCCGGCCATCGGCGACCAGCCGCTCGAGAATCGGCGAGAAGCGCTCATCGGGTGGGAGTCTGCGCCCCTTGCGGATGAGGAAGCCGACATCGTTGCCGGCAAGGTCGCGTACCGCGAGCGGTCCCATGGCGAAACCGAAGCCCTCCATGACCCGATCGATCTGCTCGGGTGTCGCGCCCTCCTCCAGCAGGAACTCGGACTCCGAGCCGTAGTACATCAGCATGCGGTTGCCGATGAAGCCGTCGCAGTTGCCGGCGAGCACCGGAATCTTTCCGAGCGTCTTGCCGAGGGCCATGACCGTTGCGAGCGTCTGCGGCGAGCTCGCGCGCCCGCGCACGTTCTCCAGCAGCTTTATGACGTTCGCGGGACTGAAGAAATGCGTGCCGACCACCTGCTGCGGACGCGAGGTGCTGGCGGCGATGGCATCGATGTCGAGGGTAGAGGTGTTGGTGGCGAGAATGGCGTGCGGGGCGGTCACGCGATCGAGCTGCGTGAACACCTCCTTCTTGACCTTCATATCCTCGAACACCGCCTCGATGACGATGTCCGCGGTGGCGAGCTCGCGATACTCGCGTGCCCCCTGGATGAGCGAGCGGGCCCGGTCGGCCCGCTCGGGCGGCATGCTGCCGCGCGCCACCGAAGCCGCGTAGTTCCTGGCGATGACGCCGAGCCCGCGCTCCAGCGCCTCGGCCGAGAGCTCGAGCAGCCGCACCGGGATGCCGGCGTTCGCGAAATTCATGGCAATCCCGCCGCCCATCGTGCCCGCGCCGATCACGGCGGCACTGCGCACGGGTAAGGGCTTTACCTCAGGGCCAATGCCCGGGATCTTGCGCGCCTCGCGCTCGGCGAAGAACACGTGCGTGAGCGAGCGGCGCTGCGGGCTGTCGCGGCACTCGATGAAATGCTCGCGCTCGATCCGCAGAGCCTCGGCCTTGGAGCGCGTGCACGCCGCCTCGATGCTGTCGATGATCTTCCAGGGCGCGAGCTGCCCGCGCGCACGGGTGGCGATCTTCTGCCGGAACGAGGTGAAGAGCTCCGGGGCCACGCCCTCGATACGCGAGCGCATCTCACTCGCGAGACGCAGCGGCCGGTGCTCGGATGCCGCCTGGCGTGCAAGCGCCACGGCGGCACGCAGCGGATCCTCGTCGACCGCATCGATGAGCCCCAGCTCGAGAGCGCGCGGCGCGCCAAGCTGCGCGCCCGATGTGATCGCATCGAGAGCCGCCTCGGGTCCCGCCAGACGCGTGAAGCGCACGGTTCCACCGGCCCCCGGAATCAACCCGAGTTTCACCTCCGGCAGCCCCACCCTGGCCGAGGGGGCGGCGAGGCGCCAGTGGCAGGTCAGTGCGAGCTCGAAGCCGCCCCCGAGTGCGTTGCCCTCGAGCGCCGCAACCACCGGCTTGCTCGCCTCCTCCACGCGCGCCTGTACGTCGAGGATCATCGGCGCCTTGAGCGCGAGGCCGGATGCGATCTCGTTGATATCGGCGCCCGCGGGGAAAGTGTGGTTGGCTCCGCAGATCACGATGCCCGAGATGCCGCTGTCGGCGTAGGCGCGCGCCAGGCCCTCCATCAACCCCTCGCGCACGGCGAGACTGAGAGCGTTGACGGGTGGATTTGCGATCTCGAGGATCGCCACGTCCCCTTCGGTGCGGTAGTTGATCGCGCTCACTCGCCCATTGTAAGGGCTTGGCTACACTTGGCGCATGGAGCGCGTGGAAGTGGTGGTGATCGGGGCCGGCGTGGTCGGCCTCGCGATTGCGCGTGCGCTCGCGCAGCGCGGTCGCGAGGTGTTGATCCTGGAGGCGGCCCCCCGCTTCGGCAGCGGCGTCAGCTCGCGCAATAGCGAGGTGATCCACGCCGGAATCTACTACCCGCGCGGGTCGCTGCGGGCGAAGCTATGCGTTGCCGGGCGCGACCTGCTCTACGCCTTCTGCCGCGAGCACGGGATCGGCCATCGTCGCTGCGGCAAGCTCATCGTGGCGAGTGATGCGAGCCAGGTCAGCGAGCTCGGCCGCATCCGCGCGGCGGCACTCGCCAACGGCGTCGAGCTCACCGGGCTGAGGGGCGAGCAGACGCTCAGCCTCGAGCCGCAACTGAAGTGCGCCGCGGCGCTTCACTCGCCGCTCAGCGGCATCATCGATGCCCACGGCCTGATGCTCGCGCTCCTCGGCCAGGCGGAAAGCTGCGGGGCGCTCCTCGTGTGCGACAGCCCCGTCACCGGACTCGTGCGGCGGGCGGACGGATTTCTCGTCGCGGTCAACGGCGCTGCCCCCGCGCTCCAGGCGAACGTGCTCGTCAATAGCGCGGGACTCTCGGCCCCGCAGGTCGCGCGCCTCATGGCCGGCTTTCCCCCTGAGCGCGTTCCGACCGCGCACTACGCCAAGGGAAGCTATTTCACGCTTGCAGGGCGCGCCCCGTTCGAGCGGCTCATTTACCCCCTGCCCGAGCCGGGCGGCCTCGGCGTACATCTGACGCTCGATCTGGCCGGGCGCGCGCGCTTCGGCCCCGACGTCGAGTGGGTGAGCGAGCCCGAGTACGCGGTCGATCCTGCGCGCGCGGCTCACTTCTATCGGGCGGTCCGCGCGTGGTGGCCGGCGCTTCCCGAGGGATCGCTCGAGCCCGCCTATTGCGGCGTCCGCCCGAAGATCACGGGTCCCGGCGAGCCGGCGGCCGACTTTCGCATCGACGGGCCGGCCGCGCACGGCGTACCAGGTCTCGTGCACCTCTTTGGGATCGAGTCGCCGGGCCTCTCCGCCTCGCTCGCCATCGGCGAGCACGTCGCGATGCTGCTCGGTTGAGACGGCGGCCGTCGGCGAATTTCAGCCCGCGGGCGTTGCCTCCACCTGGATGGCGAGCTTCACCTGCATGTCGAAGCCGTACTTCTCGCCGTAATTGACGCCGAAGTCGGCTCTGTTGAAGGTCCCCGAGGCATCCGCCCCGCAGCGCGGCTTGGGCGACATCGGCACGACTTTGCAGGTGAAGCGGTTGATGGTGAGGTTGAGCGGCCTGGTCACCCCGTGCAGCGTCAGCTCGCCGTGTACCTCAGTCGGAGCGCCGCCCTTGAAGTTGGCGAGCGTCCCCTTGTAGGTCGCGGTCGGATATTTCTCCACGTCGAGCATTTCGGGCGACTTCACGTGCTCGTTGAGCTTCGCGTGGCCGAGGTCGATGGAGCTCGCGTTGACCGTGATGTCCACCGTGCCGGTTCCCGCCTCCTTGTCGAGCACCACGGTGCCGGAGGAGGCATCGAACTTGCCGCGCCACGTCGAGAGGCCCCCGAAGTGGTCGGTCTCGAAGCTCGGGTAGGTGTGCGCCGGATCGACCTGATAGGTGACGGGCGCGGCGAGGGCGGCGCCCGCGGCGAGATTCAGCAGGGCAACCGGCAGCAGAATTTTCATCACGAACCTCCGTTTGACAGACAATTTACCTAGCCTACCCTCCCGCGCGGCGCAGCGGCACCTGCCTTTTTGGGGAGCTGCCGCCACGTCACTCAGGTCATCGGCTTCGCCTTGAGGCCGAGTGCGCGGGCCACCACCTCGTGGGTGATCTCGCCGGCATGCACGTTGAGCCCTGCGGCGAGACCCGGATCGCGCTTGAACGCCGCCTGCCAGCCGAGGTCCGCAAGGGCGCGCACATAGGGCAACGTCGCGTTGGTGAGGGCCAGAGTCGAGGTGCGGGGAACGGCGCCCGGCATGTTGGCCACGCAATAGTGGATCACTCCGTCCACCACGAAGGTCGGCTCGGCGTGGGTGGTCGGGTGACTCGTCTCGAAGCACCCTCCCTGATCGATCGAGATGTCGACCAGCACGGCGCCCGGTTTCATGGTTTTGATCATGGCGCGCGTGACGAGCTTCGGCGCCGCGCCGCCCGCCACCAGCACGGCCCCGATCACCAGGTCGGCGTCCCTGACGAGGCGCTCGATGGTCTCGGTGGTCGAGTATGCGGTCTGGATCTGGGAGCCAAACTGGGTCGAGAGCTCGCGCAGACGGTCGACCGAGCGGTCCACGATGGTGACGTCGGCGCGCAGACCCACGGCCATCTCCGCCGCGTGCATGCCTGAAACGCCGCCGCCGAGGATGATCACCCGTGCAGGCGGCACCCCGGGGACGCCGCCGAGCAGCACACCGAAGCCGCCGGCCGCCTTCTGCAGGCTGGCGGCCCCGACCTGGATCGACATGCGGCCCGCGACTTCGCTCATCGGCGTGAGCAGCGGGAGCGTGCCCCGCGGTCCCGTCACCGTCTCGTAGGCGATCGCGGTCGCGCCGGACTTCATCAGCGCCCTGGCCTGATCGGGATCCGCGGCGAGATGCAGGTAGGTGAACAGCACCTGCCCGGGGCGCAGCATCGCGCACTCGGCCGGTTGCGGCTCCTTCACCTTGACGATGAGATCGGCGCTCTGAAACAACTCGGAGGCTTTGGCTGCGATCGAAGCGCCGACCGCGCGGTACTGGGCATCGTCCACGCCGATTCCGTTGCCCGCGCCGGTCTCGATCGTGACCTGGTGTCCGGCGCTCGTGAGCTCGCGTACTCCGGCGGGCACCAATCCGACCCGGTACTCGTGCACCTTGATCTCGCGAGGAACACCGATGCGCATGGCTTGCCTCCCCCTTCCAATTACAGACTGTGGGAGGCATTTGAACCCGGCGACCACGGCGCGCGTTTGCGTATTTCCATCCTCAACGCCCATGCTTATGGCAGAATCTGCCTCCTCTGCATTGTTTGTTAGAGGATTCTTGCGCCATGGAGCTCGACCGCTACGATCGCACCATCCTGCGCCTGCTGCAGCAGGACGCACGCATCACCAATACGTTGCTCGCGGCCCAGGTGAGCCTTTCGGAGTCCGCCTGTTTGAGACGGGTGCGGGCGCTCGAGGATTCAGGGCTGATCGAGGGCTATACCGCTCTCATCGATCAGCAGCGCGCCGGATTCCCGGTGAATGTGTTCGTCAGCATTACGCTCGATCGGCAGAGCCGCACGGGACTGGAGGCCTTCGAGAGCGCGGTGCGGGGCGTCCCGGAGGTGATGGAGTGCTACCTGATGACCGGCGAGCACGACTACCTGCTGCGCCTCGTGGTGAGCGACCTCGCCGACTTCGAGCGCATCCACAACCAGCATCTCACGCGCCTGCCGAGCGTCGCGCGCGTGCAGTCGAGTTTCGCGATGCGCACCGTGACGCGCTCGCGCAGCCTCCCGGAGAGACTTACGTAGCGCTGACCCGCGCGGCGGCGTAGGCCGGCAGCCCACGGGCGAAATCGCGCAGCGCGCCGATGCCGCTCTCCTCGGCGCGCCGGCACCATTCGCGCAGCTGTGCCAGGCCGTCTCGCGCCGAGGCGCCTTCCCACAGTTCCTGCAGCCCCTCGCGGTACTCCACCACGCGACGCAGTACCTCATACCGTTCGAGGAGCTCACGCAGCCGGCGCCGTGCTTCCTCGGCCTGCAGTGCCGGGTGGCGGATCAGCAGGCGCGGCATTGCCGCCGGCACCGCCCCGTGCGGCTCGCGGCGCCGCAGCTCGCGGCACACCGGCAGCACCACGCCTCGTGCGTAGGCACGCAACACGTGCATGCGATTCGTGAAGAGCGCATCGACCGTTGCGGCGTCGAGCTCGCGCCGCCGCCGCTCGATGAGCGGTCGCGGAGCCTCGCTCCGTACCTCGGCGAGGCCGAGCGCGCGGAACAGCCGTATCCATAGCCACCCCACGTCGAGCTCCCAGGGCTGAACCGAGAAACGGGCCGAGCGCGGGAAGGCGTGATGGTTGTTGTGCAGCTCCTCGCCACCGAGCAGCAGGGCCCAGGGGAGGAGGTTCGTGGCGGTGGAGGGCATCTCGAAGCTGCGATAGCCGACCGCATGGCCGAGCCCGTTGATCACCCCGCCGGCGAAGAAGGGCTGCGCCGAGAGGTGTACAGCGACCATGACAATCCCGGGAATGCCGAAGAGCAACAGGTGGGCGGCGACGAATACCACGATGCCGCTGTAGGCGTGGCGGCTGTACACGTGCCGCTCCAGCCAGTCGTCCGGCGTTCCGCGGCCGTAGTTGCGGACCGTCTCGGGATCATTGGCGGCGGCGCGGTATAGCTCGAAGCCTTCGAAGACGACACGCCTCAGGCCGAAAATGACCGGGCTGTGCGGGTCGCCTTCCCTGTCGGGAAACGCATGGTGCTTGCGGTGCACCGCGACCCATTCCCGCGTGACGGCCCCGGAAGAGAACCAGAGCCAGAAGCGAAACAGGTGCCGGAGCGAGGGATGCAGGACCAGGCCGCCGTGTGACTGGTCGCGGTGCAGGTAGAGCGTGATGCCGAGAAACATCAGCTCTACGGTGCAGAAGGTCACCACCGCATAGCCCCAGAACGGCAAATCGATCAGACCGTACAGACTCATGGGCCCCCGATACGCTTGTTATGCGAGTCCGCGCGTTAGGTTACGGGGCTTGCCCGTCACGCGTCCAGCACGATCTTGCCGATGTGCGTGTCGGACTCCATGAGCTTGTGGGCCGCCGCCGCATCGGCGAGCGGAAAGCGCGCGTGGATCGGCGGCGTCAGACGCCTGGTCGCGAAGAGCGGCCACACCTGCTGGCGCAGCGCCGCCGCCAGTCGCCCTTTGTTCTCGATCGGCTGCGGTCGCAGCGTCGAGCCGCCGAGCTGCAGGCGCTTCACCATCAGAGAACGCAGATCGAGCTCCGCCTTGGCGCCGCCCATGTGGGCGATGACGGCAATGCGGCCATCGGTCGCCGCGGCGGCTACGTTACGCGCGACATAGTCTCCGCCGACCATGTCGAGGATCACATCGGCCCCGCGCCCGTCGGTCGCACGCAGCGTCGCCTCGACGAAATCGCCCTCGTGGTAGTTGATGGCCTGATCGGCGCCGAGCTCGCGGCAGGCCGCACATTTGGCGGCGCTCCCGGCAGTCACGATCACCCGTGCGCCGAAGGCCTTACCCAGCAGGATCGCCGTGGTGCCGATGCCACTTGCGCCGCCGTGCACCAGCAGCGTCTCGCCGCTCGCGAGGCGTGAGCGCTCGAACACGTTCAGCCACACGGTGAAGAAGGTCTCGGGCAGCACCGCCGCCTCCTCGAGGCTGAGAGGCGCGGGCACCGGCAGGCACTGAACCGCCGGCGCGCTGGCGTACTGCGCATAGCCACCGCCCGCGAGCAGCGCGCAAACCCTGGCACCCACCGCGGGCTCGCGCACGCCCTCGGCGGCGGCCACGACCACACCCGAGACCTCGAGACCGGGAATGTCGCTGGCCCCGGGGGGCGGGGCATAGGCGCCCTTGCGCTGCAGGACGTCCGGTCGATTGACGCCGGCCGCCGCGACCTTGATCAACACCTCGCCTGCCCGCGGCTGCGGCACCGCACGCTCCACCGGACGCAGCACCTGCGGGGGACCTGGCTCGCGGATCTCGATCGCGGTCATGTTCGGCGGGATCATCGCACCGATGGTGCGGTCGGCCCCGGCGGCGCGTCAACCGCGACGCGCCGCCCGAGCCTCTCAGGCCGCAGGGCCCTGAGGCTCGTGTCCCGCCCCGCCCATGCGGTGTCCGCACCGCTCGTAGAAGCGCTGCCGCAGACGCTCGCGCTCCTCGGGAGTCAGGCTCTCCCAGCGCTCGCGCCAGCGGCGCCTGCCGAAGTGCCCGTGCATGCCGCGCCCGCGCATACCGCCGAACAGAATGCGGCACAGCACCAGCAGTCCGAGCGCCTGCCAGTAGCCGATCTGCGGACCGTGGAACAGCTCCGGCACGAGGTAGTTCCACAGCTGCATCACGACGGCGCCAAACACGGCGATGAAGACGATCACGGCGAGCGCGATTGCGACGCCTTTGAGTACCCTTCTCACGACTTCTCTCCTCATTCCGAAAGCCATTCCTCGTAGACCTCCTGCAGCCGCTCGCGCAGCGCCCGTACCGCGTAGCGCTTGCGTGACAGGAGCGTGTTGATGCTGACGCCGGAGCGCTCGGCGAGATCGCGAAAGCTCGAGCCGTCGAGCTCCTGGGCGACGAACACTTCCCGCTGCTCGCGCGGCAGCTCATCCAGCGCCGCCTCGATCTCCTCGAGCAGGAGCGCGCGCATCAGCTCCGTCTCGGGAGTGCCGTCGGCGCTCGGCAGCAATTCCTCGAGCGATCGATCCTCGAGCAGCTCGGGGCGCTTCCTGCGAAAGCGATCGATGATGCGATTGCGCGCAACCCGCGTGAGCCAGGCTCCGATCTGCTCCACCGGCTCCTCGAGGCGCGCCGCCGCTACCAGCTCGTAGAGCGCTTCCTGCAGGATGTCCTCGGCTTCGGCGGCATCGTCGATGCGTCGCCGGATGAAGGCGAGCAGACGCGGGCGCTCGCGCCGCACCGCGGCGGCGATCTGCCGATCCTGACTCATAGGGTCACCGAGCGCGGCGTCCATCTCTTTCGGATAGACGTCCGGCAGGGTGTGGATATTGCCTCAGCTCCCGCCTTCCGGAGACTGAAGAGCGAGCGTTCCGGAACGACCGGGCACGGCGCCGGCGATGATGTTGCAGCGCGGCAAAGTAGCCGGATCGAGCCGGGACGCGTAGGTGGCGAGATCCGTGAGCTGCACGCCGCGTGCCTTCCAGGTTCGCAGCAGCCGCTCGAACGCCGCACGGTACTTTCCGCCCTCGAGCTCGGCGTGCAGCGTAAAGACGTGGTCGCTCGCGGGCGAGGCCGCCGTGAGGTCGAGCAGATGGTCGACCGGATCGGCGCCCCCGAGGTCCTCTCGCCCGATGAGCTCATCGAGCGTCGGCAGTGTCGTCGGCAGTTGCGGGACGGCGGCGGCGCGGGAATCGAGGAGCGGCAGGAAGGGGCCGGTGCCACGTGTGTCGGAGGCGTAGCGGAAACCGAGCTCCTCCTCCAGGTCCGGCACGAAGCGGTTCATCTGCCAGCCTGCCGCGCCGTGAACGAGCGGCGCCCGCCCGAAGATGTCCGCGAACTCATCGCTCGCGAGTGCGAGCTCGCGGCGTGTCCAGGGCTCCGCCGCCCGCGCCACTCCGTCCTGCCAGCGGATGTGGTCCCAGGTGTGCACTCCGACCTCGAAGCCGCTGCGGGAGATCGCCTGCATGAAGCTGCGGCAACGACGCCCGATGTGCGGACCCGGCAGCAGCACGCCGTAGAGGAGCGTCCGCACGCCGTAGTGCTCGATCACCGATGTGCGCTGGACCTTGCCGAGGAAGCCCGGACGGAACACGCGCTTGATGGCGCGGCCGGTGTGATCGGGCCCGAGACTGAAGAGAAACGTCGCGCGCGCATCGACCCGCTCGAGAAGCTCCGCAAGCCGCGGCGCGCCCTCGCGCGTGCCGCGGAAGGTGTCGACGTCGACCTTGAGAGCGATCAGTGACACGCGCCGTGCACGCGGGGGGTCACTTGAGCGCCAGCGGTTGCCCGAGGCTCGCCGCGAGACGCCGGTGGTCCAGGGGACCGCGCGCATTCGCCACGCGCAGCAGCCGCAGCACGCCCCCGCCGCCGCAGGCGGCATAGAGCTCCCCGTCCGCAGCGAAGAGCCACGCCCCGGGGCGCGGAGCGGCGCGGTCGCTCAAGCGGGTGCGATGCACCTCCCAGCGCTCGCCGCCCACCTCGGCGAAAGCCCCGGGGAATGGCGGCGCCACCGCGCGCACCAGATCGTGGATCTCACGCGCCGAGCGCGACCAGTCGATGCGCCCGTCGGCGGCCGTGCGCCGCCCGAAGTATTGCCCCGGCTCGATCGGTTGCGGGCGGCGCGGCGCGGTGCCGGCGAGAAGCCCGGGGAGTGAGCGCACCAGGATGGTCTCCGCGGCGACCGTGACCTTGCTGAAGACCTCGCGAGCCTCGTCGTCCGCGAGGATCGGCACACTCATCTGGTCGACGATATCGCCCGCGTCGGCTCGCGCCACCATGTAGTGGAGCGTGGCGCCAGTTTCGCGCTCGCCCTTGAGGATCGCCCAGTTCACCGGGGCGCGGCCGCGGTACCTGGGCAGGAGCGAACCGTGCATGTTGAGGGCACCGCGCCCCGCGCACTCGAGGAGCGCCGCCGGCAGCAGTGCACGGTAATAAAAAGAGAACAGGAAATCGGGCCGCAGGGCGCTGAGGCGTGCCTCGAGCCCGGGATCGCCGGCCGCGGCCGGGGTAATGACCTCCAGACCATACTCGCCGGCCGTGTCGGCAACGCTCGCGTACCAGCGGTTCTCCTGCGGATCGTCGGCGACGGTGACGACGAGCGGTATCCGCACACCGCCGGAGAGCAGCGCCTTCAGGCAGCGCACACCGACGTCGTGGTAGGCGAAGACGACGGCCGTCGGGCCGCTCACTCGTGCGTTCCCGCGTGCCGCCGCTCGGGCAGCTGCGGCGGCTCCGCATCCCCCCCGAGCACCGCCGCAATGGTGTAGCGCGGGCGCTGGCGCACCTGCTCGTAGATGCGGCCGACGTACTCACCGACGACGCCGAGTCCGAGGAGGGCCACGCCGATCAGAAAGAAGGCGATGCCGAACAGCGTGAAGAGACCCTCAGCTTCGGACCCGACGATGAGGCGCCGGATCGCCAGGTACACGACGAACACGATCGACAGCACCGCGATCAGGATCCCCGTCATCGAGAAGAACTGCAGCGGCGCGACCGAGAAGCCGGTCATCAGGTCGAAGTTGAGACGGATCAGGTGGAAGAGCGAATATTTCGACTCGCCGACCGTGCGCTCGGCGTGCGAGACCTCGATCTCGATCGGGTGCCGCGCAAAGGTGTAAGCGAGGGCGGGCACGTAGGTGCTCACCTCGGTGCAGCGGTTCAACGCGTCGATGACGCTGCGGTGGTAGCCGCGCAGCATGCAGCCCTGGTCGGTGATGCGTATCGAGGTGGTGCCCTCGCGCAGGCGGTTCATGAGGCGCGAGGCGGCCTTGCGCCACAGCACGTCCTTGCGCCGCAGGCGGATCGTGCCGACGTAGTCGGCGCCCGCGTCCATCGCCGCGACCAGCCGCGCTATCTCCTCCGGCGGGTTCTGCAGATCCGCATCGAGAGTGATCACGTAGTCGCCGCGCGTGCGGGCGAAGGCCGCGAGGATCGCCATGTGCTGGCCGGCGTTGCGTGCCAGCACCACGACGCGCGTGACATCGGGGCGGCGCTGGAACTGCTCGCGCAGCTTCGCCACCGAGGCATCGCGGCTGCCGTCATCGACGAAGACCACCTCGTAGCTTCGGCCGAGAGCATCGAGCGCCGGGTACAGGCGGTCGAAGAGCAGCGGCAGGCCCTGCTCTTCGTTGTAGACCGGGATGACGACGGAGATCTGCGGATTCATTTGCGTGCCCCGCCCAGCACCTCGTTCACCGAGCGCACCACCCGCTCCACATCGGCCAGCTCCATCGTGGGGAAGAGCGGCAGAGTCACGGTCTCGCGGCCGATGCGTTCGGCATTGGGGAACTGCCCGTCCCGATAGCCGAGGGCCCGATAAGCGCTGAAGAGATGGATCGCCGGGTAGTGAACGCCGACGCCGATGCCACGCGCCTTCATCGCTTCGATGAAGGCGAGCCGGGAGATCGACAGCCGCTCGAGCGGCAGGAGCGGCGTGAACACGTGCCAGCTGTGCCCCTCGTCACCGCGCTCGGGGAGGCGCACCGGCGCGCTCTCCTGCCAGAGCTCGAAATAGCGCGCCACCAGCTTGCGCCGGCGCGCATTGAATTCCTCGAGGTGCCTGAGCTGCCCCAGGCCCACCGCCGCCGCCACGTCCGAGAGATTCGCCTTGCCCCCGGCGAGGAGCGTGTCGAAGGAGTCGGGGCCGGTCTTGACCTGCCCGTGCCAGCGATGCAGCTCGATGCTGCGCAGCTCCGCGGCGGAGCCGCCCGAGATCGCGCCGCCCTCGATGGTGGTGATGTTCTTGTTGGGGTGGAAGCTGAAGCACACCAGGTCGCCGAAGCTGCCGATGCGCTTGCCGTAGTACGCCGAGCCGATCGCATGCGCGGCGTCCTCGATGACCCGCAGACCCCGCCGCGCGGCGATCCCGTAGAGCCGCTCCATATCGACCGGGAGGCCGGCGAAATGCACCGGCAGAATGGCGCGCGTGCGCGGAGTGATCGCCGCCTCGACCTGGTCGAGGTCGATGTTGCGCGAGTCGAGCCCCACATCGACGAACACCGGTCGCGCGCCGACCCGCACGATGACATTGGCGGTGGCCACGAAGCTCAGCGCCGGCGTGATGACTTCGTCGCCACGGCCGATGCCGCAGGCGAGCAGCGCCATCTCCAGCCCCGCGGTCGCGGAGGTCTGGCTGCGCACCGGCCGCCCGCCGAGATAATCCGACAGCGCCGCCTCGAAGGCCGCCACTTTCGGCCCCGTGGCGAGCCACCCCGATCGCAGCACCTCCGCCACCGAGGCGATCGTCTCCTCGTCGATGGTCGGCCGGGTGAAAGGCAGAAATCTCTCCACGGTCTTCGTTGCATCGTTCATGAGCGCGACACCAGTACCACTCCCGCCACGATCACTCCTATACCCACGACGCGTTGCGCGTTGGGGACTTCGCCGAGCAGCCACCAGGCGAGGAAGATGTTGATCACGTAGCCCATCGACAGCAGTGGATACGCCTGGCTCACCGGCACGCGCGACAGCCCGACGATCCACACCACCAGGCTCAGGGCATAGGCGCACACCGCACCCCAGAGCGCCGGCACCACCAGCAGCTCGAGGCCCCGCTCCCACACCCCGCTCTCGCCCATCAGCAGCGGGCCGGTCCTCTGCGTGGCGGATTTGAGTCCCAGCTGCGCGAAGGCATTGAGGAGTACCCCGGTCGACAGCACGGCAAAATCGGTCAGCTTCACAGGCGGCTCACTGCGACGGTGTAGTTATCGGCGGCGATCACGCGTCCCGGAAACCCGCGGCGCCGCCAGGAATCCCAGATTCCCGGGTCGAAGAATGCCACGGCGTCGCGACTCGCGCTCCAGCGGGCGATGAAGGCGGCGATACTGAGGTCCTGGCGGCCAGGCTCCGCGCTCAGCCCGTAGGCGAGCTCCCCCTGGTAGTCGACCAGGGTCAGGGTGCGGCCGAGATACGGCGAGACCGTCTCGCGATACTGTCCGACACTGTAGAGGCTCGTCTGCGGGCGCACCCAGGGACGGCTGGCCGCGACCAGGTCGCGCGCCGAGCGTGCCGGCGGAATGACCGCGTAGGCGCACAGCAGGCACTGCCACGCGAGAGTGGCCGCGAGCGCTGCGGCAAATCCCGCAGCCGGCGCGGGCAGCCGCAGCGCGCGCAGCGTCGCCACCAGGGCCGCGATTGTCACGACCGCCGCCGCCACCATCCACTCGAGCGCCGCGCGCGGCACGAAGGCATTGCGCCGCGCGCTGTAGATGAGGCCCGCGACCATGACGAGGACGATGAGGAGCGCCCCGATGCGGGTCGCATGCGCCGAGAGACGCCGCAGGTCCGTCACCGCAGCGCCGGCGACCGCCGCCAGTGGCGGAAACATCGGCAGGATATAAGGCGCGAGCTTCGAGCCCGAGGCGGAGAAGAAGACCAGCGTCCAGGCGGCGAATACAAGCAGGAAGCGGCGCGGCCTGAACGGCACCGCCGCATCCCGGGCAGGCACCGCGGGGATCTCGCGCCAGCCCGCGGCCACGCCCCGCGCGAGCGGCGCAATCCAGGGCAGCCCTCCGACGACCAGCAGCGGCACGAAATACCACCACGGCTCGACCCGTTGATGGACCGTGGTGAGAAAGCGGGTGAAGTGCTCGTGCACGAAGAAAAAGGAAGCAAAGCCCGGGTTGCGCAGCGACACCGCGATGAACCATGGCGCCGCGATCGCGGCAAACAGAGGCACCCCGGCCAGCAGGTTGAGCCGCCGCCAGGGGCGAGCATCGCGCTCGAGGAGCGAGTAGATAAGGAGTGCACCGCCGGCGAGCACTCCCACCACGATCCCCTTGGAAAGCACCCCCAGCGCCGCCAGTGCCCAGGCCGCGAGCATCCAGCGCCGCTCGGCTGGCGAACCGTCGGGGGCCAGCTGCGCGCGCGTGAAAGCGAAGACCGCCGCGGTCAGCCACAGGGTGAACCCGGCATCGAGCAGGTTGAGGTGGCCGATGAGGAGAAAATAAGGACTCACGGCGAGAGCCAGGGCCGCCGCCATGCCGGCGTCGCGCCCATGGAGTGAGCGCGTCCAGGCGAACACCAGGGTCAGGCAGGCAAATCCCAGGGCCATCGACCACAGCCGCGAGCTCCACTCGCTTAGTCCCACCGCCGCGTACACCGCCGCGGTCGCCCAGTACTGGAGCGGGGGCTTCTCGAAGTACTTCAGTCCGTCGAAGCGCGGGGTGACCCAATCGCCGCTCTGGAGCATCTCGCGCGGTATTTCCGCGTAGCGGCCCTCATCGGGATCGAGCATGGGACGCACGGGAGCGGTGGCGAACCAGGCCGCGGCGAGCACCAGCCACGCCAGCCACTGCCTGCCGACGCGCGCTCTGTCCGCGTGCCGCGCCTCGACCGCTTTCGGCTCGGATGCCAGGGCGTGCGCCGCCTAGATACCGGCGGCGAGCGCCGCCGCGCGCGAGCCGAAGCCTTCCTGCTTCACGTAGAAATCGATCGTGCGCCGCATGGCCGTGTCCATGTCCGTCTTCGGCTGCCAACCGAGCTCGCGCTGCGCCGCCTCGATGTTCGGCACCCGCACCTGGATGTCCTGGTAATACTTGCCGTAATACTCCCCGGCCGACACGTCGATGATCTCCGTGGCGCGCGCGCTCTCGCGCAGCACCGGGAACTCCTGCGCAATGCGAATGGTGCGCTGCGCGAGATCGCGGATCGAGATGCAGTTGCCGGGATTGCCGATGTTGAAAATGCGCTGGCTGGCGCGCCGGTTCTGGTTCTCGAGGATGATCAGCAGCGCCTCGATCGCATCGTCGATGTAGGTGAAGGAGCGCTTCTGGCTGCCGCCGTCGACGAGCTTGATCGGGCGCTTGTAGAGCACGTTGGACAGGAACTGGGTGAACACCCGGGAGCTCCCCTCCTTCGGCTCCTCCGGGTTGTCGAGATTCGGGCCGATGAAGTTGAACGGACGGAACAGCGTGTAATCGAGGTTGTCGCGCACGCCGTAGGCGTAGATGACACGGTCGAGCATCTGCTTGGAGCAGGCATAGATCCAGCGCTGCTTGTTGATCGGACCGTAGGTGAGCGGGCTCGACTCCTCATCGAGCACCGAGTCCGGGGACATGCCGTAGACCTCGGAGGTCGAGGGAAACACCAGCCGCTTGCCGTACCTGACGCACTGGCGCACGACCGCGAGGTTCGCCTCGAAGTCGAGCTCGAACACCCGCAGCGGATGGGTCACGTACTGCGCCGGGTTGGCGATCGCCACGAGCGGCACCACCACGTCGCATTTCTTCACGTGGTACTCGACCCACTCCCGGTTGATCGTGATGTCGCCCTCGACGAAGTGGAAGCGGTCGGAGGACTTCGAAAGCTCGCCCAGCTTGTTCTCGGCGAGGTCCATGCCATAGACCTCCCAGTCGCGGGTGCGCAGGATCGCCTCCGTGAGGGCGCTGCCGATGAAACCGTTCACGCCGAGAATCATGATCTTGAGTGCCATAACCGTCCTCGCCCAGGGCCTCAGGGCTCGCGCAACAAAGCCAAGAATTCTAGCATTTTTCGAAGCTTACGCGAGCAGAGTCCGCAGGGCCGCGGCGTAGCGGCGCTCGATGCCGGCGCGCTCGCGATGCCTGCCGCCGCTCACCCGCTTGATCCCCGCGCGCCACACACAATCGATGAGCCCCCGGCCGGCGGCAAAAATCCAGCTGTCGAGAAGCTCATCCCCCTCGCGCCCGATCAGGTCGACGCTTGCGGGGCTCAGCGTCACGACATCGAACGGCTCCCCGGGCGCGATTCCGGGCACCCCGGTCGGCTTCCCCGGTCGCAGCGCCTGCCACCCGCCCCCCAGCGCGAGCTCGAACAGGCTCCGTCCGGTTGAAGCCCCGGGCTCGCGGGCGAGCACGTTGCGGGCCCGCAGCGCGAGACGTTGGGAGTATTCGAGCGTGCGCAGCTCCTCCGCGGCGTCCACCCGGATGTTGGAATCACTGCCTATGCCGATGCGCCCGGCAGCGCCGAGAAACTCGCCGGCCGGAAAGATCCCGTCGCCGAGGCTGGCTTCGGTCACCGGACACAGGCCCACGACCGCGCCGCGGGCGGCCACTTCGTGCAATTCGGCGACGCTTGCGTGAGTGGCGTGCACCAGGCACCAGCGCTCATCGACCGGACAGTTCTCCAGCAGCCACTGCACCGGCCGGCGGCCGCACCACGCGAGACACTCCTCCACCTCACGGGTCTGCTCGGCAATGTGCAGATGGATGAGGCCGCCGTGCGCGATCGCGATCACCGCGGCGAGCTCCGCGGGGGTGACGGCACGCAGGCTGTGCGCGGCAACACCGCAGCTCCCGAAGCTGAGGCTGGCGACTGCCTTGCGGCTAGCCTCGACGATGCGCGCGAAGCGCTCCGGGTCGCTGATGAAGCGCCGCTGGCGCGCCGACGGCGGTGCGCCGCCGAAGCCGCTGTGCGCGTACAGCGTCGGCAGCAGCGTCAGACCGATTCCGGTGCTGGCAGCGGCCGCCACCACGCGGCTCGCGAGCTCGCCCGGGTCGGCGAAGGGCGCCCCTTCGCGATCGTGGTGCAGGTAATGAAACTCGCCGACGTGCGTGAAGCCCGCCTCGAGCATCTCGACGAACGCGAGCGCGCTCAGAGCTTCGAGCTGTTCGGGATCGAGCCGCTCGACGAAGCGGTACATGAGCTCGCGCCACGTCCAGAAGCTGTCGCCCTGGGCGCCCCGCCGCTCGGTCAGTCCGGCAAGGCCGCGCTGAAAGGCGTGACTGTGGAGATTCGGGAGTCCCGGCAGAGCGATCCCGTGCCGCTCGTCGTCCGCACCCGGGGCGACCCCGGTCGACACCTCTGCGATACGGCCATCGCTCGCCGTCAGGCGTACCTGCCGGGCCCACCCCTGCGGCAGCAGCGCCGACTCAAACCATAGCCCTCCCATGGCGTACATTATATGGATGACTCCACCGTGGCTCGAAGTCACGCGGGGCGCGGCGCCGCTCGTCGTGTCGATGCCCCACACGGGCACCGACATCCCCCCGGAGCTCGAGCCGCGGCTGCGTACGCTGTGGCACGCCCGCAAGGACACCGACTGGTGGATCGAGCGGCTATACGATTTCGCTCCGGGACACGGTGCCACCGTCATCCGCACCAGGATCTCGCGCACCGTCATCGATCCCAACCGTGACCCGACGGGCGCCTCGCTCTATCCCGGACAGGCCACGACGGAGCTCTGCCCGACCACGACCTTCGACGGCGAGCCGCTCTATCGGACCTTCGAGGAGCCGGATGCCGAGGAGATCGACGCGCGCAGACGCACGTGGTTCGAGCCGTACCACGAGGCGATCCGCGCCGAGCTGACTCGCCTGCGCACCCGCCATCCGCGCGTGGTCCTCTACGACTGCCACGCGATCCGCTCGCAGATTCCGCGGCTCTTTGCCGGCGTGCTCCCGAATCTCAACCTCGGGACCCATTCGGGCGCGAGCTGCGCGCCGGACTTGACCGAGCGGATCGAGGCGGCGTGCGAGGGCGCGCAATTCACACGCGTCACCAACGGCCGCTTCAAGGGCGGCTACACCACCCGGCATTACGGACAGCCGGCGAATGGCGTGCACGCCGTACAGATGGAGCTCGCCTGTCGCGGCTATCTGCGCGAGCCGGCGGGCATGGTTCGCAGCACCGATTGGCCGTGCGACTATGACGGGGAGTTTGCAGCACCGCTGCGGCGGGTGCTCGACCGTGTACTCGCGGCGTGCCTGGAATTTGCCACGAAGTAACGTCCGGCTGATGGCCCGGCCGCTCGGCCGCCTGATGGCCCCGCCGCGCGCGTGTGGTTGCCCGCGCGGGTTAGTGAAGCGATCATTTCAGTATCCCGCGGCGGACTATCCGCGCACGGGCTCCGCGCACGGGCTCAGAATCTAAAAGCGCATTCCCACGCGGATCGGGATGAACTCCGTCGGCGTGTCCGTCTCGATGCGCTCGTAGCGAGCCTCGACGAACCACGAGCGGCCGCCGGGCATTGCGAAGTCGATGCCCGCGCCCGCATTCCAGGCGAACTTGGTGACTTCGCTGCTCCCCACGACGTGTCCGCCGCCTACGCCGCAGAAAAAGACATCGCACAGGAAGCCGTTCTGCGTGAGCTCGATGCGGCGATAGCCAACGCCTACGCCGGCTAGGCCGTAAATGTGGACGTACGGATTGATCGGGGTGCGCATCACCGCATCGGCGAAGCCGGTGATGGTCTGCATCGAGCCTTGATCGATCGAGGTGCCGGTGGCCGCCTGATTTGCGTTGATGAAGGCGTTGGTGGCATCCGAGCGTGCGTAGTTGGCCTCGAGACGCAGCCCGAAGGGCACACCCGGCTGCGGCAGAATGTTCACTCCGCCGCCAAAAGTGAAGCCGTTATCGAAGTCCGCCGCAGCATCACCCTCGGTGACGCTGGCGCCACCCTGGATGAAGCCCTGCACCGGACGCTCGCCGTATCCGTAGTAGCCCGGATACTGCTGCGCGAACGCCGGTACGGCGAAACCCGACAAGACGATCAGGGCCACGAGCGGGCCGATGGGTCGGAAACAGGATTTCATGTCGTGCATCATCCTTTACTGTGGCTGAATCACGACTGAATGTCGTGATGTCGTGACCGGACGCAGTCGGCCGCGCCTGCGACTGGTCCTTGGACAGTTGCCGCGACTAAGGGTTGCTAGGTGCGCAGTCGGCGCCGCAGCGCGCGTCCGAGCTCGCGCACCTCGCCGATTCCGAGCGCTGCGGCACACAGGAAGAACGCACCGCCCGCACAGGCGATGACAAGAGTCAGACTTGCGAGCTTCGGCCAGAAAGCCTGGGTCGCCCAGTCCGCGAGCAGCAGCCGTCCCCCGCCCCAGGCGATGGCGAGCAGCACCAGCGAGGCGAGCGCTACGCGCGCCAGCAACGCCGCCATGGCGCGCGACTCGAGCCTGCCGAGGTGCGCGCGCATCAGGACGTAGAGAATGAGGAAGTTGCTGGTGGCCACACAGGCGGTCGACAGTGCGAGCCCGCGATGACCCCAGCCGAGCTGCAGCGTGAAGATCCAGTTGAGGACGAGATTGATCAGCACCGCGATGAAGCTCACCACCATGGGCGTCTTGCGCCGCTCGATCGCGTAGAAGGCGCTCACCAGCACCTTGAGTGCGGCGTAGCCGCACAGGCCGATCGCGTAGAAACGCAGCGCACCCGCCGACTCCGCGGTCTCGTAGGCGCCGAAACGGCCGTGCTGGTAGAGCACGGAGATGATCGGCTCGGCGAGCACCATGAGGCCGATGCTCGCCGGAATGGTCATGAGGAATGCGAGCCGCATGCCGCGCGCGAGCTCGCTGCGAAACGCGGCGCTGTTGCCGGCGGCCGCCATGCGCGAGAGCAGCGGCAGCGCCACGGTCCCGAGCGCCACTCCGAAGATCCCGAGCGGCAGCTGCATCAGGCGAAAAGCCACCGTGAGCCAGAAGGTGGGACCGTTGCCGAGCTCGGAAGCGAACACCGAGTTGACCAGCACGTTGATCTGCGTCGTGCTGGCTGCGATCACCGACGGCCCCATCAGACGCAGGATCGAGCTGACTCCCGGGTCGCGCCAGTGAAAGTCCGGCTGATAGCGGTAGCCGAGTCGCCCCAGCACCGGCAGCTGCACGGTGAGCTGCAGAGCGCCGCCGATGAGGGTACCGATGGCGAGCCCGAGAATGGCGCGCGTACCGAAGTGCGGATCGAGCCAATACCCGAGCAGCACGCCGGCGATGATCGAGCCGAGGTTGAAGAAGCTCGAGGCCATCGCCGGCACGCCGAACACGTTGCGGGCATTCAGCATTCCCATGACGAGCGCCGCGAGCGACACCAGCAGGATGAAGGGATACATGACGCGCGTCAGCGTCACGGTGAGCACGGCCTTCTCGCCCGTGAAGCCCGGCGCCAGCACGGCGACCAGCCAGGGCGCCAAGGCGATGCCGAGCACGGTGATGGCGCTCAGTGTCGCCGCGGTGAGCGTCGCCACCTTGTTGGCGAGCCGCCAGGCCGCGGCCTCGCCGTCGGTCGCCACCGTCTTGCTGAAGATGGTGACGAACGCCGTCGACAAGGCGCCTTCGGCGAAGAGGTCTCGCAGAAGATTCGGGATGCGGAAGGCGATGGTGAACGCATCCATGATGCGCCCGCCACCGAAGAGCGCGGCGAAAATCTGCTCGCGCGCGAGCCCCAGCACCCGGCTGCACAGCACCGCGAGGCCGACGACGCCGGCGGCCCGGGTGTTCAGCCGCTCGGTGCTGGATTTCGCTCCCTCTGCTGTTGGCATGCGGCCGCCACGGTAGCATCCGCGGCGCCCGCAACTCCAGCGCTGCGCCCCCGCCGCTATGACTCGAGCAGCACCGCGGCGTCGGCGCCGAAGCTCACGAACACCTCATCGCTCCAGTCGATCGCCATCTCGGCGCTGCGGCGCTCGTTCTGCGCGAAGGCGCTGACGATCTTTCCGCTCGTGGTCCTGATGCGGTAGATCGAGCGGTTGCCGAGATAGCCGAGCTCCCACACCATGCCGCGCAGCTGATTCACGCGCGCAGCGGCGGCAGGCTCCCTGGCGAGCCGGACCTTCTCCGGCCGCAGCGCCACCCAGACCCGATGCCCGGGCGAGTACTCGCGGCTCTCCTCGACCAGCAGCTCGCTGCCGGTCTCGGCGCAGTGCACGGTGACGAGTCCGCCTGCGCAGGAGGTCACCGTCCCCTCGAAGAGATTGGTGGTGCCGACGAAGTCCGCGACGAAGCGGCTCGCGGGAAACTCGTAGATCTCGGACGGTGTGCCCACCTGCACCACCTTGCCGTGATCCATCACCGCGATGCGGGTCGCGAGCGCCATCGCCTCGTCCTGATCATGGGTGACGACGATGAACGTGATCCCCACCTTGTACTGCAGGTCCATCAGCTCGAACTGCGTCTGCTCGCGCAACTTCTTGTCGAGCGCCGACAGCGGCTCATCCAGCAGCAGCACCTTGGGGCGACGGATGAGCGCGCGTGCCAGCGCCACCCGCTGGCGCTGGCCACCGGAGAGCTGATGGGGCTTGCGGCCCGCCACCTGCGTGAGCTGCACCATCTCGAGCGCGTCCTGGATGCGGCTCTTGCGCGTGGCGCCATCCATCTTCATGCGGCTGATGCCGTAGCCGACGTTGCGCTCCACGGTCATGTGCGGAAAGAGCGCGTAGGACTGGAACATCATGTTCACCGGCCGCTCGTAAGGCGGTACGCCGCTCATCGACACCCCGTCGATGAGGATGCGGCCGCCCGAAGGCTCGGCGAACCCCGCCAGCATGCGCAGCAGCGTCGTCTTGCCGCAGCCCGAGGGTCCGAGCAGCGCGAACAACTCGCCGGGCTCGACCGCGAGCGAGAGGTCGTCGACCACGGCCTGGGCGCCGAAGCGCTTGCTCGCGCCGACGATCTCGAGCAGCGCCACGCCGGCTCAGCTGCCGGTCTTGAGACGGGTCCAGGCGCGCGTGCGGGCGCGCTCATAGGCCATCG
>DATGJR010000214.1:0-2506 GCA_035295065.1 Steroidobacteraceae bacterium
TGGCGCAGGCGCTGCGGGGCGCGGCTCCGCCACGGCCGGCTCCGGTGCGACCTCGGCCCCGACCGGCGCCGCCGGCTGCTCCAGCTCGAAATTGATCGTGTCCGCCTCGACCGTCGCATCCGCTCTCGCCGCCGCGGCCCACACAGCGCCGGTGGCTTGCCTGCGGAGCCAGGCGTCGATCTCGGTCAGCTTCGGACGATCGAAGGGCCTGCGACTCAGGCACTGGACCACGATGTCCCGGAAGGCCGGCGAGAAATCCGGCGGCACCGCCACGACGCCCCGCCCGTCCTCGAGGCCCGCCGGGAGCCGGCGTCCGAGCGCCTCGAGCAGCGTCATGCCGAGCCCCCAGATATCTCCTGCGGTGGAGTAGCCACTGTCACGGTACTCCGGCGGATCGTAGGCCGAGAGGGCGCTGCGGCCGGCGGCGCTTTCACTGATCGGACGGATGGTATCGCTCGCGAGCTTCAGCTTGTCTCCGACCGCGAGAATGTTGGTCGGCTTCAACTGACCTTGCACCAGCTTTCTGCCGTGCAGAAATGCGAGCGCGTTGAGCGTCGGCACGAGCACCTCGCGCGCTTCCTCTTCCGTGAGCGCGCGACTCCTCAGGATCTGCGCCAGATTCTGCTCCGCGTACTCCATCACCACGTAGAGGAAAGGCTCTCCGTCCAACTCGCACTGGCCGGTCTTCAGCAGTCGAATCAGATTCGGATGCGCGAGTGCGGCGGCGGTTCTCAGATCGCGAAGCTGCGACTCGCTGGCGGCGGTACCGGCGGCAATGAGCTTCAGAGCGACCTCGAGAGGCTGCTGCTGCCCGAGAAGCGTGAGAAAGACTCCGCTGTGATCGGAGCCACCCAGGTAGCGCCCGATGCGATAGGTGCCATTGACGAGGTGGCCCTGCCACTTCGTCCAGAGGTCACTCATCGAATCGAGGGGTTCAACGCTCATAAGGCTCCGGAAGCGTTGCGTGCTCAGGGCTGAAACTATAGTGGAATCCTGCGCCAGGAACGGGACATGCGACACTCTTTCATGGGTGCCGATCGGCACCTTGCCGTGCGGCTGCGCTCGTGCTCACGTTGGCGTGCCGTGCGTGGCTGTCGGCGGTCAGCGACATTTTCTTCTGAGCCGCTAGAGCTGCCCCGCCACGGGCAGCAGCGCACCGCTGATCGCGCGCGCCGCATCGGATGCGAGAAAGAGAATGACGTCAGCGAGTGCATCGGGCGCCACCCAGCGCCGGTAGTCGGCCCGTGGCATCTCGGCGCGATTGGCCGGGGTGTCGATGATGCCGGGGAGCACCGCGTTGACGTTGATGCCGTGGTCCTTCATTTCGGCGGCGAGACTTTCGGTGAGCCGGGCCACACCCGCCTTGGCGGCAGCATAGGCACCCATGCCTGCACCCGCGGTGGTGGCAGAGGCCGCACCGATGTTGATGATGCGGCCGCCGCCGCGGTCCCGCAGAAGAGGAAGCGCCGCCTTCGAGGCGGCGACAGCGGTCTTGAGATTCATGCGGTAGAGCGCATCCCACTGATCGAGGTCGCCGTCGGCGAGCGTCTGCCAGCGAAAGCCGCCGGCCGCATTCACCAGAATATCGAGACCGCCGAAGCGCTGCGCGATGGCGGCGAAAGCTTCCCGCGCCGCCTCGGGCGAGGCGACGTCGACCTTGCCGAGGAGCAACGCCCCCGACAACTCCGGCGGGAGGTCGCGCGCAGCCGGGGCGGCAGATCGGCCGATCAGGGCGACCTGCGCGCCGGCCGCCGCGGCTCGCGCGCCGAGAATGACGCCGAGGTTGCCGAAGCCCCCGGTAATCGCGATCACTTTACCGGTCAGCTCCATCGCCTTTCCTCCGGGCATGGAGTGCCATCGTCGCCGTCGCCATGACCCATACGCACTAGCTCTTATACCGCCGCCGGCGGCGAGCCCGCATCCTCCTCACGTCCAAAGGTGGATGCCATGTGATGCTTTGAGGCCGCCATGCGCCTGACCAGCTTCACCGACTACAGCCTGCGGGTACTCATGTACGTCGCAACTCAGCCGGAGCGCCAGGTGACGATCGCCGAGATCGCCGCCGCCTATGCGATCTCCGAGAGCCATCTGAAGAAGGTGGTGCATCACCTCGGCAAAGCGGGTCTCCTCACCAACGTGCGTGGCCGTGGCGGCGGGATCGGCCTAGCGCGCCCGGCCGCCCGCATCAATCTGGGTGCGATCGTGCGGGCATCCGAGGCTGACTGCGCGCTGGTCGAGTGCTTCGACGCCAGGACCAATCGCTGCGTGATCACACCGGTATGTCCGGTGCACGGAATCTTTGCGCAGGCGCTCGATGCCTTCTACGCGGTGCTCGACCGGCACACGCTCGCGGACCTGACGCGCAACCGCGGGAGACTCCAGAGCCTGCTGGGAATCTCCTCGGCAACGCAAGCGCAGGCGCGCTAGGCGAGTCTGACCGGCAGAGAGCGGATGCGCTGGCCCGTTGCCGCGTAGATCGCATTCGTCAGCGCCGGTATCACCGGCG
>DATGJR010000215.1:0-7876 GCA_035295065.1 Steroidobacteraceae bacterium
CCAGATTCAGGATACGGACTACGCGATGGCGACTTCCCAGCTGTCGAAGGCCCAGATCCTGCAGCAGGCGAGCACGGCCATGGTGGCGCAGGCCAACATGATCCCGCAGAACATCCTGACGCTGCTGCAGAAGCTGCCGTAACGATGGTGAATGACCAGTCTTCAGCACTGGTAGCTTGGGGGCGGGCACCACAGGGTGCCCGCCCTCCTCTCTTTTTCTAAGGACCTGCCATGACCACGACAGCCGCTCCCGTCAGCAGCGCGGTCCCCCAGACCCAGCCGCTCACCAGCGTCGCCAGCAGCAGCAGTGCGGGCGCCGCGGGCGGCTCGGTCATCAATGTCAGCAGCCTGGTCTCGCAGCTGGTGGCCGCAACCGAAGGGCCCCGGCAGTCGCTGATCGCCAACCAGACCCAGCAGGTCACGACGCAGATTTCCGCGCTCGGGCAGTTGAAGAGCGCCCTCTCGACATTCCAGGGCTCACTCGCTGCACTCGACTCCCCGAGTGCCTTCCAGCTCGAGACCGCCAACAGCGGCGCGCCGGCGATCTTCACGGCGACCGCCAGCAGCGGCGCACCCGCCGGCACCTACAACGTCGCGGTCTCCGCGCTCGCCACGGCGCAGCAGTTGCTGTCGAACCCCGTGAGCGGCAGCACGATCGGCACCGGCACGCTGCAGGTGTCCCTCGGCGGCGCGAGCTTCAGTGTCACGGTCGACAGCAGCAATGACACCCTTTCCGGGCTCGCCGCGGCGATCAACTCCGCCCCGGGCAATCCCGGGATCGCCGCCACGGTGCTGCAGGGCGCGAGCGGCGCATATCTGCTCCTCTCCTCCTCGCAGACCGGAGCGGCGAATACCATTCAGGTGACCGAGACCGACGGCGGCGCCGGACTCACGGCCTTCACCTACGGTAGCGGCAACACCGGCAACTACACTCAGGAAGCGGCCGCACAGGATGCCGCTTTCAGCATCTCCGGGGTCAGCTTCACGAGCCCGGGCAACACCGTCAGCAACGCCATGAACGGGGTGACCCTCAACCTCCTCGGGGTGAGCCCGACGAGCGGCACGCCCCCGGCACCCGTGCCGGCCACTCTCTCGATCGCCAACGACACGACGACGATCAGCGGCAACATCCAGGCTTTCGTCTCCGCCTACAACACGCTGCAGGGCGCTCTCACGCAGCTCGGCGGCTACGATTCCTCGACCAACACCGCCGGCACCATGATGGGCGATGCCGGGCTCGAAGGCATCCAGAACCAGGTCCAGCAGGCCCTCTACAGCATCGTCAACACCGGCTCCTCGACCTACAACACGCTCGCCAGCATCGGCATAACGACCAACCGTGACGGCACGCTGAGTGTCAACAACACCACGCTGCAGAGCGCGCTCAGCAGTAACTTCAGCGCGGTGAGCCAGCTGTTCAGCAGCTCGAGCGGCGTCGCCGCCACTCTCAACACTGACATCGCCAGCGCGCTCGGGCCGAGCGGCTCGCTCACCAGTGAAGGCAACACGCTCGCGAGCCAGGACAACTCGCTCACCCAGCAGAGCAACCAGCTGCAGACGCAGATGGCGGCGCTGACCGCCAGTCTCACGCAGCAGTACTCGGCGCTCAATGCACTGCTCTCCTCGCTCCAGAGCACCTCGAGCTACCTGAGCCAGCAGTTCGCCACGCTGCCGCAGGTACAGGGCAAGGCGAACGCTTAAGCCGTTCGCGGCCGCGCCGGGCGGTCTCAAGTTAGCGGCTGCTGCGCCGCTACAGGGGTAACGACCGCCGGAGCGTGCGCCCAGTGAGTGGATTCGCCTACAACCCCAGAATGGCAGCGTACCGTAGCACCCTGGTGCACGGCGGCGTGGCGAGCTCCGATCCGCACGCGCTGGTGCAGATGCTGTTCGATGCCGCAGTCGATCGCCTGGCGACCGCCCGCGGTTGCATCGAGCGCGGGGAGCTCGCGACCAAGGCGAAGATGCTGCACAGCTGCGTGACGATCATCGCGGAGCTGCGCGGCAGCCTCGACCTCGAGAAAGGCGGCAAGCTGGCGCGCAATCTGCACGAGCTCTATGAGTACATGATCCGCCAGCTGCTC
The DNA here is from genome assembly GCA_035295065.1 of Steroidobacteraceae bacterium. Lineage (GTDB taxonomy): Bacteria > Pseudomonadota > Gammaproteobacteria > Steroidobacterales > Steroidobacteraceae > 13-2-20CM-66-19. The sequence goes on from DATGJR010000215.1 coordinate 2,082, forward strand.
AATGCCAACGTGCGCTCGGATGCCGGCTGCATCACGGAAGTGCTGAGCCTCATTGCCGAGATTCGCAACGCCTGGATGGCGATTCGGCCGCAGGTGAGCCGGGGCTAGTTTGTTGATTAATGGGATGGACCCATCCCCTCTTTAGACGGCGTCACCTAGGTGCGCCAGCATGAGGACTGGTTTGGTTCTCAGTGCAAAATCGTCTGCGACGATTTTGGCGGACATTACTCCGATGGCAGCATGGCTTAGCGCGCGATCGACTCGCGCCGGCTGGCCCCCGACTTGAGCGGCACGCTCGCATCGAGCGTCGTACCTCTTCCCGCCACGCCGAAGACGCGTAGCGTGCCACCGAGCTGCGAGAGGCGCTCCGAGGTCGAGAGGAGCCCAAAGCAGCCCGCCTTGCCGCGATCCCGCTCGCCGATGCCGACCCCGTCGTCGCTGATGCGCAGGTGCACGGCACCGTCCTGTTCCCACAGATGCGCCTCCACGTGCCGGGCGCGAGCGTGCCGTATCACGTTGCTGAGCGCCTCCTGCAGCGCCCGATAGAGGGCGAGCGAGCGCCGCCGCCCGAGCCCCGGGACGTTCCCGGTCGTGCTCAGCGCGACGCTGAGCCCGGATTGCGCTGCGCACTCATCGACATAACGCTGCATGGCCTCCATGAGTCCGAGCTCCTCGACCCCCGGCGGCTGCAGCTCGAAAGTGATGTGGCGGATCTGCCCCAGGCAGCGCTCGGCGAGCTGCGCGACGGTACTCAGGCTGTAGCCCGTGCCTTGCGCGGCGGCAGAGCCCGCCTGCAGTGCCTCGACCTGACCCTTGAGCGTCGTCAGGTCTTCGCGCAGCGAAGCGTGGAGGCGCCGCGCCAGGGCCGCCCGCTCCTCATCGCGCAGCTGCTCGAGCCGCTGGGCCAGGGAGCGGATGCGGCCGTGGAATCCGTCGATCGCTGCGCGTTGCCGCAGCTGCTCGGTGACATCCACGTCGACGCACATGAAGCCGATCACCGTGCCGCCCTCATCGTGCAGCGCCGCCCCCTGCGAGCGCACCGAGCGCAGGTCGCCCGCGGGCCGACGGTAGCGGAACTCGAGGTCGAGCGGCGAGCCGCGCATGAGCTCTTCCCAGCCGCTGCTCACGCGCTCGCGGTCGTCCGGATGCACCGCGTCCCACCAGCCATCGCCGCGCGCACCGTCGGCAGAGAGCCCGGTGATCTCGAGCCAGCTGGGGTTGGCGTAACTCAAGCCACCCTCGGCGTCCAGCAGGAGGATCCCGACGGGGGCCGAGTCCGCCAGCTGGCGAAAGCGCGCGGCCGCGGTGTGCTGCGCCTCGCCGAAACGCAGCTCGCCTTCGGCGCGCAGCCGCGCGCGCAGGTCGATCACCGTCTCGATCCGATAGCGCACGGCGCCACCGGGCTCACGCACCGAGACGAGGCTCAGCTCCACGGGTATCACCGTGCCGTCGCGATGCAGCTGGCAGGTCTCAAGGGTGGCATGGCCGCTGCGGTCCGCGGTGTGCTCGGCGACGGACAGCTGCACGTGCTCGGTCGCCGGATAGACGCTGAGGGCGGGCGCACCCTGCAGCTGCTCGGGGGTGCGCCCGATGAGCTGCGCATAGGCGGCATTGACCGTGCGCAGTGTCGAGCTCACCGGGTCGATGATCGCCAGGCCGTGAGCGTTGTGAAAGAAGGCCTCCGACTCAAGGTCCGGCGCAGAGGCCACTGCGCGCGCCGGCAGCCGCGGCAGCGGCCCACCCTCGCGCCCATGAGAGCCTGCGACCGCATGCGCCTCGGGCGCGGTCCGGCGACCCACGTGGCGCCGCAGCCAATCGAAGATACGGCTTTGCATCTGGGACGTCCCGAGGAACCCTCGCGCCACCTCGGCAAGCGAGCGCACAGTGTCGTCGCCCCACTCCTTTGTCAATACAACAGGAGTGTGGATCCGGTCACGCCCGGGGGCACGGTGGATACCTGCTCTGCCCCGGCGATCCGGGGGTTTTTACCGATCCGGTTTTGATGCGGGATGAGAGAGGATAGCTGCGCGCGACAGTGTAAGTAGGACTCATCCTACCGCTCGCCCGGGACGGTCATTTGTCCACACAGCTCAACGACCTCACCCACCGCCTGGCGCTGCTCGCGTCCGTGAGCGGCTGCACCCTGACCGTGCGTCTCCTCGGCGGCGAGCACGGCAACGTGATCGAGCTCAAGGCGACCCAGACCAGCGCCGCCGAGGCGTGCGAGTACGCTCGCCAGCTGACTCTGCGTGCGCTCAGCTGCCGCGGCGCCCATCAGCTCGCCGCGGACTTCGTGCGTGAGGCGCGCCTCGCCTTCGCGACCGAGCGCAGGGCCGCCGGCCGCACCGAGCTGCGTGCCGGCTGACGCAGTCGCGTTTGTGAGCTGATTCGCGCTCCCCCCGGGCGGGTCCGCCGCTCAAGAATTTCCACCCGTAGGTCGATACCGACATGAACCCCGGCGTACGGGCGCTGCGTCTCGCTCAACATTAAGTCACATGCTGCAAATCATCGGGTCAGTGGTGGTGGTCGGGTGCATCCTCGGTGGCTTCATCGCCGAGGGTGGCCACATCCTCGCGCTGTGGCACCCCTTTGAGATCGTGATCATCGTCGGCTCGGCGATCGGCGCGTTTCTCATCAGCAATCCCATGAAGGTCGTCAAGGCCGCCTTCAGCGGCGCGATCGCTCTGCCGAAGGGTCCGCGCTACAAGCGCGCCGACTATGTGACGCTGCTGCAGCTGCTGTACGACATCCTGGTCAAGATCCGCAAGGAAGGCGTGATGGCCATCGAGCGGGACGTGGAGGCGCCGCAGGAGAGCGCGCTCTTCAGGAAGTACCCGCGCGTACTCGCCGATCATCACATGGTGGAGTTCATTGCCGACTGCCTGCGGCTGATCGTCGGCGGCAATCTCGACCCGCAGGAGCTCGAAAGCCTGCTCGAGTACGAGCTCGAGACTCACCACAAGGAGGCGCTGCAGCCGGCGCATGCGGTGCAGAAGGTGGCGGACGCCCTGCCGGGATTCGGCATCGTCGCGGCGGTTCTCGGTATCGTCAACACCATGGCTTCTCTCGAGGGCGCCGACACCGCCGCCATCGGCCACCGGGTGGGAGCCGCACTGGTCGGCACCTTCCTCGGAATACTCGTCTCTTACGGCTTCGTCGGCCCGATCGCCGCGGCCATGGAGCACATCGCGCAGGAGGAGGGCAAGGCCTTCGAGGTGGTGAAGATGGCGCTCGTGGCGAGCGTGCGTGGCTACGCCCCTCCGGTGGCGGTGGAATTTGCGAGGAAGCTCCTCTTCAGCGAGGTGCGTCCCACCTTCAACGATCTCGAGGCGCACCTGAAAGGCAAGGCGCGCCCCGCGGCGGCGGGCGCCACGGCGGCCGCTGCCGCCCGGCCGGCGACGGCCGCCGCGAAGTGAGCGCCGATGCCCGCGCGATCCGACAAGCGTGCCATCGTCATCGTCAAGCGCTACACGCGCGGCGCCGAGGCCCATCACGGCGGCGCCTGGAAGGTGGCCTACGCCGATTTCGTTACGGCGATGATGGCGTTTTTTCTCGTGATGTGGCTGGTGACCGCTGTCTCGCGCGACCAGCGTGCTGCCATCTTCGACTACTTCAAGAATCCGAGCATGGAGCCGGGCAAGAGCGCCAAGCCCGCGCCGGGAATGAATGGCCCGGGGGGCGCCAGCACCAGCCCCATCAACATGCACGGCGGGCTCGATGCCCCCCGCACCCTGCAGAGCCTCGCCCCGGGCATCGGTGCGCCGGTGGCACCGCCCGCGCCGATCGCGACTCAACGAGACACCGCTCCGAAGGTTGAGCCGCAGGAAGACGACCCGCTCGCTACCGCGCGCAAGGCGGTGCAGGCTGCCGAGCGCCGGCAGCTCGAGTCGCTGATGGAGGAGCTCAAGAAGGCGATCGATGAGAGCCAGGCACTCGAGCCCTTCAAGGATCAGCTGCTTCTCGACATCACCCCCGAGGGGCTGCGCATCCAGATCGTCGACAAGCAGAACCGCCCCATGTTCGACATGGGGAGCACCCGCCTCAAGCCCTACACGACTGCGATCCTCACCGAGCTCGCGCGCTATCTCAACAGCGTCCCCAACCGCCTGAGCCTCACCGGCCACACCGACGCCACTCCCTACGTGGATGGGAGCGGGCGCACCAACTGGGACCTGTCCGCCGATCGCGCCAATGCCGCGCGGCGGGCGCTCGAGGCGGCAGGCCTCGCGGGCGATAAGACCTCGCGCGTGGTGGGACTCGCCTCCTCGGTACTCTTCAATAAGGACAATCCGCGCGCTCCCGTCAACCGCCGCATCAGCATCATCGTCATGACACGCCAGGCGGAAGAAGACGCCCTCAGGACCGAGACCGAGCCGGCGCTGGCGGCGCCGGCCGAGACCGCCCAATAACCGGGGAATCCATGCGTTACACGGAAGACAAAGACCAGAGTGCGGAGCTGCTGCGCCTCGCGCTCCCGCTGATGGCGCGCCAGTCCGCGGCGCTCCATCCGATCAGCTATACGCTGTGGTATGAGCATGTCGCCGGGATCAACCCGCCGCTGAGCGCCGTGCTCGAGACCAGCCTCGCGGAGAAGCTGCCGCTCGGCGAAGACGACGTCTACGATCTGCACGCCCGCTATGTCGTGGCACGCGACATGGAGGTACTGGAGCGTCTGCAGCGCAAGCTCCGCGGCGTGCTCGAGGAGGCATCCCAGGCCGCCGCGGCGGCACTCGATGACAGCGGACAGTTCGACGCGGCGCTGCGCCGCACGCGTTCGCAGCTCGATGGGGTGGTGGACCTCCAGGGGGTGCACGCCATCATCGGGGAGCTGCTGAGCGAGACCACCCGCATGCAGTCGGCCACCGAGGCGGTGCGCGAGCGGCTCGAGACACGCGCCCGCGAGGTGGAGCTGCTCACCCGACAACTAGAGCAGGCGCAAAGCGAGGCGCTGCTCGATCCGCTCACCGGGCTCAAGAACCGCCGCGGGCTCGAGCGCGCGGTCAGCGAGCTCGAGGCTGTCGCCAACCCGTTCAAGGGCGCAACGCTGCTGCTCGCGGACATCGACCATTTCAAGCAGATCAACGACAAGCACGGGCATCTGCTCGGCGACAAGATCCTGCGGGCGATCGGCCAGACCCTGCAGTCGAACATCAAGGGACGCGACATCGCCGCCCGACCCGGGGGTGATGAGTTCGCGGTGCTGCTGCAGCAGACGCCGCTCGCCGGAGCCCGCGCGCTCGCCGAGCAGATCCGCACCGCGGTCGCCGGCGGGCGGATTCGTCGCACCGACGGCAAGGACCTGTCGGGCTCGGTCACTTTGTCGGTGGGACTGGCGAGCGGTGAGAGCGCCGATACGCTGGAGAGCCTGCTGGCGCGGGCGGATGCGGCGCTGTACGCGGCCAAGCGCAATGGCCGCAATCAGGTGGCGATCGAGCCGGCCGCCCCCCCGCAGCGCGCGGCGGCTACACGTTGAACCTGAAGTGCATGACGTCGCCTTCCTGCACCAGGTACTCCTTGCCCTCGAGGCGCAGCTTCCCCGCATCGCGGGCGCCCGCCTCCCCGCCGCCCGCGAGGTAGTCGGCGAAGGCAATGACCTCCGCGCGGATGAAGCCGCGCTCGAAGTCCGTATGGATCGCGCCGGCGGCCTGCGGCGCCGTGGCCCCGACGCGCACCGTCCACGCGCGCACCTCCTTCGGCCCGGCGGTGAAGAAGGTCTGCAGTCCGAGCAGTGCGTAAGCGGCGCGGATCACGCGGTCGAGACCCGGCTCCGTGAGTCCCAGCTCCGCGAGAAACTC
>DATGJR010000216.1:0-22898 GCA_035295065.1 Steroidobacteraceae bacterium
CAGGACGGGATTTCCGACGTGAGTGCGGTGTCGGCCGCGCCCGGGACCGGGCCCACGGGTACGTTCGGCGATGTCGCTACGAGCCTTCTCGGACTCGTCTCCCCGGCCCCTGCCGGCGCGACCGCGGTCGGGGGCCTGGCCGAGACCCAGGCGACCAGCATCAGGAAGTGGACCCAGGAGTTCCGGCTTGCCTCGGCGGCCGGGCAGACACTCGAATGGCAGCTGGGTGCCTTCTACACACACGAGTCCTCCTCGCTCGACCAGACGCTGCCGCTCTTCTACGTTCCGACGCAGGTGTTCGCCCCTCTGCCGGTTGCCTTCGGCGGTCCGTCTCTGGAGAACGCCTCACTCGACTCGCTCTATCGCGAATGGGCCGGCTTTGCCGAGGTGACCTACCACTTCAACCCGCAATTCGATCTCGGTCTCGGTGGCCGCTGGTCCGAGAACAAACAGTCCGCCAGCGAGACGACCAGCGGCGCGCTGCTCACGCTCACCGGCCAGGCTAACCCGCAGGTGGTCACCGGCGACTCGAGCGACACCGACGTCACGTACTCGATTGCGCCGCGCTGGCACCTGAGCGCCGACACCATGGTGTACGGGAGAATTGCCACCGGTTATCGGCCGGGAGGCCCGAACGACCTGCCGCCGACCGCACCAGCCAGTATCCAGCGGGCGTACCAGTCCGATCAGACAACGAACTACGAGCTAGGCCTGCGCTCGGACCTGCTCGACAGGAGTCTGTCCATCGATGTCGCCGCGTTCCTGGTCGACTGGAAGAAGATTCAGCTCTTCGAGGAGGTGCAGGTCGCGGGGCAGCCTCCGTTCGGCATCAATGCCAACGGTGGTACCGCGCGCACCAAGGGCCTCGAGTGGACGCTGGCGCTGACGCCGGTCACTGGCCTGACTTTCACGCTCACCGGCGCCTACGTCGATGCCTACCTGACCTCCGCGGCCCCTGACGCCGGCGGTAACGACGGCGATCCATTGCCGTTCGTGCCGAAATGGAGCACCTCGCTGGACGGAGTCTATGCGTGGCATGCGTTTGACAACTACGGTGCGTTCGTCGGGGCGACCTGGAGCTATATCGGGTCGCGCTTCAACGATTTCTCCGCGATTCCCGGCGCCGCGGGCGCGCTGCAGCCGGAGCCGCGCCCCGAGCTGCCGAGCTACAACTCGGTCAACCTGCGCGCCGGTCTGGAGAACGATCGCTGGGTTTTCGAGCTGTACGGCAAGAACCTGGGCGATACGCGCGGCATCGCTTACTACACCAACTCCGGTGCTCCGAACTACGGGGGCGAGATCAATTACGTCATGCCGCGCACGATCGGCGTGACGGCCACTCTCAAGTTCTGAGGCAGCGGCTCGCTGTCGTGGGTGCCAGCGTGAGTGAGCGGGCCCCGGCCTCGAGCCCGGGTCGGGACGCGGCTGCGGCGCAATCCGCGCAGCTGCCCTACCCCTATCTCCTCTTTCTCGGCGACGCGACCGAGCCGGCTTTCGCCAAGACCGCCTTCGGGCTGCGCGACTGGATCCCGGAGCGCTGCGTCGGGGAGTGGGCCTGCGCCGAGGCCACGGTGTCGACGGGGCTGTCCCGTCTGAATCCGGCGCAGGCGCGCACGCGCGGCGCACGCGGGCTCGTCATCGGCGTTGCCAACGTCGGCGGAATCATCGGTGAGCGCTGGGTGCCGCTGCTGGTCGAGGCGCTCGAGGCCGGGCTCGACCTCGTGAGCGGCCTGCACGCGAAGCTCGCCGATGTGCCGCCGCTCGCCGCCGCCGCGGCGCGCCTCGGCCGCCGCCTCATCGACGTGCGCATCCCGCCGCCGCACATCCCGATCGCCACGGGCCGCAAACGCTCCGGCAAGCGGTTGCTCACCGTAGGTACCGACTGCGCGCTCGGCAAGAAGTACGCCGCACTCTCGCTCAGCCGCGCATTCGCGGCGCGCGGCCGCAAGGTGGATTTCCGCGCGACCGGACAGACCGGCATCCTGATCGCAGGCGGCGGCATGCCGATGGACGCGGTGGTCTCGGACTTCGAGGCGGGGGCCGCGGAGATGCTGAGTCCGAACGCGGCCGCCGATCACTGGGATGTCATCGAAGGGCAGGGCTCGCTCTTTCATCCCGCCTATGCCGCCGTATCGCTCGGGCTGCTGCACGGCAGCCAGCCCGATGTGTTCGTCGTCTGCCATCATCCCGGGCGCGAGCGCGTCCTCGGCTATGCCGATTACCCGCTGCCGAGCATCACCGAGACGATCGAGCTCACCGTGCAGCTCGGTCGCCGTACCAATCCCGCAATCCGCTGCGCGGGCGTGTGCCTCAACACCTCTCAGCTCGAGCCACGCACGGCGCGCGAGCTGCTCGCGCGCGAGAGCCACCGCCTGGGTCTCCCCGTGGCGGACCCGCTGCGCAGCGGGTCCGAATTCGAACGCCTGGTCGACTCATGTCTGGCCTAGAAGAAGCCGGAAGGAAATTACAAGTGAACATCGCCGCCCCCGGGATCATCGCGCGCGCCGCTCTCGCGGGCGTGCTCGCCCTGTCGACTGCCCCCATCCCTGCAGCCGCACCCACGCCCGCGCCGGCCCCGACCTTGCCGGCGGCCGCGCCCGCGGCGCAGTCTGCGGCCGCACCCGCCGCGGCCCATGAGCTGACGGCAGTCGATGCCAACAGCTGGCTCGATGGATTCGTGCCCTATGCGCTCAAGACGGGGGACATTGCCGGAGCCGAAGTCGCGATCGTCAAGGACGGTGCGGTGGTCACGGAGCGGGGTTACGGCTTCTCGGACGTCGAGAAGCGCACCCCGGTAGACCCGCAAGTGACCATGTTCCGTCCCGGCTCGGTGTCGAAGCTCATCGTCTGGACGGCCGTCATGCAGCAGGTCGAAGCCGGCAGGATCGACCTCGATGCCGACATCAACAGGTATCTCGACTACAACGTGACCGGCATGGACGGCAAGCCGATCACGATGCGCGAGCTCATGCAGCATACGGCTGGCTTCGAGGAACATGCCAAGGGGGTCATCTCCACCAGCAACAACCTGCCCACTTTCGAGGAGATGCTCAAGGCGAAGGTACCGGCGCGGATCTTCCCGCCCGGCTCGACGCCCGCCTACTCCAACTACGGCGCCTCGCTCGCCGGCTACATCGTCGAGCGCGTCTCCGGTGAGCCTTTCGACAGCTATCTCGAGAAGCACATCTTCCAGCCGCTCGGCATGACGCACTCGAGCTTCCGGCAGCCACTGCCGGCCTCGCTCGCGCCATTCATGGCCACGGGCTATCGCCTCGCCTCGGGGGCTGCGGAGCCGTTCGAGTACGTGGGCCCGCGTCCGGCGGGCTCGATGTCAGCATCCGCGGACGACATGGCGCACTTCATGATCGCGCACCTGCAGGACGGGGAGTATCACGGCAACCGGATCCTGAGCGCCGCGACCGCGGAGCTGATGCACAACAGCCCGTACGTCGGCGGCATCGGGCCGCTCAACCGCATGGAGCTCGGCTTCTTCGAGACCAACATCAACGGGCGCGAGGTGATCGCCCACCTGGGCGACACCGAGTTCTTCCATACCTCGCTCCATCTCTTCCTCAAGGACAACACCGGCCTCTACGCCTCCTTCAGCAGCCCGGGGAAGGACGCGGCCGTGCAAACGCTGCGCACCCAGCTGTTCCAGGAGTTCGCCGACCGCTACCTCCCGGCTGCTGTGCCGCACCCCGTAACCGCACAGGTGGACGCCAGGACGCAGGCCGCGCACGCGGCGCTGATGAGCGGCGTGTGGGACGTCTCGCGGCGTGCGCAAACCAACTTCCTTGCCATGCTGGGGTTCATCGGGCAGACCAAGGTGGGAGTGAACCGCAAGGGCGAGCTGGCGCTGCCGTTCCCGGGGCCGAACGGCAAGCCGGGGCACTGGGTCGAGGTGTCACCCTTCGTCTGGCAGTCGGTCGACGGTCATGACCGCGCCGCCGCCAGGCTGGTCGACGGAAGACCGGTGCGCTTCAGCTTCGACTTCCTCTCGCCCTTCGAGGTGTTCGACCGCGCCCCGTGGTATGCGGCCAGCAGCTGGCTGATGCCGCTCTTCATCGTGAGCTTCGTGGCGATGCTGCTCACCGTGCTCATCTGGCCGGCCGCAGCCCTCGTCCGCCGCCGCTACCACGCACCGCTCGCGCTGGATGCCGCCTCGATGCGCGCGTATCGCTGGAGCCGCTTCGCGGCGCTGGCGACGGTCGTAGCGCTCGGGACCTGGATGCTGTTTCTGGTGCTGATCATCAGGGACACGGGCACGCTCGGCGGGAAACTGGATCCGCTGCTGATTCTTGCGCAGCTGCTGAGCATCGTTGCCTTCATCGGGGGACTCGCGGTTATGCTGTGGAACCTCAGCGCCGTGTGGCGCGGGAAGCGAGCCTGGCCGGCGAAGACCTGGAGCGTCGTGCTCGCACTGTCGGCGGTATTCATCCTGTGGGTGGCCCTGGTGTGCAAGCTCCTCGTCGTCGGAACCGACTACTGATGCCGACGCTCTCCCTCGAGGTGGGCGTCGAGAAGCTCGAGTTCTCGGCGCCGTTCCGCATCGCGGGATTCGTGTTCGAGCATCAGGACGCGGTCCTCGTGACACTCGATGACGGCCGGCACCGCGGCCGCGGCGAGGCCTGCGGCGTCTTCTTTCTCGGCGAGCGCGCCGAGCGCATGGCGGCCGAGATCGAGGCCCAGCGTGCCGCCATCGAGCGAGGCATCGGGCGCACGGAGCTGCAGCATCTGCTGCCGCCGGGCGGCGCCCGCAACGCACTCGACTGCGCGCTGTGGGAGCTCGAGGCCCAGCGCGCCGGCAGGCCCGTGTGGGCGCTCGCGGGGCTCCCGAGACCGAAGCCGCTGCTGACGACCTTTACCCTCGGAGCGGAATCGCCCGAGGTCATGGCTGCGGGTGCGCGCCGCTACGCACAGGCGCGGGCCTTGAAGGTGAAGCTGACCGGGGACCTCGACCTCGATGGCGCACGCGTCGCCGCGGTGCGCCACGCCCGACCGGACGTGTGGATGGGGGTCGATGCCAACCAGGCCTACCCCATCGAGCAGTTGCCGCGTCTGATTCGAATCCTCGCCGATGCACGCGTCGAGCTGCTCGAGCAACCGGTGGCGCGCGGCCATGAGCAGGGACTCGAGGACCTGGTTTCGCCCATCCCGATCGCAGCCGATGAAAGCGCCCTGGCGCTGCCCGATGTCGCCGGCCTTGCCGGCCGCTTCGATGTCGTCAACATCAAGCTCGACAAGTGCGGCGGCCTCACCGAGGGCCTCGCCATGGCACATGCGGCCCACGCCCAGGGGCTCAAGGTGATGGTGGGGAACATGATGGGCTCGAGCCTGGCGATGGCCCCGGCCTTCGTCCTCGGACAGCTCTGCGAGGTCGTCGATCTCGACGGACCCACTTTCCTCAAGCACGACCGCACTCCGGGTGTGCGCTACTCCGGCGGCATGATCGAGTGCGACGATGCCGTCTGGGGCGGCGCGCGCGCCGCGTGAGCTCCTCGAGGTTTCAGCGCTTCATATTGCCGGGCCTCGCCTTCAAGGCGGTGGTCATCGGCGGCGGCTATGCAACGGGGCGCGAGCTCGCCGAGTTCTTCCTGCCGAGCGGCCCGTGGGGCGGGATCGCGGCCATGGCGCTCGCCATGGTCATCTGGAGCGCCATCTGCGTGGCGACCTTTCTGTTCTCGCGCGCCAGCGCCGCGCTCGACTACCGCACGTTCGTACGCGCGCTGCTGGGTCCGGGATGGATCGCGTTCGAAGTGGCGTACGTTCTCTTCGTGATCCTGGTGCTCGCGGTGTTCGGCGCGGCGGCAGGCGCCATCGGTGCGGCAACCCTGGGTGTCCCGACTGTCGTCGGGACCATCGCTCTCATGACGGCGATCGCCCTCGTCACCGCATACGGCAATGCCTCGGTGGAGCGTCTCTTCACCTACGTATCCTTTCTTCTCTACGGCGTGTACGTGCTGTTCGCAGTGTTCTCCCTCACCTCTTTCGGCGCGCGCATCGTCGCCGGCTTCGGTGAGAGCGCATCGATGCAGGGCTGGATCACGGGCGGAATCCAGTATGCGAGCTACAACGTCGTCGGCGCCGTCGTGATCCTCCCGGTGCTGCGGCATCTCACCGGCAACCGGGACGCCGTGATCGCGGGCCTGATCGCGGGGCCCCTGGCGATGCTGCCCGCGCTCATGTTCTTCAGCTGCATGATGGCCTACTACCCCGAGATCGCCGGCTCGACTCTTCCCTCGGACTATCTGTTGCAGCGCCTGAATCTGCCCGTCTTCCGCTACGTGTTTCAGCTCATGATCTTCGCCGCCCTGCTCGAAAGCGGCACGGGGTTCGTGCACGCGATCAACGAGCGCATAGGTCAGGCGTGGCGCTATCGCCGCAACACGGAGCTCGGGCGCGCGCCGCGCCTGGCGGTCGCTCTTGCCACCCTCATCTTCTGCATGCTGCTCGCCGAGCACTTCGGCCTGGTCACCCTCATCGCGCGCGGCTACCGCCTGTTCGCCTACGTCGTGCTGCTGGTCTTCGTATTGCCGCTCTTCACCATCGGTATCTACCGCCTCGCGACCGGCCGCGTGGCACCGCAGGGGATTGCATGAACTCCACGAGAACGCTCCTCGCCATCGCCGCCGCATCCGCCCTGACGGGGCCGGCGCTCGCGGCGCCGCCGCAGAATCTCGAGCGGCGCGCCGAGGCGGTGCGCGCGCAAGTCGGCGTGCCGGGGATGGCCATCGCCATCGTCGAGAACGACAAGGTGACGTTTGCCCGGGGCTTCGGTGTGCGCGCCCTGGGCGGCAATGAGCGCGTGGACGCGGACACGATTTTCCCGACGGGGTCCACCGGCAAGGCCTTCACGGTGGCGGATCTCGCGATTCTCGTCGATCAGGGCAGGATCGGCTGGGACGACCGGGTTACCGACCGGCTGCCGGGCTTCGAGATGTACGACTCGTGGGTGACGCGCGAGCTCACGATCCGCGATCTGCTCGTGCATCGCAGCGGCCTGGGACTGGGCGAAGGCGATCTGCTGTTCGTGCCACGCACAAACCTGAGCCGTGCGGAGTCGGTGCGGCGGCTGCGGTATCTCAAGCCCGCGACCAGCTTTCGCTACGGTTTCGCCTACGACAACGTGCTCTACATGGTGGCGGGCCAGCTGATCGAGTCGGTGACCGGGGAGACCTGGGAGAAATTCACGGCCGGGCACGTTCTCAAGCCCGCCGGCATGCTGCACTCGACCAGTGATGAGCCGGCACGCTTCGCGACCGGGAATCGCGCTTACCCGCACGCGCGCATGGACGGCGGCATGCGCGGTGTCGGCACGCAGGAGCGGCTCGACGAGCGCGATGAGCTCGGGCGCAACGGAGCCCCGGCCGGCGGCCTCACGGTCAGTGCCAACGACATGGCACGCTGGCTCCTGATCCAGCTGGACGGGGGCGCACTACCCGGTGGTGCGGGACGACTCTTCTCCGAGAGCGCACACGAGCAGATGTGGAAACCGGTGGTGCTGCAGCCCATTCCCGAATACCCGCCACCGCTCAAGGACATCCGACCCAACTTCAACACCTACGCCCTGGGATGGGACGTGAGCGACTACGCCGGCACCCGCATCGTGTGGCATGGTGGCGCGGTGTTCGGGTTCCTCACCGCTGTGGTGCTCATCCCCGAGAAGCGCGTCGGCTTTTCCATCGAGATCAACAGCGAGGACGGTGAGGTCATCCGCGGGTTGATGTATGAGTTACTCGACCACTACCTGAATCGGCCGCGGGTCGACTGGGTCGAGAGATTCCGCAGCTATAAAAAGCAGAGAGTCGCCGCGGCCCTCAATGCGCTCAAGCTCGCAACCGCGAAACCTGCGGCCGTCGGACCCTCGCTCCCGCTCGATGGTTACGCCGGGACTTACACCGACCCCTGGTACGGCAACATCGAGATCGCGGTGAAGGACGGCAAGCTCACCGTCGACTTCAAGTCCACCCCGCGCATGGCGGGCACGCTCGAGCACTACCAGTACGACACCTTCGTCACGAAGCTCGACGACAAGTCGATCGAGCCGGCTTACGTCACTTTCAATCTCAATGCCGACGGTAAGGTCGATCGCATCACGATGAAGGCGGCCTCCCCGCTGGCGGATTTCAGTTACGACTACCAGGACCTGCTCTTCAGGCCCGCGGGCAGGTAAAGGACCGGACATGGCCGGAAGAAAGCGATGCCTGGCGAGTCAGCTGGGTTTGCCGACGGTTCTGCTGATGGCGGGAGCGGGCGTCGCGGCCGCGACTCCTGCGACCCACGATGTGGTGATCCGTCACGCGATGATCTATGACGGCTCGGGCGGCGCGCCTTATGCCGGAGAGCTGGCGATCGACGGCGAGCGCATCGCCTACGTCGGTCGCGATCCTGCCGGCGCCGGCCGGCTCGAAATCGATGCTCATGGCCAGGCGGTCGCGCCCGGTTTCATCGACATGATGGGACATTCGGAAGAGTCGCTCCTGATCGACGGCCGCGCGGTCAGCGGCCTCAAGCAGGGGATCACCACCGACATCTTTACCGAAGGATCGATGGGTCCGCTGACACCCGAGATGGCAAGTCACATGAAGGAGCGTCAGGGCGACGTCAGGTTCGACGTGAGCTGGTCGACGCTCGGACAGTACCTGGAACATCTCGAGCAGCACGGCATCTCCCCCAACGTCGCAAGCTTCGTCGGCGAAGGGGAGGTGCGCGTCAACGTCCTCGGCGAAGGCGACGTGCAGCCAACTGCGCAGCAGCTGACGCGCATGACCGCCCTGGTTCACCAGGCGATGGAGGAGGGCGCGTTGGGACTCACCACCGCGCTCATCTATGCGCCCAACAACTACGCCCGCACTCCTGAGCTCATCGAGCTGGCGCGCGAGTCGGCCCGCTGCGGCGGCATCTATACCGCCCACATGCGCAGCGAGGGCGATCACATCGAGGACGCGGTCCGGGAGACCATCGAGATCGCGCGCACCAGTGGCGCGCCCGCCGAGATCCATCACTTCAAATTCATCGGCCAGGACAACTGGGGCAAGCGCGATGCCGTCGTCGCAATGATCACGGCGGCGCGCGCTGCCGGCACGCGCATCACGGCCGACATGTACACCTATACCGCGGGAGGCACCGCGCTCGATGCCTCGCTCCCTCCCTGGGTGCACGCGGGCGGCCCCGAGGCGATGGTGGCGCGCCTCAAGGACCCCGCCGTGCGCGCGAAGGTGGTCGCTGCGATGCGCGAGCCGCATCCCCGCGACTGGGAAAACCTCTACCAGCAGTCGGGCGCCGACGGCATGCTGCTGCTGGCGGCGCGCACGCCCGCGGTGAAGGCGCTCATCGGCCAGACGATAGCCGCCATCGCCAGAAAGCGCGGCGTCAGTGCCGAGGATGCAATTGTGGACCTCGTGATCGAGGACGACGCCGGCGCCGGGGCGGCCTACACCATCATCAACGAAGACAACATTGCCAGGCAGATCGTGCTGCCGTGGGTGAGTCTCGGCTCGGATGCCGAATCGAGCGCGCCCGAAGGCGCCTTCCTGCTCTCCTCGACGCACCCGCGCGCCTATGGAAACTTTGCGCGCCTGTTCGCCCGCTATGTGCGCGCCGAGCATCTTCTCACCGTTCAGGAGGCGGTCCGTAAAGTGACGAGTCTGCCTGCGGATGTGCTCTCCCTCGCCGATCGCGGGCGCCTGCGCCCGGGCGGCTTCGCCGACGTCGTGATATTCGACCCGGCGACCTTCCAGGATCACTCGACCTACGAAAAGCCCATGCAGTACGCCACCGGGGTCAGCGATGTCCTCATCAACGGCAGGCTGGCTCTGCGGAGCGGCGAGCCGACCGGCGCGCATACGGGGCGCATACTGCGGGGACGCGCCTGGAGCGGCGCGCCGGGCGGCGGTTGCCGGGCATCTGCAAAGAACTGGAGCTGGATCGATCAACCCCCGCGGTGAGGGACTGCGACCCGGTATACTCACCGGTCAATGAATAGCACCATCACGACGGCGCAACCCGACACTCAGTCCGCCACCGCCGCAGATCACCAGCTCAGCCGCTCCCTGCGACCGCGGCACGTGGCGATGATCACCATCGGCGGGATCATCGGCGCGGGCCTGTTCGTCGGCAGCAGCGTCGCCATCAAAGCCACGGGTCCTGCGGTCATCGTCAGTTACGTGCTGACCGGCTTTCTGCTGCTGCTCGTCATGCGCATGCTGGGCGAGATGGCGGTCGAGATGCCGCAAGTGCGCTCCTTCACCGAGTTCACGCGCGCGACGCTCGGCAACTGGGCCGGTTTCTCGGTCGGCTGGCTCTACTGGTATTTCTGGGTGACGGTGATTCCGGTCGAAGCGATCGCCGGTGCCGGCATCATCAAGGACTGGTTCCCGGCGCTGCCGGAGTGGGCGATCGGCACGGCGCTCATGGTGTGCATGACTTCCGTGAACCTGATGTCCGCGCGTGCCTACGGCGAATTCGAGTTCTGGTTCTCCTCCATCAAGGTCGCGGCCATCATCTCCTTCATTCTGGTGGTGGGCGCCCATGCCTTTGGCTTCCGCTCGCCGACCGGCCCGACCTTCTCCAACCTCACCGCTTACGGGGGGTTTGCGCCGCTCGGATGGTTTGCCGTGCTCGCCTCCGTCACCACGGTCATCTGGTCGATGATGGGGGCCGAGGTGGTGACCATTGCCGCAGCGGAGTCGCCCGAGCCCGCGCGCGCGGTGGCGCGGATGACCTCCACGATCATCAGCCGCATTCTCCTTTTCTATGTGCTCTCGGTGTTCGCCATCACCTGTGTCGTCCCCTGGAACAGCGTGGTGCCGGCGCAATCACCCTTCACGCTCGCGCTCGATGAGGTGCACTTCCCCTACGCGGCCGACCTCATGAAGGCGGTGGTCCTCACCGCGGTTCTCTCGTGCCTCAATTCCTGTTTCTACATCGCCTCGCGCGTGCTGTTCGTGCTCGCAACCCGCGGCGATGCGCCGCGCTGGCTGGTGCGCACCAATAGCCGTCACGTGCCGGCGCGCTCGGTGCTGCTCGCAAGCCTGTTCGGCTTCGCCGGGGTGATCGCAGCGATTCTTTCGCGGGAAGGGGTGTACGTGTTCCTGACGAACTCCTCCGGCGCGATCATCGCAATCATTTATCTGATGATCGGGGTGTCGCAAGTGGTCTCGCGCAGGGCGCGCGAGCGCGCGGGGCTGCCGCCGTCGGCGCTGCCGATGTGGCTGTTCCCGTGGTTGAGTTACCTCGGCATCGCCGGGATGGCCTCGGTGCTGGTGGCGATGGCGTTCACACCCTCGCACCGCGCCGAGCTCTGGACGAGCACAGTGTCCATCGCGATCGCGCTGCTCGCGTACGCTCTCCTGCGGCGTGGGCGAGCGGTCAGTGCCTGACGGTGCCGGCCGCCTGATCGGCCGTCCGGCCGACAGACTCTAAGGATTCGCGCGGGCGCCGCCGGACTGCGCTGCCGTGCGCACCGCCTCGACGAGCTTGCCCGGATCGAAAGGCTTTCTGAGCACCTCGTGCGCCCCGAGCTCACGCGCCGCAAACAGGTGCGTGGTATTCCCCGATGAGCCGGCGCCGGAAATGACCACGATCGGCACCTGCGGAAAGCGCTGGCGGAACTCGGCGATGGTCTCGATGCCGTCCTTGTCCGGCATGTAGATGTCGGTCACCACCACGTCCGCCGGGCGGACGCGCTGCAGGCGCAGGCCCTGCTGGCCGCTGGTGACGACTGACACGGTGAACCCGGCGTCCTCCAGTAACCACTGGGTGGTCTCCCGGACATCGGAATCGTCGTCGATCACGAGAACGTGAAGAGCACGCTCCATCTGCTCCGCTCTCCCGGTACCTGGAACGAAAGTCGCCCGTTCCTACTCCACTGCATTGTGATACGGCACAGGGTCTTGTCAATCGGACTGCGCGCCGCGCTCACGGTGATGATTCTCGCAAGCCTCGCGCTGGCGGCGCTCGAGACCTATCAGGTGTTCTGGAGCACGCCCAAGCTGAGGCGCGACAGTGAGCAGGTCTCGCACACGGTGGAGGTGATCGCCACCGCACGCGCGCTCGAGGTCGCGGCGCGCGACGCGGAGCGCGCCCAGCGCAATTTCCTGCTGGTGCACGCGCCAGCGCAGCTCGCGGCATATCGCGCCTCGGCAAAGGAGGTGCCGGCGCTGCTCGAGAAGCTGAAGTCGCTCACCGCCGACAATGCCGGGCAGCAAGCGCGCATGCCGGAGCTCGCCGGACACATTCAAAACCAGCTCGCCGCGCTCGAGCGTATCGCGGCGGCTGGCGAGAGCCGCGGGTCCGAGGCGGCGCTGGACGTCGCGCGCGCCACGCTGGCTGCCGACCCGATGGTGAACGTGCGCACGGCGATCCAGGCGGTCATCGACACCGAAGACACGCTCCTGAGACAACGGCAGGCGAAGGCCGCGGCGACCGAACGCTTCACCGGGCGCACTGCGGCGTTCGCCGCGGCACTGGCACTGGCGGTCATCGCCATCGGAGCTCTGCTCACGCTGCAGGCCTTGCGATCCGAGACCGCGCTGCGCGCCAGCGACGAGCAGCTGAGGGCTCTGCTTGCGGGCGTGACGGACTACGCGATCTACATGCTCGATCCAACGGGGCGTGTCACCACCTGGAACGTCGGCGCGCAACGCATCAAGGGCTACCATGCCCGCGAGATCATCGGCGAGCATTTCTCGCGCTTCTACACCGAGGAGGACCGAAAAACGGACCTGCCGCGCAAGGTGCTGGAGATTGCCGCGCGCGAAGGCCGTTACCAGGCGGAAGCCTGGCGCGTACGCAAGGACGGCAGCCGCTTCCGGGCCAGCATCGTCCTCCATGCCTTGCACGGCCCGTCCGGCAGGCTGATCGGCTTCGCAAAGGTGACGCGCGACATTACCGAGCGGTATGAGCGCGACCGCGAGCTCGATCGCGTGCGCGAGATCCTCGCCCAGGCGCAGAAAATGGACGCCCTCGGACAGCTTACCGGAGGCATAGCGCACGACATCAACAACGTACTCACGGTGATTCGCAACGCGGTCGATGCGCTGCAGCGGCGTCTGCGCGCGGGCGCGCGCGACGTCAATCGCTACACCGAGGCCATCGTGCGTGGCGCTGACCGCGCCAGCAGCCTCACGCGCCGCCTGCTCGCCTTCGCTCGCCGCCAGGCGCTCGAGCCCAGGCCGCTCGACGCCAACAAGCTCGTTGCCGGCCTGACCGAGATGCTGAAGCGCACCCTTCCCGAAGGCATCGCGATCGAGACCGTGCTCAGCGCGGGCCTCTGGTGGACGCACGTGGATGCGGGGCAGCTCGAGAGCGCGATTCTCAACCTGGTGCTCAACGCGCGCGATGCGATGGCCGGCGGCGGCAAGCTGACCATCGAGACTGCCAACGCCTTCCTCGACCAGAGTTATGCGCAGAGCGCCGACATCGCGCCAGGCCAGTACGTCATGATCGCGGTCAGCGACACCGGCAGCGGCATGAGCAGGGAGGTCGCGGAGCGGGCTTTCGAGCCTTTCTTCACCACCAAGGAAGTCGGGCAGGGCACCGGACTCGGCCTGTCGCAGGTGTACGGCTTCATCAAGCAGTCGGACGGGCACATCAAGCTGTACAGTGAGCCGGGCTGCGGCACCACGGTGAAAATCTATCTGCCGCGGCATGAGAAGCCGCAGGTCCTCGAGCGCAGCCCCGGGACCGGGACGAGGATCGGGACACCGCAGGCGCGCGAGACCGAAGAGAGGATTCTCCTCGTGGAGGACGACGACGAAGTGCGCGAGTTCATCAGCGATTCGCTCCGCGAGCTCGGGTATCGGGTGTTCTCCGCTGCCGACGCTTATGCCGCCCTCAAGGTTCTCGATGCGCACCAGGACATCGATCTGCTGTTCACGGATGTGGGCCTTCCGGACGGCATCAATGGCCGGGTGCTCGCCGATGAGGCGCGCCAGCGCCGGCCGGGCATCAAGGTGCTGTTCACGACCGGCTATGCGCCCAATGCCATCGTGCACCACGGGCGGCTCGATCCGGGCGTCGATCTGATCACCAAACCCTATACGCAGACTCAGCTCGCAGCGAAAGTGCGCGCGGTCCTCGATCGCCAGACGGGAGACCTTCATGGCTACTGAGATCGAGCGGAAATTTCTCGTTCGCGGAGAGGAGTGGCGGCGGGGCACCGTGAAGCGTGTGCGGCAGGGATATCTCAGCCGCGACCGCGAGCGAACGGTGCGAGTGCGCATCGCCGGCAAGCGCGCGTCGCTGACGATCAAAGGCGCCGGCAGAGGCACTTCCAGGCCCGAGTTCGAATACCGCATCCCGCTGCGTGACGCCGCAGCGCTGCTCGCGCTTTGCGACCGGCCGCCGCTGGAAAAGAACCGGTACACCTTCAGGCAAGCCGGGGTCACGTGGGAGGTCGATGAGTTCCTCGGTGCCAACGCGGGTCTGGTGGTCGCCGAGATAGAGCTCGAAGATGAGCAGCAGGCGTTCAAGCGGCCCGCCTGGCTGTCCACGGAGGTCACGCAGGATCCCCGCTACCTCAACTCCAGCCTGGTCGACGTGCCTTATTCGAGCTGGGGTCGCGCGGGAGGCTGAGGGGGCTGACCGAAGGCATGCGCGACCTCGCGCAGCCAGCCAAGGAACTGCTGTACCTTCGGCATGCTGACGTAGGTCTCCGGGCACACGAAGTAGTACGAGCGCGGGCAGGGCACGATGCGCTCGCTCGCCCGCACGATGCGGCCCGAAGCGAGATCCTGCGCCGCGAGTGACCAGCGCGTGAGCGCGAGCCCGATTCCCTGTTCGGCGCCGGCGAGCACCGTGAGCGAATCGTCGAAGGCGGTACCGCGCTCCTGCCAGCCGGCTGTGCTTCCCGGGTGCACCCACAGCGACCATTCCTCGTCCGATGAATGCAGCAGCGGGAAACGCTGCAGGTCCGCAGCGTCGCGCAGCGGTCCGTACTTTGCGAGCAGCTCAGCGGTGCACACGGGAATGAACCACTCATCCATCAGCTTCTCGCTGTAGAGGCCGGCGTTCGGACCGGTGCTCATGCGCACCGCGGCATGGAAGTCGCTGCTCTCGAAGTCGACCGGTGTGCGTGAGGTATGGATGCTCAGCTCGATCTGCGGATGACGGTCGTGAAACTGCGGCAGACGCGGCAGCAGCCATTTCTGCAGGAAAGAGGCGAGGGTGCTGATGCTGAGCGCGCCACGCGAGCGATCCTGGCGCAGCTGCTGCATCGAGTGCTGCAGGATGCCGAGCCCGCGCCGCACGCCCGGTAACAGCAGCTCACCTTCGTGGGTGAGAGTGACGCTGCGGCCCTTGCGGCGAAAGAGCGGCACGCCGAGATATTGCTCGAGTGCCCGCACGGCCATGCTGACGGCGGCCGGCGTCACGTGCAGCGCCTCGGCCGCCTCCGAGAAGCTCAGGTGCGAGGCCACGCTCTCGAACACCCGCAGCCCCTGCAGAGGCAGGCGCCCGAATCCAGGCAATGATTTAGTTTTTCTTAATCGTCTCTCAGACATTGCGTTTGCTGATCCCGCCTGCCGCGCCGACACTATACACCATCAAGCAGGAGGTATTTTCAATGAAAACCAGTAACTTAGTCGCATTGATGATAGCACTGATCGTTTCGGCGGGTGGATTCACGGCGATTGATCTTCTCTTTACGCAGGCGGCCGCCGGACAGGAGCGGCCTCCTCTCTCACTCCTGCTCCGTCCCTGAAGGAGCGTGCCGTGACCCTCGAGGCGGAAATCGAGTTTCTCGTCCCTGCGCAGGGGCCTCTTTTCACCTATGCGCGCGAGACGGCGCCGGGGGCCGCGACGCCCAGCGCGCAATTCGTGAGTCATGCCGTCGAGATCCGCGGTGTCCGCGAGGGCGGATCGCTCCATCTCGAGGAGCACGGCGCGGTGCTCGGGTCCTGGCCGACCCGGGTGCGGCGCTTCGACGACGAGACGTACGTGAGGAAGCGCTACTACGCTGAAAGCGCCGAGATCATTCGAGCGGAGCTCGGTGCCGACCGTGTCGTGGTGTTCGATCACAACGTCCGCCGCAACACGCCTGCCTTACTCGCGCCACGGCACGGCGTCGGGCTGCCGGTGCACCATGCCCACACGGACTACACGCCACGGTCGGCGCTGCGGCGATTGCGCGAGGAGTTCGGCGTGCGCGCCGAGGCCGAGGTGTCGCGTTACCTCCAGGTGAATCTGTGGCGGCCGATCCGCGAGCCGGTGCGCGATGCACCGCTCGCGATCTGCGACGGCGCGAGCGTGGCTCCCGAGGCTCTGCGCGCGGTGGAGCTGCGTTACGCGGACCGGACGGGTGAGATCTGCTACCTGGTGCACGAAGGCGCGCAGCGCTGGTGCTTTGCCTCCGAGATGGCGATCGCCGAGGCGTGGCTCTTCAAGAATTTCGACTCGGCGCGTGCGCAGGCGGGAGGTACCGCCCCGCACAGCGCCTTCTCCGATCCGCGCCATCCGTTCGCGCCGCCGCGCGAGAGCATCGAGGTGCGCGCGCTGGCTGTCTTCCGGTAAGGGCGGGCGCCGCGGGGCTGCGCGGCTCGCCGCTGCGGTGTCCGCTGCCTTGCACGGGATCGCGAAGTCCCAAGCTTGAGCGGGACGCGCGGGACTGGGGGCATCATTGTCGACGATCAGCTACGTCGTCCTACGCCCTAACGCTACAGCCGCTGACTTCTTTCTCGGGCGCAAGCACGCGACAGTGCCGATTTATACCCGTCGCGGGTTCTCTACAGCGCCGCGCTGGTCAATAATCCCCGAGACTCTCCAGGAGAGGCGATGGATGCGGCTGTACAGGAGCGAGCCAGCGTGCTTGCGGTCGACGATGATGCGCGCAGTCTGATGGCCTTAGAGGGACTGTTGAGTGACATGCCCGTCGAGGTCGTGACTGCGAAGTCAGGAGAGGAGGCGCTGCGTTACCTCCTGCGCCAGGACTTTGCCGTCATCCTGCTCGATGCGCGCATGCCGGGGATGGACGGCTTCGAGCTCGCGCGGCTCATTCGCGAGCGCGAGCGCTCGCGCCATACACCGATCATCTTCCTCACCGGCGCATACGAGGACACGCCTTCCATGTCGCGCGGCTACGAGGCGGGCGCGGTCGATTACATCGTCAAGCCGCTGCGGCCCGAGGTGCTGCGGTCCAAGATTGCGGTGTTCGTGGATCTGGACCGCAAGAACGCCGCACTGCGCCAGGAGATCGGGGAGCGTGCGGCGGCGGAGAAGGATCTGAAGGCCTCGCAGGAAAGCCTGCGCGCTCTGGCCGCCCACCTGCAGTCGGTGCGCGAGGAGGAGTGGACACGGATCGCGCGCGAGTTTCATGACCAGCTCGGCCAGGCGCTGACCGGTCTGAAAATGGATCTCACCTGGATCACCGGCCGGCTGCCCGCGGGTGCGCGCGTGCTGCGTGAGCGCGCGCAATCGATGTCGGAGCTGATCGACGCCACGATGGAATCCGTGCGGCAGATCGTCTCGCGGCTGCGTTCGGATGTGCTCGATCAGCTGGGCCTGCCCGCGGCGATCGTCTGGCAGGCAGAGGAGTTTCAGCGGCGCAGCGGCCTGAGGTGCGTGGTGTCGCTCCCTGCTGCGCCACTGGCGCTCGACAGCAGCCGCGCGACGGCGGTGTTCCGCATCTTCCAGGAGCTGCTGACCAACGTGGCGCGCCACGCCAACGCCACGCGCGTCGAGGTGAATTTGCGTTGCAATGGCGGGCAACTGCTGCTTTCGGTCGAGGATAACGGCCGCGGCATCGACAGCGAGGCCGCGCAGAGCCCGAAGTCCCTCGGACTGATGGGAGTGCGGGAGCGAGTCTTGCCGTTCGGCGGCCGCATCTACGTCCGCGGAGTGCACGGCAAGGGGACTGTGGTAAAGGTGACGGTGCCGATTGCCTGAGCCGCTCATGGGATTGAGGAGAGCTGTTGTGAGAATTCTGATTGCTGACGACCACCCGATCGTGCGTCGGGGCCTGAAGGACATCGTCGCATCCGAGCAGGACATGACCGTCATCGGTGAGGCGAAGACCGGCGATGAAGCGCTCGAGCTGGCGCGTAAGCTCGAGTGGGACGTGGCGGTGCTCGATTACTCGATGCCCGGATGCAATGGCGCGGACCTGGTGCGGGAGGTGAAGCGCCACTATCCCGACCGTCCGGTGCTGGTGCTCAGCATCCTGCCGGAGGAGGTGCACGCGGGCCAGGTCTTCAAGGCAGGCGGCGCCGGATACATCAACAAGGCGAGCGCCAACGAGGACCTCACCGGCGCGATCCGCAAGGTGGTGAATGGCGGCAAGTACGTGAGCGCGGCCTTTGCCGAGAAACTGGCGACCGAGCTCGCCGAGGGCGGAGAGAAGCCGCCGCATGAGCTGCTCTCGGATCGCGAATACCGGGTGATGTGGCTGATCGCCTCCGGCAAGCAGATCAATGAAATCGCCGAGGAGATGTCACTCAGCCCGAGCACCATCAGCACCTACCGCGCGCGGATCATGAGGAAGCTCGCGCTCACCAATAACGCGGCTCTGGTGCGCTACGCAATGAAGTATCGGTTGATCTGACGGGCCCCGCGTCGGTGAAACGCGACAGCATTTTGCCGGCCGACACCTACAACAACATCGCGATACAGCTATAGCCGGCCGGACTACTCCTCAATATGATCCGCCTCCATGCGTGGTGCGATTCTGGTCGTCGAGGACGAGCTGGTCACCCAGCGGCTGATCGCGGCCGGCCTGGAGCGGGCCGGCTACGAGGTGATGCGCGCCGCCAGCGTCGAGGAGGCGGAGGTGGCGATGCGCGGGGCGCTCCCGGGCCTGATGCTGCTCGACTGGATGCTGCCGAGCGGTAGCGGAGTCACTTTCCTCAGAGAGCTGCGCAGCGACAAGCGCACTCGGCAGATTCCCATCATCATGCTCACCGGCCGCGCCGACGAGACCGATAAGGTCACGGGACTCGAGGCCGGTGCCGACGACTATCTCACCAAGCCATTTTCTCATCGGGAGCTCCTGGCACGCATCAAGGCGGTGGTGCGCCGCGGTGCGCCGCTGCTCGCCGATGAACCGGTGGAGTTCGAGGGCCTGAAGCTCGACCCGGCGGCTCACCGCGTGAGCGCCGCCGGCCAGAACGTCAAGCTCTGGGCGACGGAGTTTCGCCTGCTGCACTTCCTGATGACCCACCCCGATCGCGTCTACAGCCGCAGCCAGCTGCTCGATGAGGTCTGGGGAGATCATGTTTTCGTCGAGGACCGGACCGTCGACGTCCACATTCGCCAGCTCCGCCAGGCATTACAGCCGAGCGGCCACGATCGCATGATCGAGACGGTCCGTGGGGCCGGTTACTGCTTCAGAAGCACGGCGGATCAGTAGGCGTTGCGCCCGCTGAGGGCCACGACGGGAGTCTTCAGCACGATCCACAGATCGAGCTGCAGCGACCACTGGCGAAGGTATGCCAGGTCGTAGGCGATCCGGCCTTCCATCTTCTCGAGGGTATCGGTCTCTCCGCGAAAGCCGTTCACCTGCGCGAGTCCTGTGATACCTGGCTTGACCTTGTGGCGGATCATGTAGCCTTTGATGAGCTTGCGGTAGAGCTCGGTGTGCGCCACCGCGTGGGGCCGCGGGCCGACCACACTCATGCGCCCCTGCAGCACGTTGATGAACTGCGGCAGCTCATCGAGCGAGTAGCGCCGCAGGAACGCGCCGAAGGCGGTCACGCGTCCGTCGGCGCGTGTGGCCTGGCGGATGAGCTCGCCGTCCTCCGTCACGGTCATGGAGCGAAACTTGTAGACCACGATCTCGCGGCCATCGAGTCCGTAACGGCGTTGCCGGAAGATGACCGGACCCGGGGAGCTCATCCTGACGCCGATGGCGATCGCCACCAGCAGCGGCAACAGCA
Organism: Steroidobacteraceae bacterium; assembly: GCA_035295065.1. Classification (GTDB taxonomy): domain Bacteria; phylum Pseudomonadota; class Gammaproteobacteria; order Steroidobacterales; family Steroidobacteraceae; genus 13-2-20CM-66-19. The sequence goes on from DATGJR010000216.1 coordinate 19,869, forward strand.
GCAGCAGGATGAGCAGCGCGAGGACGACGTCGCTCGCGCGCTTTACCAGTCCGTTGATGCCGCGGAAGGGCGTCTCGCACACCGAAACCACCGGCATGCCGTCGAGCGTGTCGACGCGCGCCTGGATGAAGTCGAAGAGAAAGATATCCGGTACGAAATAGATGGATGCGGTCGTGTCGTGCAGCTGATCGAGCAGCCGCACGATGCGCGGCTGTGAGGCCATCGGCAGTGTTATATAGATGAGGTCGACGCGATGCTCCTTGACGTAGACAGCCAGCTGGTCGAGCGTTCCGAGCATTGCATCCGTGTCCGCTGTTCCAGCGCCCGTGCGCTTCGGTCCACGATCGTCGAAGAAACCCGCTACGCGCACGCCGAGCAGCGGGTTGCCACGCAGCCGCTCGGCCAGGGTGCGGCCGAGCTCGCACGCACCGGCGATCACGGCGACGCGCTGCGCGCGCTCGGCGCTGAACAGCCGATGCAGCAGCGGCGGCAGTGCCAGGTGCGCGGCGAAGCGGGCCGCGGGCGCCGCGATGAACCAGGCGAGCAGCACGCGCGGCTCGAAGGCCGGGACAGTCCGGGTCGCCCAGCCGATGACGGTGAGCACCGCCACGGTGATGCACCAACTGGCCACGATCTCGCGCGCGAGCGTGCGCGCGCCCGTCACCTTGGACACGTTCCCCGGAAAGGTCAGCGAGAAGACCAACAGCGCGAGTATCAGGTACGGACCCTGGAAGCGGACGTCAAAGATGGCCGTGCAAAGCAGCAGCGCGCCAATAGTTGCCAGCGGGTCGATGAGTGAGACCAGCTGCGCCGCAGGCGGGGCCCGGCGATCGAGGAACTGCGGTTGCAGCTGCAGGCCGGTCGACGACATGCGCGAACCCTAGAGGCTGTTGCGGTCCGTTCCGATGAACCGACACCCCGGATTCTCTAGGCAGAAAGGACTACCGGGGGGCGTTTTGAGCCGCTTAACGATTGCATAACAAGCGTGTCACATAGTGTCGGCTGCTGCGGGACTTACCCGCGACTGAGGCCAGGCAGCTATGCAGGTGGGCGACAGCCAAGTGAATATGCACACCCGACCGGGACAAGGCACGACTGTCCGGGACACCGAGCGCGCCCTTACGAGCGGCGCGCGGCTGCTCGAGTCTCAGGTGCTCGAGTCGCTGCTGCTCAACATCGATGCCTCGCTGCGCGTATACACCCGGGCGCAGCTGTTCGGCTGGACCCAGGGGCTGCTGCAAAACCTCCTCAGGCATGAGCTGCTGCTGTGCGCTCTGCGCGAAGGGCGGCCCATGACCTACCAGGTCGATTGCTTCGCCAGCCCGTGGATCGACTCCGAACGCGTCTGCGGGCTCTTCCAGCAGGACGTGGAGTCGGTCGCCGAGATGGTGCGGCGCTGGGTCGAGGCCGAGTTCCATCCGGTGGTCTGCAGCATGACGGGCACCGGCGCCCTGGCACACGGCGAGTTTTCCGCGGAGCTGCATGCCACGGGGGCGGACAATGTGCTGGTCCACGGAACTTATGACTCGCTCGGCAAGCCCGTGAGCCTCTTCGTGCTCGGCGGGATGCCCGGAGACGTCGGTGCCGAGCAGTCCTTCATGCTCGAGCTCATCGCCCCCTTCCTGCACCTCGCCTGGGTGCGCTCGCAACTGGCGCGTGCACCGGAGGAGGCCCAGGCGGCCACCCACACTGCGGATCTTCTCACCGCACGCGAGAAGGAGATCCTGCGCTGGATCCACCTCGGCAAGAGCAACTTCGAGATCGGCACGATTCTCGGGATCAGCCCGCTGACCGTGAAGAACCACGTACAGAAAATTCTGCGCAAGCTCAATGTGCGCAACCGCACCCAGGCGGTTGGTCGCGCGCTGGCGCTGCGCTTTCTCGACCCATGAGAGCATTCGCGCTGCTGCTGATGTTCGCGATGATCGCCATACGGGGTGGTGCGGAGGCGACGATGTCCGAGCCGATCGACCAGGCGGGTGTCACGCTCACGAACGTCCCGAGTGGCGGGGAAGTGCGGCGCAGCGCGCCAACTTCACTGCCGGCGCTCAACCCATGGCGTTATGTCGTCGGCAACAGCGTGCACCCGGAGCGCGCCGCCCTCGACAACCAGCCGCAAATGCCGACGGGCGCGCAGGGCAGACGTACGCCGGGAATCTGGGCTTTGCTGGTCGCGGGCCTCGTGGGCGCGCTCGCGATCGGGCGCCGGCGGCTGTCATCGATCGCAGACCCGAGCATTGCCCGACGCCGCAGGGGGCGCGAGTGAGGGCCGGCGCGGCGGGAGGGTCAGCGATGCGCTGGATGCTTGCAGGGCTCGCGGCGCTGCCGTTGATGCAGGCGCGCGCGCAGGTGCCGCTGGTGGGAGGGCCGCCGGCGACGGAGAGCGCTTCGCAGGGGCCTGTTTTCTCGCCGTTCGTGGAGGAGACGGTCGCCACGGACGACAATGTCTTTCGGATCTCGGACCGGGCCAATCCGATGACCCTCATCGGCTACCCGTTTCGCAGCGATACCTATCTCACCACTTCAGTCGGGTTGACTGCGGACGTGCCCGTCAGCCTGCAACACTTCGAGGCCTCGCTGGCCTATAACATCGTTCATTACGACCGCTTCCGCGACCTCGACTACGACGGCTACAACCTGCACGGCAGCTGGCTGTGGCAGCTGGGCAGCAGCCTGAGCGGCGAGGTGGGGGTAACCGACAGCTACTCGCTGGAGCCGTTCGCCGAGTTGTTGGGCGTGCACCCCGACCGACTTCACCTGCGCGAGGAGTTTGCCAAGGGATCGTGGCTCATCACGCCGGATTGGAAGCTCTATCTCGGAGGCGATGACCTGACACAGAGCAACAGCGATCCCCAGGGCCAATACAACGATGTTACGGTGGACTCTTTCGAGGCATCGCTCAGTCGCCTGGGTGGAGCGGGAGACTGGATAGGGCTCGATGGGCGTTTCGAGACCGGCCGGTTTCCCAACGGTGAGCCCGTGTTTGGTACCGTGACCGTCAACAACAACTACGATCAGTACGGCTACGGC
>DATGJR010000217.1:0-4674 GCA_035295065.1 Steroidobacteraceae bacterium
CACACCACGGCAACCTTGCCCGCCACCATGACGTCGGTCGCGCGCTTGATGCCGTCGACCAGGCTCTCGCGACAACCGTAGAGATTGTCGAACTTCGACTTGGTGACCGAGTCGTTGACGTTGATCGCCGGGAAGGCGAGCTTGCCTTCCCGCGCCATCTGGTAGAGGCGCTTGACGCCGGTGGTGGTCTCCTCGGTGACGCCCTTCACGTGGCCGATGCGGCTCGAGTACCAGCGGGGGTCGCTCTTCAGGTGCGTGCGGATCGAGGCGAACAGCGCCTGCTCCTCCTCGTTCGAGTGTCTGGCGATGACGCCCGGATCGCTCTCGGCGCGCACCCCGAGATGCAGCAGCAGCGTCGCGTCGCCGCCGTCATCGAGAATCATGTTGGCGTGCTGCGCCTTGGGCCAGGCGAAGATGCGGTGGGTGTACTCCCAGTAATCGTCCAGCGACTCGCCCTTCCAGGCGAACACCGGCGTGCCGTTCGCGGCGATCGCCGCCGCGGCGTGATCCTGCGTGGAGAAGATGTTGCAGGAAGCCCAGCGCACCTCGGCGCCGAGCGCCTGCAGCGTCTCGATGAGCACCGCGGTCTGGATCGTCATGTGGAGCGAGCCCGCGATGCGCGCGCCGCGCAGCGGCTGAGTGGGCGCGAACTCCTCGCGGATCGCCATGAGACCGGGCATCTCGGTCTCGGCGATCGCAATCTCCTTGCGTCCCCAGTCGGCGAGCTTCAGGTCTGCGACGCGGTGGTCGGCATCGGCGGGCGGTTTGAGTGTGGCGTTCATGCGCGGATACTCCGTGGACAGAGTGAGCGCCGTGTGGATGATCACGGACCGCTGAGCCTGGCAGGAATGGCCTGTCGCAACGCTCCTCAGCGCGCCCGTGCTTGCCGCGGAAAGCGGCTCGGAACTCTCAGGTGCTACGCTGCGCGGGCTCCTTTGGCCTCGGCGGCGAGCGCCGCGGCGCGATCGGTGCGCTCCCAGCTGAACTCCGGCTCATTGCGGCCGAAATGCCCGTAAGCGGCGGTCTTCTGGTAGATCGGACGCACCAGATCCAGCATCTCGCGCAGTCCGTAGGGTGTCAGGTCGAAGTGCTTGCGGATGAGCTGCGTCAGGTGCTCGCGCGAGAGGCGCGAGGTGCCGAAGGTCTCCACCATGATCGAGGTCGGCTCGGCGACGCCGATCGCGTAACTCACCTGCACCTCGCAGCGCTCGGCGAGCCCTGCGGCGACGATATTCTTGGCCACATAGCGCGCGGCATAGGCGGCGGACCGGTCGACCTTGGAGGGGTCCTTGCCGGAGAAGGCGCCGCCGCCGTGGCGGGCATAGCCGCCGTAGGTGTCGACGATGATCTTGCGCCCCGTGAGACCGCAGTCCCCGACGGGGCCGCCGATCACGAAGCGCCCGGTGGGATTGATGTGAAAGCGGGTGCGCTTGTCGACCCACTTGGTCGGAAGCACGGGCTTGAGGATCTCCTCCATCACCGCCTCGCGCAGCACCTTGGTCGACACCGAGGGACTGTGCTGCGTCGAGAGCACCACCGCCTCGAGGCCCACGGGCTCGTGGTCCTGATAGCGCAGCGTCACCTGGCTCTTGGCGTCGGGCCGGAGCCAGGCGAGCTTGCCTGACTTGCGCACCTGCGCCTGGCGCTTGACCAGCCGATGCGCGAGCGTGATCGGCGCCGGCATCAGCACGTCAGTCTCGTTGGTCGCGTAACCGAACATCAGGCCCTGGTCCCCGGCACCCTGCTTGCGCTCATCCTTGCGGTCCACGCCCTGGGCGATGTCGGGCGACTGCTTGCCGATGATGTTGAGCACTCCGCAGCTCGCGCCATCGAAACCCATGTCGGAGGAGTCGTAGCCAATGTCGAGGACGGTCTTGCGCACCAGCGCTTCGACATCCACCCAGGCGCTGGTCGTGACCTCGCCCGCCACGATCACGACGCCGGTCTTGACGAGCGTCTCGCAGGCGACACGGCCGCGCGCATCTTCCCTGAGGATGGCATCCAGGACCGCGTCCGAGATCTGGTCCGCGACTTTGTCGGGGTGGCCTTCGGAAACCGACTCCGAGGTGAAGAGATAATCGTTTGACATCCGCGCAGTTTAACCCAGCCGTCGTTGTCCTGCCCCGGCGGCTGCCGCCGCCAGGCGCTGCGCGAAGCCCTCGCGCGTGAAGCGATGGTTCTGAGTGCCGCGCGACTCGATCTTGATGGCCCCCAGAACCGAGGCAATATGTCCGGTGGTGCGCCAGTCGAGCCCATGGAGGAGGCCGTGGAGAAGTCCGGCGCGGTAGGCATCGCCGCAGCCGGTCGGGTCCACCACCGCGCTCACCGGGGCGGCCGGAATCTCGAGTGCGCCGTCGCGCGTGTGAATGGTCGAGCCCGCAGCGCCGTGCGTCACGATGAGCGCCGCCACCCGCTCTACGAGCTCAGGGATCGTCCAGCCGGTCTTCTGCTGCACCAGCTGCCATTCATAGTCGTTCAGCGTCATCCAGCGTGCCTGGGAGAGGAAGCGCTCGAGATCATCGCGGGCGAACATCGGCAGGCCCTGCCCCGGGTCGAAGATGAAGGGGATGCCGGCCGCGGCGAACTGCTCGGCGTGCCGGATCATCCCCTCGCGCCCATCGGGGGCCACGATCCCGAGCGTGATGCCGGCGGCATCCCCCACCTGGTTCAGATGCGAGTGCTGCATGGCACCGGGGTGGAAGGCGGTGATCTGGTTGTCATCGAGGTCGGTCGTGATGAATGCCTGAGCGGTGTGCTCGGAATCGACGACGCGCACATGGTCTGTGGGCACGGCGTTGCCCGCCATCCACTCGCGGTAGGGACCGAAGTCGCGCCCCACCGTCGCCATCGGCAAGCCCACATCGCCGAGCAGTGCCAGGTTATAGGCGATGTTGCCGGCACAGCCCCCGTACTCGCGGCGCAGCTGCGGTACGAGGAACGAGACCGACAGCATGTGGATCTTGTCGGGGAGGATGTGATTGGCGAAGCGATCGCCGAACACCATGATCGTGTCGTAGGCCAGCGAGCCGCAGATGAGCGCCCGGCCCGCGGCCGGGGACGTCGGTTTCATGGGTACTATGGCTTCAACCGCTGTGGGTGCGCGTAGACGACATGCCGGTCGCGCCGCGCAAAGGCGACCAGCGTGATACCCGAGCGCTCGGCGAGGCGCACGGCGAAGGCCGTGGGGGCCGAGAGCGCCGCGAGAAACGGGATACCGACGGTGGCGCACTTCTGCACCAGCTCGTAGCTCGCGCGACTCGTCATCAGCATGTAGCCCGCCGCGAGATCCGCGCCACTGCGTACCAGCGCGCCGATCGTCTTGTCGAGCGCGTTGTGCCGGCCGACGTCCTCGCGCACCAGTTGGATCCCCTGCCCCGGAATCACCCACGCGGCCGCGTGGACGCTGCCGGTGCGGGCGTTGATCGGCTGCATCCCGCCGAGCTGCTCGATCGCCGCATGGAGCCCGGCGCTCGTCACATCGACGCCGCGCGGGACAGGTCCCGGCTCGCGAATGGCGTCGGCGGCGGTCTCCGCGCCGCACAAGCCACAGCCGGTGCGGCCGGTGAGATTGCGCCGCCGCTGCAGCAGCTGCGTGAAGCGCTCCCAGGCGACCGTGATGTGCACGTCGACCGACTCGGCGCCGCGGCGTACCTCGACTCCGCGGATCTCGTCCGCCTGAGCGACCAGCGCCTCGCTCAGAGTGAAGCCGGTCGCGAAGTCCTCGAGGTCCGCCGGCGTGGCCAGCATCACGACGTGCGGCACGTCGTGATAGACGAGCGCCACGGGGCGCTCCTCGGCCACCTGGTCGGTCGCATGCTCGGTGGCACCGCGCAACCAGCGGTCGACCGTGACCTCGGAGCTGACGGGGGCGACCGCTTCCCTGGGCTCGGCGCTCACGAAGTCAGGGCCTCGCCCCGGAAACGATGCGGCGTACGGCTCGTGCTGTCGTCCCGATTCAACGTCTGCATAATTGAGACTGTCAGTATACGTCCGCCGTCCGCGGGATGCCTTTATATAGCCGGTCCGCATGGTTGAGCAGTCGCAAAAGTGATGGCCGTACCCAGGCGCCCCGCCGCACCGGGATGCATGTGTGCCTGTGCGCTGGCGCTGCTCGCCGCGCAGGCAGTGAGCGCACAGGAGGAGCCGGGGCCGATCGGCGGCACGCTCGCCGCGAGCAGCGACTACATCTACCGCGGCGTCTCGCAAAGTGACGGCCACGGCGCGCTGCAGGCGGATCTGCACGCGGGCAGCTCGGCCGGGACGTTTGCCGGCGTCTGGGCCTCGACGCGCGATAAGAACCTCCAGCCGGACACGGACGCGGAGCTGCAGGTCTATCTCGGCCAGCGCTTCAACCTGAGCGGCGCCTGGAGCGCCACGGTGAGCGGGCGGGCCGACTATTTCGTCGGCGGCGCGGCGCGTCATTCGGACGATTACCAGGAGATCTCGGCGGCGCTCAGCTGGCTCGACCGCTACACGGTCTCGGTCACCGCGATCCCGAGCGCGGTGCGTTACTCGACGCTCGTGTACCCGTACCAGGGGTACGCGCAGGAGTACTACGCGGTGTACCGCAGCCGCGCGTTCGTGGCGGATGCTTCCGGTCAGTGGTTGCTGCGTGAGGGCCTCTTCGGCGGCGGGCTCTATCTGACGGCCGCGGTCGGTTACTACTACGCGAGC
>DATGJR010000218.1:0-11053 GCA_035295065.1 Steroidobacteraceae bacterium
AGCGTCTGATGCGCATCGACCCGACCACCGGGCGCTTCTCGGGGAGCGGCGTGCGGGTCGGCATCATCGATTCGGGTTGCGATACCGCGCATCCGCTGCTGCACCACATCGCGCAAGGCAAGGACTTCACTGCCGGCGCCACCGACAACAGCTGGACACAGGACCCGCTGGCACACGGCACTCACTGCGCCGGCATCATCAATGCCGCGCACGCCGAGCAAGGCATCGCCGGATGCGCTCCGGAAGCGGAGCTGCATGTGTTCAAGGTGATTCCGGAAGGACGGGTGAGCGATCTGCTCGCCGCGCTCGATGAGTGCATCGTACGCGAGCTCGACCTGGTCCTCATCGGCGTGGTGTGCGAGGGATTCTCCGAGCTCATCGCGCAGAAGATCTACGAGGCGCGCCACAAGGGCATCGCCTGCATTGCCGCCGCGGGCAATACGGGCGCCGCTCCTGCGTTTCCGGCAACGCTCCCGGGGCTCATGGCGGTGGGAGCGGTCGGCCGCCTCAGGGAATTTCCGGCGGACAGCTCGCATGCGCTCGCCGTGATTCCGCAGCTGATCGGTGCGGATGAGGTGTTCGCGGCGAGCTTCAGTGCAGTCGGGCCGCAGCTTTCAGTGGCGGCGCCAGGGGTGGCGGTCATTTCCGCGGTGCCGGGCGGCGGCTATGCCGCAGCGGACGGCACCTCGGTGGCGGCCGCGTACGTCACCGGCTTCGCCGCTCTGGTGCTCGCGCATCACCCGCTGCTCCAGCAGGGCGCGTTGCGCGGTCGCACCGATCAGCGGGTGCAGGTGCTGCTCGAGCTGATCCGCTCGAGCGCCGTGCCGCACTTCGGCGACCCGTTGCGAGGCGGAGCCGGCGTGCCGGACCTGCTGCGCGTACCCGCCGGTCCCGGCATCACCGCTCTGCGCCGTGCAGACGGCAGCGAGGGTGTGAGCCCGGGGGGCCTCTCGTACCCGCCGCCGCAAGTGTGGCCGGCATGGCTGACGATGCAGGGACCGGGACCGGGAATGTTCTGAAGGCTCAGCGCCCCGTCGGCGGAGCTTGCTCTCACTGAGCCGTCGCTGTGAGCGTGCGCCAGGCGGGGCGCAGCCGCGCAGCCGCTGCGCCGCGCCGGTGCACCTTGAGCTTTTCGCACAGGTTGTGCACGTGGTTCTTGACGGTGGCGGGCTCGATGCCGAGCGCGCGGGCGATCTGCTTGTTGCTGAGTCCCCGATCGATGAGCCGCGCGACCTGCAGCTCGCGCCGCGACACGCGTGCAGTCGTCCTGCTCTGCGTGCGCCGGGTGCGAGTGGCACCGCTCCCCGAGAGCGTCGCTACCTCATGGTAGAGCGAGGCGGCGGCGCGCGCCGAGCACGGCAGCTCATTGCGCATGACCCGTTCGAGGACGCTCACTACGTCAGCGCTCGCGACAGCGGCGCGAACGTAGCCCGCGGTACCGGCCGCCGCCAGGGTGAGAATTTCCTCCTCGGTCTCATGCACGCCGAAAGCGACCACTTTGCAGTTCGGTGCGCAGCTCACGACGTCCTTGACATACTCGACGCTCTCGCAGCGTGCCGCGTCGAACAGCACGACATGGGGTTGCAGTCGCGCGCATTGCTCTCCGGCGTGCCGCGAATCGATGGTGCTGACGACCTCGATTGCCTCGCATGTGCCGAGCACCGCGCGCAGTCCTTCCTGCACGATGCGCACGTCGCTTACTACGAGCACGCGCAGCGTCATGGATTCCCTTCCTGTGTCATTCGGTGCATCACTTGGCGAGCGCCAGCTTGATGAGGCGCGCCGGGTGGGTCAAGCGCTAAATCGCAGACACGAGCTCCGCGCTGCGCATTCGGCCGGCTGTGTCGACGAGCGACGACAAGCTGCCGCCACGTCGTCCTCAGACCACCCACGGGGCGCGCATCGGGGAAATCCCGGTGCCGCACAGAAACCAACACCGCACGGCGGACCTATTTCTGGGAAGACGACGCATCAGAGGTGCCAGCGGTGAGTGAGCCACAGACATATGTTCTTGCGCCCATCGGCTACGTGCACGGGGCGTGAGAGAGCGCCGCAGACGATTACTTCGGTGGTTAGGTTTCGCGCATCGCGCGGGATCGGAGGCGCACAGCTGCACGTCGCTGAGCTCGACGCCGTGGATGTGATGCGCGAATTCCTGCCACGGAGGCGGTGCGTCAGAGCGAGTGGTCGCGGGAGCTGATGCGGGATTACTCGCTGGTGCGGGGAATATCTTGAGCTTGAGCTTGACCGTTTAAGTTTTCTGCGACGACCGGCGATGGTGAAGCAGACAGCCTGAGCACAGGCGAGTAGGCTTGGTGTGGCGACGGATCGAAGAAGAGACAACCGTTGCCCGAACGGCCACTACCCACCGCCGCGCGCGTCCCTGATCTGCACCGCGCGAGGCCCATCGCGACCCGACTCCTGCGGGCCCGGGTGTCCCTTGCGATCGCAATCCTGCTGCTCACGGGCACCGCGCTGTATCTGGTCGCGCACCTTCGCGAGCAGATCTGGTCCGCCGGCCGGCTCGACGGCCTCAATATCGCGGTGAGCCTCGAGAAGGGTGTGAGCGGCTTGCTCGAGCAGACGACCGTCGACTTCGCCGGCCTGAATCCGGCTCTCGCAGCAACCCCGAGCCTTTCGCAGGCCAGGCTGCTCGAGCTTCTCCAGACGGCGGTCCACTTCGACGCGCTCTCGGCTTATCTCGGTGTGATCCGCGCTTCGGGCGAGCTCACCGCGGTCACTCACGCGGGAAGCGCGCCAGACACTGAAGTGGCGCGCGCACTTGCCTCGCTCCCCCGCTCCAGCGGACCTGCGAGCGAGATCGGTTATCTCGTGCGGCTGCCCGACGGCGCCGGCTACTACATGCCGATCACCTTTGGCGTGCCGCATCCCGGCGGCGCCATCGACACATTTTTCGCACTGGTGCCTGTCGAGCGCCTCACTGCCGCAACCAAGAGCCTGGAGCTCATCAAGGGTGGCTGGGTCAACTTTGCGACCACCGACGGCAAGCGAATCTTCCGCTACATCCCCGGCACCAATCGCCTCGAGGTGCGCAGCGGGCGCGTGGCTCCCGAGGTAGCTGAGGTGCTCGGGCAGAAGCCCTTCGGGGTGGTGACCCTGAGTCACTTCTCGGCCTCGACCCGCCGCAGCGCCTCGCCCGACTCCTACATGGATGCCTATTCGCGCTCCTCCATCGTGCCCTTGTATGTCGCAGTGACGATTCCCGAGTCCTCGCTCTATGGCGCCTGGCTCGATCAGTCAATCGCGCCCCTCATCGTGCTCATTCTCGGCGTTGCCGCGGTCGCCGGCTTCGGCTGGCAGCTGCGCGCTGCGCTGCGCGAGCAGCGCAGCTATCTCGCCGAGCAGGAGTATCTTGCCCGCTACGACACGCTCACAGGACTCCTGAACGGCAACGCCTTCATGCAGCTGGTGCAGAGCGCGACCGAAAGCCCGCAACCGCTGCCTTTTACCGTCGTGATCCTCGATTTGACCCGCTTCAAGGATGTGAACGATACCCTGGGGTATGCAATCGGCGATCGGGTTCTGGCGGAAGTCTCACAACGGCTGGTCGAGGCCCTCGGCGCCGAAGCGCAGCTCGCGCGGCTCGGTGGAGACGAGCTGGCGGTTTTCAGCGACCGCAGCGCCGATGAAGCGGGCGCGGCGGCGCTGTGCACCCGGGTGCAGCGCGCACTCGGGCAGCCCACCCACATGAGCGGCATGGAGCTGGAGCTCACCGCCAGCATGGGCATCGTAATTTTCCCGGAGGACGCGAAGAGCCCGGCGGAGATCCTGCGCTGCGCGAATGTGGCACGGGCGGCGGCCAAGGGCGAGCTCAAGCCGTTTGCGCGCTACGTGCACGAGATGGACGACTTCACGCCGGAGATGCTGGCACTGAAGTCCGACTTCGCGCGGGCGCTGCGCGAAGGAGGCCTGACGCTGGTGTATCAGCCGAAGGTGAGCCTCGATAGCGGCGCGCTCATCGGCTTCGAGGCGCTGGCCCGGTGGACTCATCCGACGCTCGGGCCCATCTCGCCGGCGCGCTTCGTGCAACTGGTCGAGAACACCGAGCTCATTCACGCCTTCACGCAGCGGGTCCTGAGGATCGCAATCGAGCAGATCGCGCTGTGGCGCAGCGTCGGTCAACAGGTCTCCGTCTCGGTCAACATCTCCGTGAACAATCTTCTCGATCAGACATTCGTGGAGAAAGTGGCGGAACTCCTCTCTGCCGCCAACGTACCGGCCGAGCTCCTCGAGCTCGAGGTGACGGAGAGCGCGGTCCTGAGACACCCCGACACGACACTGAAGCGGTTGCATGCCCTGCGCTCCCTGGGCGTGCGCCTGGCGATCGATGACTTCGGGACCGGGTATGCGGCGCTCGCGTATCTGAAGCAGCTTCCCGTGCAGACGCTCAAGGTGGACAAGAGCTTCGTGCTGCAGCTCTCGAGCGATGTGGCCGACCAGCGTATCGTGCGCAGCGCCATCCAGCTCGCCCATGGCTTCGGCATGCAGGTGTGCGCCGAAGGAGTCGAGACACAGCCTGCAGCCGCGCTGCTGCGCGAGTACGGCTGCGATCACGCGCAGGGATATTACTTTTCCCATCCGGTTCCGGCGCACGAGATCGAGCCCGATTATTTCGACGCCACGCGGGCGATGCTGCGGCTCGCCCGGCCGGAACAGCAGCGGGTGAGCTAGCTGCGGGCGTACACTCGCTGCGTCCCTGGCGCTCGAGGACCCCGCATGTCTTCTCAGATGATCGACCTAAGGAGTGACACGGTCACCCGGCCCACCCCGGCAATGCTCCAGGCGATGATGGAGGCCACGGTCGGTGACGACGTTCTCGGCGAGGACGAGACCGTCAACGCGCTGCAGCGCGAGGCCGCCGAGCTCTTCGGCAAGGAAGCGGCGCTTTTCTGCCCTTCGGGCACCATGACCAATCAGATCGGCATCAAGGTGCACGTGCGGCCGGGCGACGAGGTCATCTGCCACGAGCTCGCTCACGTCTACCTCTACGAGGGCGGCGGTATCGCCGCGAACAGCGGTGCCTCGGTGCGGCTGCTCGCCGGGCAGCGCGGCCGTTTCACAGCCGAGCAGGTCAGGGAGGCCGTCAACCGCCGCGACGATGCGCATCTGCCATGGACGCGCCTGGTGACCGTCGAGGATACCGTCAACAAGGGTGGCGGCTGCTGCTGGGACCTGCAGGAGCTCGCGCGCATCCGTGCCGTCTGCTCCGAGCACCAGCTCGCTCTGCACCTCGATGGCGCGCGCCTATTCAACGCCCTGGTGGCGCGCGGCGAAGCTCCGCGCGACTATGGCCACCTGTTCGATACGGTCTCTGTGTGCCTCTCCAAGGGACTCGGCGCGCCGGCCGGCTCGCTGCTGCTCGGCTCGAGCGAGCTCATCGGCAGAGCGCTGCGTTACCGCAAGGTGATGGGCGGTGGCATGCGCCAGGCGGGCTATCTCGCCGCGGCAGGGCGCTTTGCTCTCGAGCATCACGTCGAGCGCCTGGCCGAGGACCATGCACGTGCGAAGACGCTGGAGGCCGAGCTGCAAGCGCTGCCGTGTGTGGAGTCAGTGCTGCCGGTCGAAACGAACATCGTCATCTTCAACCTCGGCGACTCGATCACCGGCGAGGCGTTTCTGCGCAGGCTCAGGGAGCACGGCGTGCTCGCCTCGAGCATGGGACGACAGACCATTCGCATCGTGTTCCATCTGGATGTCAACGACGGCCAGATGGAGACTCTGCGCCGCGCGTTGCAGCGCGCGGCAGCCAATTGACGCTCCGCCGTACGCCCCGTCAGTGGATGAGGCGGTGCTCCCTGAGAATCTTCACGACGCGCTCGATGGGCAGCGCCTCGACCGTGTGGCCGTTGGCGATCGTGGTCGTCGCCCTGAGCATCGAGTTGTAGATCGCCTCTTCAGTGGCCTCGATCGCCGCCAGGAAGAGCGGCGAGACCGCGGCGGTGGTGACCACTTCCTCCTTGCGCGTCAGCGCCTGCGGGTCGGTGCGGATGCGAACCGCCGCGGCCGTTGAGAACGCGATCGCGTAGTCGCCGCTGCCGTTGGAAGCGGAGCTGCCGGTGCGCGCCAGTCCGAGCAGCGCGCGCGCCGCGAGGCGCTTGAGCTCGCGCGCATCGAGCGGCGCATCGGTGGCGATCACGATCATGCACGACCCGTCGGCGCGTGCCCCCGCACCTGAGCGCTCGACTTCATCGCGCAGGTAGTACTGGCCGAGCTCGACACCCACCGGCGCGCCGGCGATTGTGAGGATCCCGCCGAAATTCGACTGCACCAGAGCGCCTACGATGTAGCCGCCCGCATCCGCTGGCACGCGACGCGAGGCCGTGCCGATGCCGCCCTTCCAGCCGAAGGCGACCGTGCCGGTGCCGGCACCGACGGCGCCTTCCTCGACCGGGCCGCCGCGGGCGCCCTTCAGGGCCGCGAACACGTCATCGGCGCTGATGTGGCGCCCACGGATGTCGCTCAGGTAACCGTCGTTGGTCTCGCCGACCACGGGGTTCACCGACAGCACGTCCTCGTTGCCGGGGAGCTGGAGCATGTAGGTGATCAGTGCGTCCGCCACCCGCGGCACGCTGAGGGTCGAGGTGAGCAGGATCGGCGTTTCGATCTCGCCGAGCTCCTCGACCTGCGTGCTGCCGGCGAGCTTGCCATAGCCGTTCCCGACGACGATCGCTCCCGGAACCTTCTCGCGATAGAGATTGCCGGGATGCGGCACGATCGCGGTGACGCCGGTGCGGATGTTGTCGCCGCGTACGATGGTCGTCTGTCCGACCGTCACCCCGGCGACGTCGGTGATCGCATCCAGCGGCCCCGCCGGAAGAATGCCGACTTTCAGCCCGATGTCCGCGGCGCGCGGCCGGACAGCGGGGGTTGCCGCGAGGCAGGCGCCGCCCGCCATCAGGAGGAGGGCGGCGATCACGCGAAAGCCAAGCAACTCAGGCTCCCCGCGGCCGCGCATGCAGCGCCATCAGCATGAGTGCCCAGCCGCCGAACAGCAGGTTGATTCCCACGATGACACCCAGGGCCCAGAGTGCCGCCTGCGGCAGTGCGAGCAGGATCAGCAGTCCGAGCGCCACATCGAGAATGCCGCTCGCCAGCATCCAATGCCAACGGCCGGAGGGCGCCGCGCGATGCTCGAGCGAGTACATGATCGTGGCCACTCCCTCGATCCAGAGGAAGGCGATCAGCACCGCCGTCAGCGACAACGCCCCCTGTACGGGAAAGATGAGGAGCAGGAGACCCGCCACGATACCGACGAGCGCCGAGAGCAGCGACCAGCCGAATCCCGGGACCTGGCGGCCACGGAGTGTCGTGATGAGCCCCGCGACGCCGCTCAGGAGCAGGATCCAGCCGAAGAATACCGCCGCCGCCACCGAGGCGATCGCCGGCGCCATGATCGCGAGCAGCCCGAGAATGACCAGCGCGACTCCCTCGGCGAGGAACAGCCGCCAGTGACGGCGTACGGCGCCGGCTACGGCGCCCGCGAGACGGGCTTCATCGGACGGAGCTGACATGTGGACTCCTTGTATCAGTGCGTGGACACCTCGAACCGGTCCGGCTCGCTCCAGGCGTTGCCGGTCTGATCGGCGGCGTCGAAGCGCACCATGGTGCAGTCGAGCCGCTGGTTCTCGAGCCTGAATCGCAGATAGTGAAAGTTGACTGACGTCTTGAGCTGCGAGAGCTCGCCCGACATGCGGAACGCAGGCACGGGCTTCGCTCCCCCGCCCCCGCTCACGAGGTACATGATGCCATTGCGGCTGAAGCGCTCGTAGTTGTGTACATGACTGCCGACGACGATCACTTTCGCATGCAGCACGGCCGCCTGCCCCGAAAGATAGCGCTCGATCTCCGCCTCGTCCCGGCCACGCGGGAACACCGCGTCGCGCACCGGCGGGTAATGCAGCACCACGAGTATGAACTTGTAATGCGTGTCGGCGGCGGCGATTTGCCGTTCGAACCAGACGTGCTGCGCGCTTTGCGGTCTGAGCGAGGCTGCCGAGTCCAGCATGATGGCCAGGATGTCCTGGCCTATCGAAACCGAGTACCAGCGGTAGGGTCGAAGCCTCAGCTCGGGAAAGGCCTGCCACCAGTTCTCCAGGCAGGGCCCGGCGTCGTCGGCTTCGCAGCCGCTCAGTTCGTGATTGCCCAGGGCGGGAAAGACCGGGATCTTTCGCCGCGCCCACTCGAGTGTCTCGCTGCGGTAAGTGGCGTAGTCGTCCGTGATGTTGCCTCTGTAGACGAGATCGCCGCCGACGAAGATGGCTGCCGGGTTCTCCGCCGCGATCCTCTCGACCAGTGCGCGGCGCGCAACCGGGTTCGCCACGGCCTCCTCGCGGGTGAAGCGGGTGTCGCCGTAGATCACGAAGCTCACCTGACCACCGGCGCTCGCCGGGAGGCTCAGCCGCGGTGGCTGATCGTCTGGGGCCGCGAGCGGCTGAGCCGCGGCCGTGCCGAGGCACAGCGCCAGCAGCGTGCCGCGGAACCAGTATGCGGGCCGTCTCATCAGGCCTCCTCGTCGGGCCGAAAGGGGAGCGCTTCGCGGCAAGCTTAGCCTGCGGCGCGCTCATCGTCTCTGCGGGGATCGGCGCTTCCGGTATGATGCCGCCCGCCCCAAAAACCCCCGGGATCATCCGCATGCCGAACCTGACACGATTCGCGCGGCAGGCCTGCACGCTGCTCGCTGCTCTGCTGTTCACGGCGGCCGCGCTCGCCGCCGATACCGATGCGCAGCGCATCGCGCGCATCCTCGCGCAAACCCCGCTCATCGACGGTCACAACGATCTTCCGTGGGAGATCCGCGTCCGCTTCGGTAGCGATCTGGGCAAGGTTGACCTCGGCCGCTCGACGCTGCCTCTGCCGGCGCCCGCCGGCGCTCCGCCACTCATGACCGATATCCCGCGTCTGCGCGCCGGCCATGTCGGCGGCCAGTTCTGGTCGGTGTACATTCCGGTCGAGACGCAGGGGCCGGCGGCGGTGCAGATGACGATCGACCAGATCGACATCGTGAAGCAGATGTGCGCCCGCTACCCGAACGACCTGACCATGGCGTACACCGCCGCTGATGTAGTGCGGGCGCACAAGGCGGGCAAAGTCGCCGCTCTCATCGGCGTCGAGGGCGGACACCAGATCAACAACTCCCTGGACGTGCTGCGTGCCTACTACGACCTCGGCGCGCGCTACATGACCCTGACCCATTCCTCCAACACGGCGTGGGCGGACTCTGCGACCGACAATCCGGCCCATCACGGGCTCACACCCTTCGGTAAGGAAGTCGTGCGTGAGATGAACCGTATCGGCATGCTGGTCGACCTCTCGCACGTGTCGGCCGAGACGATGCGCGCGGCGCTCGAAGTCAGTGAGGCGCCGGTCATCTACTCGCATTCTTCGGCGCGCGCCCTGGTCGATCATCCGCGCGACGTGCCGGACGACATTCTGCGGCTGGTCGCCGCGAATGGCGGAGTGGTAATGGTCAACTTCTACCCGGGCTACGTCTCCGAGGCGCGCCGGCGCTGGGACGCCGATCGTGCGGCGGAGGTTGCGCGCTACAACAGCCCGCCCTTCGGTGGCCTCTACATCGGCCAGCCGGAGCGGGCCAGGGTGGCGCTCGCGGAGTGGGAGCACGCGCACCCGAAGCCGCCCGTCGGCATCGGCGACGTCGCGGATCATATCGAGCACATTGCCAAAGTGGCAGGCGCCGATCATGTCGGCCTTGGATCGGATTTCGACGGCATTCCCGAAGCGCCCGCGGGACTCGACGGGGTCGACAAGTACCCCGGGCTCCTGGCTGAGCTCGCGCGCCGCGGCTGGAGCGATGCGGATATCGCCAGCGTGGCGGGCGGCAACGCGTTGCGCGTGCTTGGAAAGGCGGAACAGGTCAGCGCACGGCTGCGTGCCAGCCGGGTACCTTCGACCGCGACCCTGGCAGAGCTCGACGGGACGGCGCGCGTCAACGCACGATAGAGGCCATCAGGCTGGCGCTGAGTTGCGGAATCGGCAATCCCGCGACCACCGGCTGATCCCACTGGAAGCCTTCGAAGATGAGGTCCATTGGCTCGGACCTCGGATGAGCATAGAACTCCGTGATGACCGCGGTGCACAGCTGAATCAGGTTACCGTCCTCGAAGCGCAGGTACCTGACGCCGCCGTCTCCCGTGCGCTCGATGAAGGAATATCCGCGCCGCTGCGCGAAGAGAATGAAGCTGCGCTCGTCCTCGATGTTGCGTCGCCCCAGGAGAACCCAGTCAAATCCGGCCCGGCCGTTCTCCTGGGAGAACTGCAGGCTCACGGCGTCCCGCGGATCGGGTCGGCCTGGGGTCGAGAACACGATCACCGCGAACGCAGGGGAGTGCGTCGAGGAGGAGACCTTTTGCAGTACGTGCGGTATGTCGGCGACCGTCACGCGGGCCGTGGCCGGACCTCTTGATCTGAGCACGTCGACGGCCGCGGCAAGCAGGACCAGTACCACGACGGGGGTCAGCATCGCAGCAACGTTCTGAAGCCAGGGTGTTTGCCGGACGGGGGGCGGGTGCCCGGACGCGGCCCGCTCGCGCATCACTCCCCGGACCACATAGCGGAAGGACGCCCACACCAGCAGCGCGTCTACGCCCATTCCGACCGCCAGTACCCCGGTCAATTCGGCCAGCGGCAGGGCAAGGAGGTCGGGACGGCTCGCGAGCGAGAAGCCCTCGACCACGAACACCCAGCTCATGCAGAGGGCGATGAGGCGGCGCCTTTCCTGCGGCGCGAAACCACGCTGATGACGTCTGGCAAACACCCAGCCGGGCACGAGAGCTGCAGCGACCACGATGAGATGGCTGAGGAACGAGAGCGGTCCTGGCCGCCGCGCGAAGCTCAGCAGCAGCCAACCGACCACCAGGGCACAGAGCACATAGACCAAGGCGAAGAGGAGGGAGTAAAGCAGCATCCACGGCGCTGCCCGGCTGCGCTCGCTGATGGGGTCGGCTGGCATCGGGCCGCAGCGTGCCATCCGACGGTGAAGCGCGGTGGCAGGTCCACCACCTCGAACAGACCACCC
>DATGJR010000219.1:0-10973 GCA_035295065.1 Steroidobacteraceae bacterium
CGCGAGCCCGACCACCTCGAGCGCCACCGCCACGTTCTTGCGACGCTGCGCCGCCGAGAGATTGGTGAGGAGCAGCGGCAGCTCGACGTTCCCCTCGGCGGAAAGGACCGGCATGAGGTTGTAGAACTGGAACACGAAGCCCACGTTATGAGCACGCCAGCGGGCGAGCGCGCTGCTGCCGAGCTCATCGATCCGCACCCCGCCCACGCGCACCTCTCCCGAGCTTGGCTTGTCGAGGCCGCCGATGAGATTGAGGAGCGTCGTCTTGCCGGAGCCGGACGGCCCCATGAGCGCCACGAAGTCGCCTTTGGGGATTTCGAGCGTGAGACCGTGCAGCACCTCGATCTGCTGCTTGCCACGCTCGTAGACCTTGGTGACGTTACGAACCTCGACCATCGGCTCTGACATAGCATTCCCCTCGCTCACTGTTTGATCTCCGTCACCGCAGCGTCGTCCTTGAGGCCCGCCGGCGCATCCAGGATGACGCTCTCGCCGGCGTTCACTCCCCCGAGCACCTCGCGTGAGTCGCCGCTGACGCCACCCAGGGTCACCGCGCGCCGCTGCGCGCGGTGGTCCTTGACCACGTACACCACGTCCTCGCCAGCCTCTTTACGCACGGCCGCTGCCGGGACCCGCACGCCCCGCGGGCGCGATGCGCCGGCTGTCGGCGGCGCCGCCTTCTCCTCGAACGACACGCGCACCCCCATGTCGGGCACGATGCGCGGGTCCCTGACGTCGAAGCCGATGCGTACCTTGACGGTCGCCTTGGACCGGTCGGCGGTCGGAATGATGGCGATGACGTGCGAGGGGATGCGCCACTCGGGATAGGCGTTGAGCACCGATTCCACCGGCTGGCGCGGCTCGACGCGATTGATATAGGCCTCGTTCACGTCCACTTCGATCTCGAGCGAATCCATGTCGACGAGTGTGCCGATGCCGGTGCGGGTGAAGCCGCCGCCGGCCGAGAACGGCGAGACGATCTCGCCCACCTGCGCCGCCTTGGCGATCACCACGCCGGTGAATGGCGCCCGCACCGTGCAGTAATCGAGCTGCACCTGCGCGGCCCTGACATTCGCGGCCGAGAGCTCGATCTGCTTGCGCTGCGAGGCCACCTGTGCCGCCCCGGTCTCCACCTGGGTGCGCGCCTGCTCGGTCTGCTGCTCTGACACGAGATTGCGCTTGACCAGATCCTCGTCCCGCCGCACGTCACGCTGATACTGCGCGAGCTGCGCCTCCGTCTGTACCAGCACCGCCTGCGCCGACTGCAGCTGCGCCTGCGCCTGCGCGACGGCCGCCCGCTGTGCTGTGTCATCGAGCCGCGCGAGCACCTGTCCGGCCTGCACGTGATCGCCTTCGTCGAACAGCACCTGGGTCACGGTGCCGGTGATCTGCGCCGAAACGGTCGCCTCGCGCCGCGCGGTCACGTAGCCGGTCGCATCGAGCACCGAGGCACTGCCACCGGCCCCGGCCAGGGAGACCGCCGTCGCCGTGTGCACCGGCAGTGCGCCCCGTGCGGACAGCGCCAGCCAGGCGCCCACGCCCAGCAGCGCGATCAGCGCGACGACCGCAGCCACGATCCAGGCAGGGCGGCGCGGTCCCGGGCCCACCGGCTCCGGGGTGCGCTCGATCCGCAGCTGTCCTAACAGGGCTCTTTTATCGGGTTCCGCAGCCATCCTTCAGGCCATAGCAGAAAGGCGCGCAACGATATCACTAACCGGCGATGATCTTCGCCATCAACCGGCGTGCCTGAGCAAACTCCGGGGCGATGAGCAAGGCATGCTCGAGCGCATCGCGGGCCGCGACCGGGTCGGCGTGATCGAGCAGATCGCGCGCCAGGAACAGGTAAGCTTCCGCGGCACCCCAGCCCGGCAGACGCTCGAGTCCCGCGCGCTCCGCTTCGAAAGCCGCGACCGCGAGGCGCAGTTTAGGCAGCGCGCGTTCCTTGTTGCCTCCGGCGGAGGGCGGCAGCTGATAGTCGTTCATCGCATCGACCAGCAGCACGCGCGGATCGTGGGGCGCGAGCTGCCGCGCGTGCTCGAGATCCCGACGCAGCCGCTGGTGGCCGGCGAACAGCGCATAGTCGGTCGCGGCGAGCGGCGCGGCCTGACAGGCCGACCGAAGCGCCAGCGCGTCGGCGAACTCTGCCTGCGCGGCGAGCGACTCGTCGGCCGCGCTCACGCAGCTTTCCGCAAGCCCCGCCGCCGAGGCGCCGCGCGCCGCCCCCTGCGCGGCGAGCTGCGCCAGCCGCCAGTTGAGCAGCGCGGCGTAGTACCCGTGCAGCTTATCGTGTGTCTCATCCGCCGCAATGAGCCCCGCGAGGCTGCGCAGCGCCGGCACATCCTCGGTGTAGTAGCCGTACTGGATGCGGCTCTCGATGTCGCGCCACGAGGTGTCGGCACCGTAGCCGATGGCGCTCGCCGCGAGCAGCGCGGCCGCCGGAAGTAGAATATTGGCGCGCATGCAAAACCATAGCACAGCCCCTGTTACCGACGCTCCTCCGGGGCCCGCCGGCGCCGCGCTCATCGATATCGGCATCAATCTCACCCACGACAGTTACGACGCGGATCGCCAGGCGGTGCTCGCGCGCGCGCAGGCCGCCGGCGTGGTGCAGATGATCGTAACCGGATCGAGCCTCGCCGGCAGTGCCGCCGCGATCGCACTCGCGCGGCAGCAGCCGCGGCGGCTGTTCGCGACCGCCGGCGTTCATCCCCATCACGCGCGCGAGCTCGACGCCGCCCGCACGGGCGAGCTCGCCGAGCTCGCGCGAGCCGCCGAAGTCGTGGCGGTCGGTGAATGCGGACTCGACTACTACCGGGATCTCTCACCGCGCGAAGCGCAGCGGCAGGCCTTCCATCGCCAGCTCGAGCTGGCAGCCTCACTCGGCAAGCCCGTGTTCCTCCATCAGCGCGACGCACACGAGGATTTCCTCGCGATCCTGCGCGAGCACGGCACACGACACCTCGGCGTCGCGCACTGCTTCACCGGCGGTGCCCGCGAGCTCCAGGCCTACCTCGAGCTGGGACTCGCGATCGGCATCACCGGCTGGATCTGCGACGAGCGGCGCGGCGCGCATCTCGTTCCGCTGATGCGCGAGGTGCCCGAAGGGAAGCTGCTCCTCGAGACCGACGGCCCGTACCTCTTGCCGCGCGACCTGCAGCCACGGCCCGCCTCGCGCCGCAATGAGCCGGCGTACCTCCCGCATATCGCGGCGGCAGTCGCGCGCGCCCGCGACGAGCCCGCAGCTGTGCTCGCGCAGGCCAGCACCACCGGCTCGAGGAAACTCTTTCGTTTGCCCGAGCCCGAGAATGCGGCGACACTGCGCAACACTCGGTCCGCCGAGAGCGCCGCTCAGTGAGCGTGTTTCTTAAGTATTATCCCTAAGTCATTGAACGAACAATAACTCATGGATCTCAAAAAGCTTCGGGGCTTCGTCGATCGGACCTGGGACCAGTCGATCGTCGAACGGCTCACCGCCTACGTGCGCATCCCGAACAAGTCGCCGCTGTTCGATCCGCAGTGGGAACGCGCCGGACACATGGAGGCGGCCGTGAATCTCATGGCCGAGTGGTGCCGCGCGCAGCCGCTCGCCGGTGCCCGGATCGAGGTGCGACGCCTCCCCGGGAGGACCCCGCTGCTGTTCGTCGACGTGCCGGGTGAGCTTTCGGGGTGCGTTCTGCTCTACGGCCACCTCGACAAACAACCCGAGTTCTCCGGCTGGCTGCCGGGCCTGGGTCCCTGGGAGCCCGCGATTCGCGACGGCAAGCTCTATGGGCGGGGCGCGGCGGACGACGGCTACGCCGTTTTCAGCTCCCTCACCGCCATCGCCGCGCTCAAGGAACAGCAGGTGCGGCTGCCGCGCTGCGTGGTGTTGATCGAGGCGTGCGAGGAGAGCGGCAGCTACGACCTGCCGGCGCACCTCGAGGCACTGGGCTCAGCCCTCGGCGAGCCCTCGCTCGTGGTATGCCTGGATGCCGAATGTGGCAACTATGAGCAGGTGTGGTGCACCACCTCCCTGCGCGGAAACCTCGTCGGTACGCTGACCGTGCGGGTGCTGACCGAGGGGGTGCATTCCGGCATGGCGACCGGCATTGCGCCAACGCCCTTTCGCATCCTCGAGCAGTTGCTCGCGCGCCTCGAGAATCCCGTCACCGGCGACCTGCTGCTCGATGAGCTTCACGTTCCGTTGCCCGCGGACCGGCGCGCCCAGGCAGTGCTCGCCGCCTCCGTGCTGGGCGATGAAGTGGCGGGAAAACTGCCCTGGGCTGGCGGCGTGCAGGCGGTCTCCAACGATCCCGTCGAGCTCATCATCAACAGCACCTGGCGGGCAACACTGGCCGTCACCGGCGCCGACGGCCTGCCACCGGTCGGGTCGGCGGGCAATGTGCTGCTGCCGCAGATCACCGTAAAACTGTCGCTGCGTACTCCCCCCACCTGCGACGCACCGAGCGCCGCCGAGGCGGTGCGCCAGGCACTCGAGCGCGACCCGCCCTACGGCGCCGAGGTCCGTTTCGTGCCTGACTCCGCCAATACCGGATGGAACGCCCCGGCTTTCGCGCCGTGGCTCGAGCAGTCGATCTCGCGGGCGTCAAAGGCCGTCTATGGGAGGGAAGCCGTGAGCATCGGCTGTGGCGGCACCATCCCCTTCATGGGCATGCTGGGCGAGCGCTTTCCGCGCACGCAGTTCTTCATCACGGGGGTGCTCGGCCCACACGCCAACGCGCACGGACCGAATGAGTTCCTGCACATCGCCTACGCGAAGCAGCTCACCGCCTGTGTGTCGCTGGTGCTCGCGGACCACGCAGCTACATTGTCATGACGGCCGGAATCGCCGGCGGCGACTTCGGCTGACGTCCTATCTCATGTCGACCATGTAGCTCGGTTTGACCGATTCGCGGATCCGCCGCCAGCCCTCGCTCAGCGGCGCGGTGGCTTCTTCCTGCGGCTGATACTCGACCGGCGGGAACTCGGCGCGCAGCGCATCCACCATCAGCGTCCACTTGGGCAGGCCCTTGGGAAACTTGCCGCGTCGCGTGAAGACGATGCGGCCCTCCACCGGGATGTCGCCCGCCACGGCCTTGACCGCCGCAATGCGGTCGTAGAGTGCGCTCTGGGGATTGGTGAAGGTAAAGCGCCGGGCGCCGTCCATCACCGTCCACTCCGCCATCTGGTCACCGCCGAAAATGTTGCCACGGACATCGCGCAGATCGATCACCACCACGCCGCGCATGGTCAGCAGCAGAAAGTCCACATGGAAGCCGCCTCCCATGCCATCCGGCACCAGCGCGTTGGTGAGATGATCGGCTGCGCCCCCCGTGACCGCCGCGCGCAGCGCCTTGCGCGCGCGCAGGCGCCGGTACCAGCGCCAGGCCCAGAAAAGTGCCAGCGCGAGCGCCACGCCGAGCACCAGCAGTGCCCAGGTGGCCGGCGGCAACCTGGCTAAGTCGTCCATCCACCCCCCTGATCGTCGAGCGCGGCGCGCAACGCCGCGAGACTCGCGTCAATTTCAGCACAGCGCGCGGGCCGCGCAAACAGCCGTGCGAGTGTCTCAGGCACCGGCACGGTCGCCTGGATGAGCGGCTCGACGATCTCGCGAAATTTGGCCGGATGGGCCGTCGCCGCGAGCACCCAGTGGCCACGGGCGCGCCGCTCCGGAGGCAGACGCTCCCAGGCCTCGGCGGCGGTGGCGGTATGCGGGCACCAGATCTGCCCGTAGGTACGGAAGCCCGCGCGGATACGCGCGCGGATCTCCTCGTCCGTGACACTGACGGCGCTCACCGCGCCCCGAAGCTGCTCCACCTGCGGGTACAGCGCCCGCAGGCGCTCCATGTTGCTCGGATTACCGACATCCATGGCCGAGGCCAGTGTGGCGATGCTCGGCCGCGGGCACCAGTCGGCACCGCCGAGAAAATCGGGTACACCCCGATTCGCGTTGTGCGCCAGCACGACCTCCCCGATGGGCAGGCCGAGCTTTCGCGCCCAGAGACAAGCGACGGAGTTGCCGAGATTGCCACTGGGAATGATGAATGAGGCCGGCGCGCCATGCTCGCGGGCGACGACCAGACTCGTGGCCGCGTAATACACCGCCTGCGGCAGGAGCCGCCCGAGGTTGATGCTGTTGGCGGAAGACAAAGCGCGCCGCTCGCGCAGCTGGGGATCCTGAAAGGCCTCCTTCACCAGGCGCTGACAGTCGTCGAAGGTGCCGCGAACGCTGAGGGCGCGGACGTTCTCGCCCCAGCAGGTGAGCTGGCGCTCCTGGGTCGGCGACACCAGGCCCTTGGGGAAAAGTACCGCAACTTCGATGCCGGAACGCCTGTGGAACGCCGCTGCGACCGCGCCGCCGGTATCGCCGGAGGTGGCCACCAGAATCGTCAGCGGACGGGCCTCGCGCGCTCGCAACCGGGCGAAGCAAGCCGCCAGAAAGCGCGCTCCGAAGTCCTTGAAGGCCGCCGTCGGACCGTGAAAGAGCTCGAGCACCGAAAGCCGGCCGTCCGGGCGGAGCGGCACGAGTGGCGCCGGGAAATCGAAGGCTTCCTCCGCGATCGACTGGAGCTCGCTCGCCAGGCCGTCGCCGGCGAGAAACGGGGCCAGCAGGGGCGGCGCCACCTCGGCCAGCGACACCGCGCCGTCGAAGGCTGTGAGTGGCAGCTGCGGCCAGGAAAGCGGGACATAGAGTCCGCCATCGGGCGCCAGGCCCTGCAGCAGGGCCGTACTGAACCCGGCCCGCCCGCTCGGATCGCGGGTGCTGGTGAAGACGAAGGCCTCACCCGCGGCGCGGGTGTCCGCGGCCGCCGCCGCCCGCATACTCATCCGATCAACCGCGCGCCGCGACCGTTGACCTCGACGATCCAGCCGTCGGTGGCGAGTCCGCGCTTCTCAAATTCGCGGCGCATGGCGGAAAGCACCTCGGATGCCTCACCCTCCAGTGCCCAGGCGAACATCGAGGGCCCCGCCCCGGAGATCGAGCACCCGAGGGCCCCCATCCTGAGCGCCGCGGCGCGTACCTCCTGGAATCCGGGAATGAGCGCCTGGCGCTGCGGCTCGATCACGACATCCTCGAGCGAGACGCGGATCAGCTCCAGATCGTTCGTGTAGCAGCCCGAGATGAAGCCCGCGAGATGCGCCGTCTGCCAGACGAAATCCGAAAGCTCCACGCTGTTCCTGAGAATGGCACGCGCCTTCGCCGTGGCGAGGAACATGTGCGGATGGACGACGACCGCGCGGATGCCCGCGGGCACCGGGATCTGCTTGACCCGCGGCTCGTCGATCCCGACCGTGAGCACCAGGCCACCGTAGAGCGCCGGGGCGATGTTGTCGACGTGCCTCGCGCGGCTCGCCACCTCCTCCCCCGCCATCGCGAACTTCAGCAGCTGCGGCAGGCTGCAGGGCTCGGGCAGCAGCGCGTTGGCCGCTACCACGGCAGCAACTGCGGAGGCGGCCGAGCCCCCCAGTCCGGCGCCGAGTGGAATCCCCTTGTCGATCTCGATCAGGAAGCCGAATCCCGGCTCGCGCGCCTCGAGGAGCGCCAGCAGCGCTCTCCCGGCCGTGTTGTCACGCGGATCCGGCGGCAACGGGCCCGCGACGCCGCGCACCGCGCCGATCGCGACACCCGGACTCGTACGCCGGGCGACGCTCACCCGGTCACCCAGCGCATCCACGGCGAAGCCGAGGATGTCGAAGCCGATCGCGACGTTGCCCACCGAGGCCGGCGCGAACGCCGTGGCCCGTTCGGGCGGACTCACAGGCGCGCCCCGAGGTAGGCCGCCAGGCGCAGCAGATCCGCGAACACCCCGCCCGCCGTCACCTCGGGCCCGGCACCCGGACCCTGCACGATCAGCGGGTTGTCGCAGTAGCGGCGGGTCACGAAGCGCACGACGTTGTCGGTGAGAGCGATGTTGGCGAAGGCATGATTGGCGGGGAGCTCCGTGAGGCCGACGGTCGCCTCACCCGCGGCCGTCAGCCGTCCGACGTAGCGCAGCACCCTGCCGCGAGCGCGCGCGCTGTCGAGGCGGCCGCGCATCATCGAGTCGTAGCGCGGCAGACGGTCCATGAATTCCTCGATCGAGCCGCCGCGCAGATCCTCCGGCACGAGACTCTCGACCTTGATGTCGGAGAGCTCGAGCTCGAGCCCCATCTCCCGTCCGAGGATGGTGAGCTTACGGGCTACATCGGTCCCGGAGAGATCGTCGCGGGGGTCGGGCTCGGTGTAGCCGCGGCGGCGTGCATCACGCACGATCTCGGAGAAGCCGGCGCTGCCGTCGTAGACGTTGAAGAGGTAAGCGAGCGTGCCGGAGAGAATTCCCTCGACGCTCTGCACCTCATCGCCCGTCTCGCACAGGTCGCGCAGCGTATGCACGACTGGCAGCCCCGCCCCGACGGTGGCCTCATACAGGTAATGCGAGCCGCCGCTGCGGCGCGCCTCACGCAGCCGCCGGTAGTAGGTGAGGTCGCCGCTGTTGGCACGCTTGTTGGGCGTCACGATGTGGATGCCCGCCGCCAGCCATTCGGCGTAACGCGCCGCCACGGCCGCGCTCGCCGTGCAGTCGACCAGCACCGTATGCGGCAGGTAGTCGACCCGCACGTGCTCGAGGAAGCGGGCCATGTCGGCCGGGGTGTGGCTCTGCTCGAACTGCTCGCGCCAGCCGGCCGGCTGCACCGCCGGCTCCGCCAGCAGCATGCCCCTGGAGCTCATGATGCCGCGCAGGCGCAGATCGAGACGCGCCTCCTCGCGCAGCCGCTCGCTCTGTGAGGCCAGCTGCTCGAGGAACACCCGCCCGACGCTGCCGGGTCCGATCAGTCCCACCGAGAGTGTGTGCGCCGAAAGGTACAGCCCCGCATGCACGGCCCGCAGGGCGCGTGTGGTGTTGCGGCCCTCGACCACCACCGAGATGTTGCGCTCGGAGGAGCCCTGCGCAATGGCGCGCACATTGACGCCGGAGCTCCCGAGCGCGCCGAAAACCTTGGCGGCGATTCCGGGAGTACCTGCCATACCGTCCCCGACCACGGCGAGGATCGCGAGGTCCGGGTCGAAGTCGACGCTCTGGATCTGTCCCTCGGCGAGCTCATGCTGAAATGCCGCGCGAATCACCGCCACGGCACGCTCCGCCTGCTCCTGCGGTATGGCGCAGCAGATCGAGTGCTCCGAGCTCCCCTGCGAGATCAGGATCACCGAGATACGCTCCTCGCGCAGCGCGCCGAACAGACGGTGCGCCGTCCCGGGAACACCGATGAGCCCCGTGCCTTCCACGTTGATGATCGCCACGCGCTCGATGCTGGTGATGCCCTTGACCGGGAGCGTCGAGTCCGGATGGGCGCAGATGAGCGTCCCGGCCTTCTCCGGCGCAAAGGTGTTGCGGATCCAGACCGGAATTCCATCGCCCACGGCCGGCGCCATGGTTTGCGGATGGATCACCTTGGCACCGAAGTACGCGAGCTCCATTGCCTCGTTGTACGACAGCGAATCGATCACCCGCGCGTCCGGCACCCGTCTGGGATCGGCCGACAGCACCCCGTCGACATCGGTCCAGATCTGAATTTCGGCCGCGCCCAGGAGCTTGCCGAAGATCGACGCCGAGAAGTCGCTCCCGTTGCGCCCGATCGTCGTTTGCACGCCGCGGCGATCGGAGGCGATGAAACCGGTGATGATGAGCGTGCCGCGGAACTCCTGCGGCACCAGCGTCGCGAGATTGGCGGCCGACTCCGGCCACTGGATCGCAGGTCCCAGCGCCTCCCACTCGCAGACCAGTACACGCCGCGCATCGATCCACTGCACCGGGCCGGCACGGCCGCCCCGCTCCTCGAAGAACCGGTGAAAGAGACTCGTCGACCAGAGCTCCCCGTAGCCTGCGACCAGGTCGATGACGTTGCGCGCAGCCGCGCGCGTCAGCGTGACCGCGTGCAGCACCGCCTGCAGGTCCTGGCAGTCCCGGTCGAAGCCCTCGAGATAGCTCCAGGCCGAGGCGGGCTCGAGCAGCTCCGCGGCGATGGCCCCGTGGCGTGCACGCAGCGCCCCGATCTCCTCGCGATAGCTCTCGTCCTGGCATTCGGCAAGCGCCACCAGACGCAGCAACGCATCCGTGACGCCGCGGCACGCCGACAGCACGACGGCGAGGCGCCTGGCGGGCACGGCCTCGAGAATGGTCGCCACGCGGCGGAAACAATCGGCGTCGGCGACGCTCGATCCCCCGAACTTGTGGACGACCCAGGGATCGGTCTTGCTCATCGACTTGGGGTTCTTGGAGGCGGAGTTTATGAGGCCGTGCGACTCTACTGATTGCCATGGGTGGCAGCAACACGTCGCCTACAGCCAGGTGAAGAATACTGCTTCCAGATCTTGAAGTAATATCATTTGGTTAGATCCTTTTTTTCGCGTTTTACTTAGTACGCCTCATGAGCCATCCCACGCGCAAGAGCCATCCCGCCGATCGCCTCTACGCGATCGTGCTGGCCGCGGGCGCCTCCACCCGCTTCGGTTCGCCGAAGCAGTTGGTGCGCATCGGCGGGCGTCCGCTGCTGCATACGGTCGTCACGCGCGCCGCCGAGGTCACGGGCAACGCGCTCATCGTCGTCCTGGGTTGCGGAGCCTCGGAGCTCGCGCCGCTGCTGAAGCACTCACCCGGGTCGGTGGTGGTGAACCGTCACTGGCGCGAGGGGCTGGCGAGCTCGATCCGCGCCGGTGTCCTGCGGCTGCCGCCGACCTGCACCGGCGTCCTGCTGCTGCTCGCCGACCAGGCGGCCGTGACCACCGATGATCTCAAGCGGCTCGCCGGGACGTGGCGCCGCCGGCCCCAGCTCATCGCCGCAGCGCTCTACGCGGGAGCCGCTGGCGTACCGGCGATCTTTCCGCGCAGCACCTTCAGCGAGCTCACCCGGCTGCGAGGCGATATGGGTGCGCGCGCGATTCTCCGCCGCAGTGCCGATCGCGTGGCGCGCGTGCCGATGCCGGGCGCGGAGCTCGATCTCGACACGCCGGAGGA
>DATGJR010000220.1:0-7069 GCA_035295065.1 Steroidobacteraceae bacterium
CCCTTGGGGTTCAGGACGACGATGCGCTGCATGTTCTGTCACGTCGGCATGATGCGGGTCTCACCCAAGCCTACGCACGGCCTGAAGCGCCTGCAAGCCGCGTCCGATTGTGAGCGCGCGCACGTCATTGCCTCGCGCGAGGCCGTAGAGTCCTTTCCCGAATGGAAGTCTTCCTGCATCTTTGGGACGAGCTTGATGACTTAACCGGGGCCTGTCGCCACGTAGCGACCTGTGCCGCGGCCGAGCTCCTCGAAGGTGCTGCACCGCTCGTCGCAGGCGCCTTGACCCTGGGCGGCTTGGTGCTCGAGGGCGCCAATCGGGCGCTGCTGCGCCTCAGCGCCTGACGCTGCCCCC
This sequence comes from Steroidobacteraceae bacterium, assembly GCA_035295065.1. Classification (GTDB taxonomy): domain Bacteria; phylum Pseudomonadota; class Gammaproteobacteria; order Steroidobacterales; family Steroidobacteraceae; genus 13-2-20CM-66-19. Next base: position 355 of record DATGJR010000220.1, read on the forward strand.
CGGCGGGGCGGTCCCACCCCTGCAATGTGCCGCTGCTGCGCTGCGCGCCGCACGCGGCGCTTGAAAATTTTCCCGCTGCTCCCAACATCGCCGTAGCAAACAGCCGCACGGGAGCGGCGGAACGGCGCGCATGCAATCCACGACAGATCCGGCAACCGGCAGGCAGACCCACGGCTTTCAGGCGGAGGTTCGCGAGCTGCTGAAGCTCATGATCCACTCGCTCTACAGCCACCGCGAGATCTTCCTGCGCGAGCTCATCTCGAACGCCTCGGATGCCTGTGACCGGCTGCGCTTCCTCGCGATCGGCGACAGCGCACTGCTGGCCGAGGACCCCGAGCTCGGTATCCGCATCGACGCCGACCCGAAGGCCGGCACCGTCACCATCACCGATAACGGCATCGGCATGACGCGCGAGGAGGCGGTCGCCAATCTCGGCACCATCGCACGCTCGGGCACCGCTGAGTTCTTCCGCTCACTCCCGCGCAATGAGCAGGGCGCCTCGCAGCTCATCGGGCAGTTCGGCGTCGGCTTTTATTCCGCGTTCATCGTCGCCGAGCGCGTCGAAGTGCGCTCGCGCAAGGCCGGAGCCGCGCCCGAGAGCGGAGTGCGCTGGGAGTCGCAGGCCGACGGGGAGTTCACGGTCGAGAACGTGACGCTGCCCGCGCGCGGCACGGCGGTAACGCTGCACCTCAAGGAGGACGCCCGCGAGTTCGCCGACGGCCTGCGCCTGCGCGGCCTCATCCGCCGCTACTCGGATCACATCGGCTTTCCGGTGCGCATGCCGAAGGAAGGCGAGGCCTCGACCGAGTACGAGGTGGTGAACCAGGCGAAGGCGCTGTGGACGCTGCCGCGCACCCAGATTTCGGACGAGGAGTACCGCCAGTTCTACCAGTACCTGGCGCACGACTACACCGATCCGCTCGCCTGGAGCCACAACAAGGTGGAGGGCAAGCGCGAGTACGTCAGTCTCCTCTACCTGCCGGCGCGGGCGCCCTTCGACCTGTATCAGCGCGAGGCGGTGCGCGGGCTCAAGCTCTATGTGCGGCGCGTGTTCATCATGGACGACGCCGAGCAGTTCCTGCCGCTCTATCTGCGCTTCGTCAAGGGCGTGGTCGACTCGAGCGACCTGCCGCTGAACGTCTCGCGCGAGCTCCTGCAGCAGGAACCGGAAGTCGAGGCGATCCGCTCGAGCCTCACCAAGCGCGTGCTCGATCTGCTGGCGCGGCTTGCCAAGGACGAACCGGAAAAATACGCCACTTTCTGGAAGGAGTTTGGCGCGGTGCTCAAGGAGGGCATTGCCCAGGATCGCGCCAACGAGGCAGCGCTCCTGCCGCTGCTGCGATTTGCCAGCACCGCAGGCGCGGACAACGCCGCCTCGGTGAGCCTGGCGGACTACCTCTCACGCATGAAGCCGGGGCAGGAGCGCATCTATTACGTGGTGGCGGAGTCGCTGGACGCGGCGCGCGCCCACCCGGCGATCGAGCGCCTCAAGGATCGGGGGGTGGAGGTGCTGCTGCTCGCCGAGCGGATCGACGAATGGGTGATGGGGCAGCTCGAGACCTACGAGGGCAAGCGCTTCAAGGACGCTTCTCGCGGCGACCTGGAGCTCGGCGCTCTCGCGAGCGCAGCCGACCAGGCGCGCCATGACGCCGAGCTCAAGGAGAGCAAGGGGCTGCTCAAGCGCATCAAGGATGCGCTCGGGGAGCGCATCACCGAGGTGCGCCTCAGCGATCGGCTCAAGGAATCCCCCGCCTGTCTCGTGCTCGGTGAGCATGACCTCGGCGACCGGCTGCGGCGCATTCTCGAAGCGGCAGGCCAGAAAGCCCCGGAAGGGCGCCCCCTGCTCGAGGTGAACGTGGCGCACCCGCTGGTCAGATACCTGGACGGACTCGCCGACGCCTCACAGTTCGCGGAGCTCGCGCAGCTCATCTATGAGCAGGCGCAGCTGGCTGAAGGGGCAACGCTCGCGAATCCACCTGACTTCGTTTTGCGCCTGAATCGAGTGCTGGTGCGGCTCGCCGGGCCGCCGGCTTCCTGAGAGCGAGCTCGAGCCCGCCCCCATGGTGCACAGACCGCCGCGCGCGGAGCGCGTGATGCTCGAGGGCCCGGCCGGTGGCCTGCAGGCGCTCATCGAGACCCCCGCGAGCGAGGCCGGCGAAGCGCTCACTGTGCCGGCGTTCGCGGTGGTGTGTCACCCGCATCCGCTCTACGGAGGAACGCTCGACAACAAGGTCGTGTACACCGTAGCGCGCGCCATCGGGCAGCTCGGGGTCCCCACGATCCGCTTCAATTTCCGTGGTGTGGGCGCGAGCGCCGGGAGCTACGACGAGGGGCGCGGCGAGAGCGAGGACGCCCTCGCCGTGGTCGCCTTCGGCCGCCAGCGCTGGCCTGAGGCCGCGCTATGGCTGGCGGGATTCTCCTTCGGCGGAGCCGTCGCGGCGCGCATCGCTGAAGAGACTCACGCCGCGCGGGTGGTGCTGGTCGCGCCCGGGATCACGCGCCTCGAGCGCGCCGACTTCGATGCCGCACGGGCCGCAGTGCCTGCATGCCCCTGGCTCATCGTCCAGGGAGATGCGGACGATGTGGTACCGGCGCCGGCGGTGCTCGAATGGGCGCGTAGCCGGGTGCCACGGCCGCCTGTGCCGGCGCCGCAGCTCGCGGTGCTCCCCGGGGCGGGCCATTTCTTCCACGGACGCCTCAGCGAGCTGCGCGACGCGGTGCTCGCCTTCCTGCGCCGATAGCCGCTGTAAAAACAAAACCCGGGCGGAGGCAGCACCTCCGCCCGGGCTTTTCATTCGCCTGATGCGCGGTACCCGTGAGTTACGAGTTCACCATCGCCTTGAGGCTCTTCAGCGGCAGGCAACGGACCTTCTTGCTCGCCGGCTTGGCCTTGAACATCATCTTCTCGCCCGTGAACGGGTTGACGCCCTCGCGGGCCTTGGTGGCCGGCTTCTTCACGACCTTCATCTTCAGAAGGCCGGGCATCGTGAACAGTCCGTTACCGCGCAGGCTCTTCTTGATCACGCCGCCGAGCGAATCGAAGACGCTTCCGACCTGCTTGCGGGACAGCCCCGTGTCCTTGGAGATGTGAGTCAGAACCTCCGACTTCGTCGGTGCGCCACCCTTTTTCGCCATTGTGCGGTACTCCTCGAGATTTTTGGTTGGTTGCCGCGCGCCGTGTACGTCGTCGCGCGAAGAGAATCGGCGCGGAAAATAGCACATGGGCGCGCTTTGGCAAGCGGTTTTTTTTCTTTAGGCGTTGCGGAAATGGCTTTTTTCGTAGGGTTTGCCGCTGCGCGTGTGTGCGCGGCCCGCGCGCGAGCGCGCGCCGGGCGCAGCAGCGTCGCACTTGACATGCCGCTGCGATGCTGCGATTTCCGATGCGAAGTGCGCGCTAAGCTTGTGTTCCGGCAGCGTCGGCGGCAGTCGACGCGGTGCGCGCTGCCGAGCGCGGGCGCTGTCTCAGCGCAGCCAGACGCTCAGGACGCCCAGGATGATGAGCGTCGCAAACAGCGGCGAGAGATCCAGGCCCGCGAGCGGCGGGATGATGCGGCGAATGGGACGCAGTACCGGCTCGCACAGCGAGGTCAGCACCGATTGCAGGGGCGAATAGCCGCCCGGCGCGATCATGCTGAGGAGCGCATAGAGGATGATCGCGTACAGGTAGATCGACAGCAGCATGTGCGCGATCTCCAGGAGCAGTGCGTCCAGCCACGCGATCGGATCGGGCAAGCTGCCGCCACGCAGCACCGTCACCAGGGCGACATCCACCGCCCCGACCAGCAGCACCGCGACCACGGAGGCGGTGTCGACCTTGCCGATCGGCGGCAGCACCCGCCGCAGCGGCACGATCAGCGGGTTGGTGAGCTGCACGATCGCCTGGCAGAGCGGGTTGCGGAAGTCGGCGCGCGTCAGCTGCAGCAAAAGCCGTGCAATCACCACGAACAGGGCGAGCGACAGCAGCGCATCGATGATGTAGACGAAAAAGGCGCTCATGGGGCGGACCGCGGAGCGGGGGCTCCGAGCTCGCGGCTGCGCCGGGCGGCCGCTTCGAGCACGCGGGCCACGGTGCCTTTGAAATCCGCCGCGGCGAAGGCTGCGAGCGCCGCTTCGGTCGTGCCGCCGGGGGAGGCGATCTCGGCCCGCAGCGCCGCGACATCCCCATCACCCGTGTGCGTCAGGAGCCCGGCGCCGTAGAGTGTCGCGGCGGCGAGGGTGCGGGCGAGGGGCGCTGCCAGCCCGAGTGCCTCGGCGGCCGCGGCCATGTGCTCGGCCAGGAGGAAGAAGTAGGCGGGGCCACTCCCCGATAGCGCGGTCACCAGATCGAGCTGATCCTCCTCGGTCACCCATACCACCTCGCCCACCGAGCGCGCGATGCGCTCGGCGGCCGCGCGCTGCTCGGCGTCAGCCGAGGGCGGTGCGTAGAGGGCGGTCGCGCCGGCGCCGACCATGGCAGGCCGGTTCGGCATGGCGCGCACGATCGGCACGCCCCCGCCGCACCACGACTGAAGCGTCGCGACCCGTACGCCTGCGATGACCGAGAGCAGGAGCGGTCGCTCCTTGCGAAGCACCGGAGCGAGGCCGCTGAGGAGCGCCGCCGCCTCCTGCGGCCGCACCGCCAGCACCACGAGCGCCGCGCCCGCCACCGCGCCTTCGTTGTCTGCAGTCGCCGTGACGCCAAGCTCGCGCACCAGTGTGGCGCGCGCGGCCTGCGAGCGTTCGCCGACCGCGATGCGCTCCGGTCGCGTCCCGGAGCGCAGCAGGCCGCCAATGAGGGCGCGGCCCATATGGCCGCCGCCGAGAATGGCGAGGTGCTGGTCTGACATACGGACGTTGATTCTACTCATGGATGGGCCGAAATCGCCTGCGGGCTGCGGCTGCCCGTTGTCATGGCCGGGCGCCAAAAAGCGCCGTACCCACGCGCACGATGGTGGCGCCTTCTTCGATCGCCGCCTCGAAGTCACCGCTCATTCCCATCGACAGCGTATCGAGCGCCGCCCCCTGGGCGTTGAGAGCCGCATAGAGCCGGTGCAACTCGCGGAACCAGGCGTGCTGGCGCGCCGCATCGGTCTCCTCGGGCGGAATGCACATCAGGCCCCGCAGCCTGAGGCGCGGGAGCGCGCCGACCGCGCGCGTGAGGTCCGACAGCTCCGCCGGGGCCACACCGCCCTTGGCGGTTTCGCCGGCGAGATTGACCTGCAGACAGACGTTGAGTGGCGGCAGGTGCGGGGAGCGCTGCTCGGAGAGGCGTTGCGCGATTCTCAGGCGGTCGACCGCGTGCACCCAGGCAAAGGCTTCGGCGACCGGGCGCGTCTTGTTGGCCTGAAGGCGGCCGACGAAGTGCCAGGTGAGCGCGCAATCCCGCAGCGCATCAAGCTTGCCCAGGGCCTCCTGGAGGTAGCTTTCGCCGAAGTCCCTGAGCCCGCAACCGGCGGCGGCCCGCACCACTGCGGGGGGCTGGGCCTTGGTAACGGCCAGGAGTGTGACCGACTGCGCACTCCGGCCGGCCCGAACCAGCGCCTGCGCCACCCGCTCCCGCACCGAACGGATGCGTTCGGGTAAATTCTGCGGACCCAGTAACATATTTGACCTGCAACCCCTCCGCTATACTGCCGACCGCTCAGGCGCGGCAGTTTCGTGCCGGCTTTACCGCGTCTCCGGCAGCGTCCCAGGGAGCTTCAATGGCCGTCGATATCGCGCAACTCCTGGCATTTGCCGTCAAGAACAACGCCTCGGACCTGCATCTGTCCTCGGGGGTGCCGCCCATGATCCGTGTGGACGGCGACATGAAGCGCATCAATATGCCGCCGCTGTCGCACAAGGAAGTGCACTCCATGGTGTACGACATCATGAACGACAAGCAGCGCAAGGCCTACGAGGAGTTCTTCGAGACCGACTTCTCCTTCGAGATTCCAAAGCTGGCGCGCTTCCGCGTCAATGCCTTCAACCAGAATCGCGGCGCCGGGGCGGTGTTCCGCAACATTCCCTCGGTGATCCTCTCGCTCGATGACCTCGCGGCGCCGAAGATCTTCCGCGATCTGTGCATGCTGCCGCGCGGCCTGGTGCTGGTCACCGGTCCCACCGGCTCGGGCAAGTCGACGACGCTCGCCGGCATGGTGAATCACTGCAACGACAACCGTCCCGACCACATCATCACCATCGAAGACCCGATCGAGTTCGTGCACGACTCCAAGCGCTGCCTGGTGAACCAGCGCGAAGTGCATCGCGATACGCTCGGTTTCAGCGAGGCGCTGCGCTCGGCGCTGCGCGAGGACCCTGACGTGATTCTCGTCGGAGAAATGCGTGACCTCGAGACCATCCGGCTGGCGCTCACCGCCGCCGAGACCGGTCACCTGGTGTTCGGCACGCTACATACCTCGTCCGCCGCCAAGACCATCGACCGTATCGTCGATGTCTTCCCGGGGGAGGAAAAGGACATGGTGCGGTCGATGCTCTCGGAGTCGCTGCGCGCCGTGGTCTCGCAGACTCTCATGAAGAAGAACGGCGGCGGACGGGTGGCTGCGCACGAGATCATGATCGGTACCCCGGCGATCCGTAATCTCATCCGCGAGGGCAAGATCGCCCAGATGTACTCCGCCATCCAGACCGGTCAGTCGCAGGGCATGCAGACCCTCGATCAGTGCCTGACCGATCTCGTGACCAAGGGCGTGGTCACCAAGGAGGAGGCCCGCTACAAGGCGCAGAATAAAGACGC
>DATGJR010000221.1:0-4685 GCA_035295065.1 Steroidobacteraceae bacterium
GACGCCGATGGCGCGCTGGGCGAGGAGCTGCTCGGCGAGATCCGCGCCATCCACGGCGTGCTCTCGGCGCGCATCGTGTGAGCGCTCGCCGCACACAACGCAGGACGCGCGCACGGAGAGCGGGCGGTACGGCGCCGGTCCCGCCCGCAGGGCCCGCCGTGCCGGCCGTGCCCGGCGTGCCCGCCTCATCCGGGGCGGCCAGGCCGCGCCCGGCGCTCGAGGAAGTGCGTGGCCGCATCGATGCCGTGGACGTCCAGATCCAGCGCCTGATCAGTGAAAGGGCGCGCCTGGCGCAGCAGGTCGGGATTTCCAAGACCGAGGGCGGGCGCACGGTCGACTTCTATCGCCCGGAGCGCGAGGCGCAGGTGCTGCGCGCGGCGCGCGAGCGCAACGCGGGCCCGCTGCGCGATGAGGAGGTGCTGCGGCTCTTCCGCGAGATCATGTCCGCCTGCCTCGCGCAGCAGGAGCCGCTCAAGGTGGCCTTCCTCGGCCCCGAGGGCACCTTCACCCAGACGGCGGTCTTCAACCAGTTCGGCCACTCGGTGCGCGCGCTGCCGCTCGCCTCGATCGAGGAGGTATTCCACGAGGTCGAAGCGGCGAGCGCCGACTTCGGCGTGGTGCCGATCGAGAACTCGACCGAGGGCACCGTCAACCACACCCTCGATCGCTTCCTCACTTCGCCCCTCAAGATCTGCGGGGAGGTGGAGCTGCGCATCCGCCACCATCTCATGGGCTCGATGAGCGCCCTCGATCGCATCGAGCGCGTGTGCTCGCACCCGCAGTCGCTGGCGCAGTGTCGCGGCTGGCTCGAGGAGCACCTGCCGGGAGTCGAGCAGGTGCCGGTCGCGAGCAACGCCGAAGGCGCGCGCCGTGCACGCGATGAGAAAGGCAGCGCCGCCATTGCCGGAGAGACGGCCGCCGAGATCTACGGGCTCAAGGTCCTGGCGGCCGAGATCGAAGACCGCGCCGACAACACCACGCGCTTTCTGGTCCTGGGCCGCAAGCTCTTTGCGCCAAGCGGCGCCGACCGAACCACGCTCCTCGTATCGGTCGGTCACACCGATGCCCCCGGGGCGCTCTACCGGCTGCTCGAGCCGCTCGCGCGGCACAAGGTGAGCCTGACCCGCATCGAGTCGCGCCCCTCGCACCGGCGCAAGTGGGACTACGTGTTCTTCATCGACTTCGAGGGCCATGCGGACGAGCCGCACGTCAGGCGGGCGCTGGGTGCGCTCAAGCGCCGCGCGTCGCTGTTTCGCGTGCTCGGCTCCTACCCGCGGGCGGTACAGTGAGCGCAGCGGCGCGCTGGCGGGTGCGGCCCGGCGGCTCCCTCGCCGGCACGCTCACGGTGCCGGGCGACAAGTCGATCTCGCATCGCTCGCTGATGCTCGGGGCGATCGCCGAGGGCGAGACCCGCATCACCGGCTTCCTCAACGGCGAGGATTGCCTCTCGACCGCGCGCGCCCTTGGGTCGCTCGGCGTTGAGATCGAGCGCAGGGGCGAGACCGAAGTGCGGGTGCGTGGCGTCGGCGCGCGGGGACTCGAGGCGCCCGATGCGCCCCTCGACATGGGCAACGCCGGCACGGCGATGCGGCTCTTCATGGGACTGCTGGCGCCACAGCGCTTCAACGCAACGCTCGTCGGCGATGCCTCGCTCATGCGCCGCCCGATGCAGCGCGTCGTGGTCCCGCTCGCCATGATGGGGGCGCAGATCCGCACGCATGACGGGCGCCCGCCGGTCGAGATCCACGGTACCCCGCACCTGCGCGCCATCCACTACAGCCTGCCCGTGGCGAGTGCGCAGGTGAAGTCCGCGCTGCTGCTCGCGGGCCTGGCCGCCGCCGGCCGCACGCGCATCACCGAGCCCGCCCCTTCGCGCGATCACACCGAGCGCATGCTCGCGGCATTCGGGGTGCGCCTCGAGCACGAGGGCCGCACGGTCTCGCTCGAGGGGGGGCAGAAACTGCACGCGACGGAGGTGGCCGTCCCGGCAGATTTCTCCTCGGCCGCATTTTTCATCGTCGCCGCCTGCCTCGCCGCGAGCCCGAGCCTCACCCTCACCAACGTCGGCATCAATCCAACACGCACCGGGCTCCTCGAGCTGCTGCGCCGCATGGGAGCGGACATCCGCGTGTACCCGCGCGCGACGCCGGCCGGCGCCGAGCCGGTCGCGGATCTCGAGATCCACCGCAGCGCGCTGCGGGGCATCACCGTGCACGAGGCCGAGGTGCCTCTCTCGATCGATGAGTTTCCGGTGTTCTTCGTCGCCGCCGCCGTGGCCAGCGGCGAGACGCTGGTGCGCGGGGCGCTCGAGTTGCGCGTCAAGGAGAGCGATCGGCTCGCCGCCATGGCGGACGGTCTCGGAGCGCTCGGCGTCGAGCACCAGCTGCTCCCCGACGGGCTGTGGATCCGCGGCGCCGATGCTCTGACGGGGGGGACGCTCGACAGCCGCGGTGACCACCGCATCGCCATGGCCTTCGCGGTGGCGGCTCTGCGCGCCACGCAGCCGATCGAGATCCTCGACGTCGCCAACGTCGCCACCTCCTTCCCCGGCTTCGTGGCCACGGCGCGCGCGGCCGGCTTGGGGCTGGAGGCGCTCTGAGGCATGCTGCGGATCCTGTGTCGAGCTCCTCTTCCTCTCCAGTCCTGACCGTCGACGGCCCGAGCGGCTCGGGCAAGGGCACCGTGAGTCGGGCGCTCGCGCGTCACACCGGCTGGCATCTCCTCGACAGCGGCGCGCTCTACCGCCTGGTGGCGCTCGCCGGCCTCAAGGCGGGGTTGCCGGCGCACGATGCCGCTCGCCACGCGGAGCTGGCGCGGACCATGCGGGTCGAGTTCGGCGCGAGCGCGGATGCGGAGGAGCAGATACGGCTGGATGGGTGCGACGTGAGCGGCGAGATCCGCTCGGAGACGGCCGGCCAGGGCGCTTCCCGGGTCGCCGCCTGGCCTGAGGTTCGCACGGCGCTTCTCACCCGCCAGCGGGGCTTCGCCCGACCCCCCGGACTGGTGGCGGACGGCCGCGATATGGGCACCGTGGTCTTCCCAGGGGCGGACCTCAAGATATTCCTCACAGCCACCCCGGAAGAAAGGGCCCGGCGGCGCTATAAGCAGTTGAAAGACAAGGGGTCCGATGTTAGCCTTGCCGCCCTTTCGCGTGAGATAGCCGAACGGGACCTGCGGGATCAGACCCGCAAGGTCGCCCCGCTGCGGCCGGCGCCCGATGCCCAACTGATCGACTCGACCACTCTCAGTGTCGAGGCGGTGGTTGCCCGGGTGCTGGAACTGGGAGCCGAACGGCGTCTGTGGCCCAGAGGGCCGCTTTAGGTCGCAAGGGAAAGGTTTGAGGTCGGATGAGGTTGGCGCCTGCGAAGAGGCGGGCGCCTGTTCCGTTTTCCTGGACCGCAGGGATAGTGAGTCCAGAGCCGCACGCAAGGGCGTGCAAAGTGAAGGTATGTCAGAAAGTTTTGCCCAGCTCTTCGAGCAAAGTCTAGCGAATCAGCGCATCCGCCCCGGCATGATCCTTACGGGGCTCGTAGTGGACGTCACCCCGGACGTCGTCATCGTCAACGTGGGCCTCAAGTCCGAGGCCGTCATCCCGCTCGAGCAGTTCAAGAACGAGCGCGGTGAGATCGAGGTCAAGTCCGGCGACCAGGTCGAGGTCGCCCTCGACTCGGTCGAGGACGGAACCGGCGAGACTCGACTGTCGCGCGAGAAGGCCAAGCGTGCGCGCACCTGGACGCGCCTCGAGGAGGCGTTCAACAAGTCCGAGATCGTGACCGGTGTCATCACCGGGCGCGTCAAGGGTGGCTTCACGGTGGAGATCGAGAACGTACGCGCGTTCCTGCCGGGCTCGCTGGTCGATGTGCGCCCGGTGCGCGATACCTCCTACCTCGAGGGCAAGCCCCTCGAGTTCAAAGTCATCAAGCTCGATCAGAAGCGCAATAACGTCGTGGTGTCGCGCCGTGCGGTGGTCGAGCAGGAATTCTCGGCCGAGCGCTCCGCGCTCCTGGACAACCTGCAGGAAGGTTCCGTGGTGCGCGGCACCGTCAAGAACCTCACCGACTACGGCGCGTTCGTCGATCTCGGCGGGATCGACGGGCTGCTGCACATCACCGACATGGCGTGGAAGCGCGTCAAGCACCCGTCCGAAGTCGTCAAGGTGGGCGATGAGGTCGAGGTGCGGATCCTGAAGTTCGACCGCGAGCGCTCGCGCGTGAGCCTCGGGCTCAAGCAGCTCGGTGCCGATCCCTGGGAGAACATTGCACGGCGCTACCCGCCGGGTACGCGGGTATTCGGCAAGGTCACCAACATCGCCGACTACGGCGCCTTCGTCGAGATCGAGGATGGCGTCGAGGGCCTGGTGCACGTCTCGGAGATGGATTGGACCAACAAGAACGTCAACCCGGCGAAAGTGGTGCACACGGGGCAGGAAGTCGAGGTCATGGTGCTCGACGTCGACGAGGAGCGCCGCCGTATTTCCCTCGGCCTGAAGCAGTGCCAGGCCAACCCGTGGAAGGAGTTCGCCGAGAACTACAACCGCGGCGACAAGGTCACCGGTCAGATCAAGTCGATCACCGACTTCGGCATCTTCATAGGTCTCGCCGGCAACATCGACGGCCTGGTGCACCTCTCGGATATCTCCTGGGACCAGCCCGGGGAGGAGGCGGTGCGCAACTACCAGAAGGCCC
>DATGJR010000222.1:0-6405 GCA_035295065.1 Steroidobacteraceae bacterium
GGACTTAGGCCGTGGCCTGCTTGCGGTACGAGGCGACCAGCGTCCGTACCCGGTCCGAGGGCAGCGCCCCCTTTCCGACCCAATAGTCGATACGCGGCAGATCGAGTTTCAGCTTGGCCTCGCTCCGGCGCGCGATGGGGTTGAAGAATCCGACGTGCTCGAGACTCGGGCCGCCCTGGCGCTTGCGGCTGTCGGTCACGACGACGTGATAGAAGGGCTGGTTGCGCCCTCCGCGCCTCGTCAGGCGAATGGTAACCATGGTCGTTTTCGCTCTCGTTCCTGCAGGCTGTGGGCGCCTCTCGCACGGGGCGCCCAAAAAGAGCGCGGATTCTACGCAAGCGGCGATTTCTCCGCCACTTTTTCCACGCTAACGGCCCGGAAAATCGGGCGGCAGCCCCCCTTTGAAGGCCCCCATCAGCCGCTTCAGCCGCCCGCCCTTCATGCTCTTCATGACGCGCTGCATCTCCAGGAACTGCTTGAGCAGCCGATTGACGTCCTGGACCTGCACGCCGGAGCCCGCGGCGATGCGTCGCCGGCGCGATCCGTCGATGATGCCGGGGTTGCGCCGCTCGCGGGGGGTCATGGAGTTGATGATGGCGATCTGGCGCTTGAGGTCCCGGTCGCCCTGCTCGGCCGAGACGGCTCCTTTCTTCACGACTGCTCCGGGGAGCTTGTCCATGAGCGCCCCCAACCCACCCATTTTCTGCAGCTGCTCGAGCTGACCTTTGAGGTCGGCCATATCGAAGCCCTGCCCTTTCGTGACCTTGCGGGCAAGACGTGCCGCCTCCTCGACATCGACCTGACGGTGCACCTGCTCGACGAGGCTCACGACATCGCCCATGCCGAGGATGCGGGATGCCATGCGCGCGGGGTCGAAGGGCTCGAGCGCCTCGGTCTTCTCCCCCACTCCGGCGAACACGATTGGCTTGCCCGTGATCTGCCGCACCGAGAGCGCGGCGCCCCCACGCGCATCCCCGTCCGCCTTGGTCAGGATGATGCCGGTCAGATCGAGCGCCGCTCCGAAAGCTCGCGCGGCGTTCACCGCATCCTGTCCCGCCATGGCATCGACGACGAAGAGCCGCTCCGCGGCGCCGACCGCGGCATCGATCCGCCGTACCTCGTTCATCAACTCCTCATCGACGTGCAGCCGCCCTGCGGTGTCGACGATCAGCACGTCGAAAACGCCGTTGCGGGCCCGCTCGAGCGCGGCCGCCGCGATCGACTCGGGCGAGGCTCCCGGCTGCGCCGTGAAGTACTCCGCCCCGACCTGCCCGGCGAGCCGCTCGAGCTGCAGCATCGCCGCGGGACGGCGTACGTCGGTGCTTGCGAGCAGCACCCGCTTGCGCTCGCGCTCCTGCAGCAGTCGCGCGAGCTTCGCGGCTGTGGTTGTCTTGCCGGCGCCCTGGAGGCCCGCGAGCAGCACGACCACCGGGGGCTGCGCGCGCAGCGTGAAGCCGGCACCCGCCCCGCCCATGAGTGAGACCAGCTCCCGGTGCAGAATCCCGATGAACGCCTGACCGGGCGTGAGGCTCTCCGCCACCTCGGCGCCGACCGCCTTCGTCTTCACCGACTCGATGAAGCCCTTGACCACCGGCAGCGCCACATCGGCTTCGAGCAGCGCGATGCGCGTCTCGCGCAGGGCCTGCGCGATATTGTCCTCGGTGATGCGCCCGCGACCCCTGAGGCCCTCGAGGGTGGCGGTGAGGCGCGCGGTGAGTTGCTCGAACATGCAGTCAGGATCCTAAATTCGCGCGCGCTATGCTAGTGCCGTCGACAGATGCGGGAGAGCCGCTTTGAACGTCCTCTCGAGCCCACTGCCGCAGTTGGCGCTGTGCGCGCTGCTCATCATCGCCGCCTTCTCTTCCGGGGCCGAGGCGGCCATGCTTTCGGTCAACCGCTATCGCATCCGCCACCGCGCCGAGGCCGGGCAGTCGAACGCGCGGCTGCTCGAGCGGCTGCTCGCCAAGCCCGACGAGTGGCTCGGGGCGAACCTGGTGATCCTCGCCCCCGCGAGCGTCTTTGCCTCCGCGATCGCCACCATCCTCGCGCAGCGCTCCGGCTACGCCTACGCGGTGCCGATCACCGAGGTGCTGCTCACCATCGTCGTCATCGTCTTCTGCGAGCTCGCACCGAAGATCTATGCGGCCACGAACTCCGAACGGGTAGCGCTGCATGCGGCCGGCATCTACCGGGTGCTGGTCGCGCTGGCCCGCCCGGCGCTCTGGCTCACCAATCACATGGCTTACGGCTTCCTGCGCCTCTTCGGAGTCGCGCGGGCGGCGGGCAGCAGCCAGGCGCTTTCGGCCGATGAGCTGCGCACCGTGGTCGCGGATGCGGCGCCCGTGATCCCGGCGCGTCACCGGCAGATGCTGCTGTCGATCCTCGATCTCGGGCGCCTCACCGTGAACGACATCATGATCCCGCGTCAGGAGATCGCGGGGATCGATGTGAACGAGAGCTGGGATGACATTCTCGAGCGGCTCGGCAGCACACCGCACACCCGGCTGCCGGTCTATGAGGGCGAGCTCGACAACCTCATCGGCCTTCTGCACATGAAGCGCGTGGCGCGCGAGATGGTGCGCGGCAGCTTCACCCGCGAGCGGCTGATCGAGCTCGCGCGCCGGCGCGAGTCGTACTTCATCCCCGAAGGCACGCCGCTCAACGTGCAGCTCGCGCAGTTTCAGCGCAACCGCCGCCGCCATGCCTTCGTCGTCAACGAATACGGCGACATCGAGGGGCTGGTGACTCTCGAGGACATCCTCGAGGAGATCGTCGGGGAATTCACCACCGATCCGGCGACCATCACCCACAAGGATGTGCACACCGAGAAGCCCGGGGTATTCATCGTCAACGCGAGTGCCACGATCCGCGCGCTCAATCGCGCGCTCGGCTGGCAGCTGCCGACCGGCGGCCCCAAGACCGTGAACGGGCTGCTGCTCGAGCATCTCGAGACGATCCCCGACCCCGGGACCATGGTGCGGGTCGGCGCCTACGAGTTCGAGGTGCTGCAGATCGCCGATAACGCCGTGCGCACGGTGCGGGTGCGCGCCCCGGCCATCGAGAAGGCCGCCGTGCGCGCCTCTTAAGGGGCGAAGGCTGCCTCGAGCGCTTCAGCGACCGTGCCGACGGCGCGCACGGTGAGACCTGCCGGCGCGCGACGCGGCGCGTTGTCGCGCGGAACGACCGCGACGGCAAAGCCCTGCGCCTGCGCCTCGCGCAGCCGCTCATCGCCATAGGGCACGGGGCGCACTTCGCCCGTGAGTCCGAGCTCACCGAAAGCCACCAGCTGGGTGGGGAGCGCCAGCCCCCTGAGGGTCGAGGCGAGCGCGAGCGCCACCGGCAGGTCCCAGGCCGTCTCGGAGATCTGGATGCCGCCGACCGCGTTCACGAAAACGTCGTGCTCCTGCAGCGCGAGTCCACCGTGGCGGTTGAGCACCGCGAGCAGCATCGCGAGGCGGTTGGCGTCGAGCCCCTGCGCCACGCGCCGCGGGGCGCCGAAGCGCATGCGATCGACCAGGGCCTGAAGCTCGATGAGAAGCGGTCGGCCGCCCTCGCGCGTCACCGTGACGATGCTCCCGGGCGCCGGCTGCGCCGGCCGCGCCAGAAAGATCGCGGAAGGATTCTTCACCTCTCGAAGTCCCGCACCCGTCATGGCGAAGAAGCCGAGCTCGTTCACCGCTCCAAAGCGGTTCTTGGTGGCACGCACGATGCGGTAGCGCGAGCCCGCCTCGCTCTCGAAGTACAGCACCGTATCGACGAGATGCTCGAGGAGCTTTGGACCGGCGATCGAGCCCTCCTTGGTCACATGACCGACGATGACCACGGCGGCGCCCCCCGACTTGGCATAGCGCACCAGCTCCGCCGTGCACTCGCGCAGCTGCGTGACCGCACCGGCCCCCGCGGGAGCGGAGCCCGATTGCAGCGTCTGGATCGAATCGATGACGAGAAGGGCGGCTTGCCGCGCCGCCGCAAGGGCAAGCACCGCCTGGCAATCCGTCTCGGCCACCACGCCGAGAGCCTCGGCGGAGAGCCCCAGGCGCTGCGCGCGCAAACCCACCTGCGCCACCGACTCCTCGCCGCTCGCGTAGATCACCGGACTCGAGGCCGCGACGTGCGCGGCGACCTGCAGGAGCAGCGTCGACTTGCCAATCCCGGGGTCACCCCCGAGAAGAATGACCGAGCCGGGGACGATGCCACCTCCCAAAACCCGGTCGAGCTCCGCCTGCCCGGTGGAATGGCGTGTACCGGCGTCCGCCATGGCGGCCGCCGGCGTCAGATTCACTGCCACCGCGGCGGCGACCGCTCGGGAGCGCGGCGCACGGCGCTCTTCCAGCGAGTTCCACGCACCGCAAAGCGGGCACTGGCCCTGCCACTTGAGGGTCTCGCCCCCGCAGGAGCCGCACACGAACACCGGATTCAGGCGAGCCATCAATGCGCCTTCGGTCGACTTTCAGCTAGGATTCGCGCCGGGGAGAGCATCAAGAACGGTCTTTTGTGACCAATCACTCGGACACCCCTGCGGGCGATGCTAGCTTATGCCAGCTCGAATCGGGGACGGGAAAGTGACGCGTATCACAGTCGGTGGGCCACAATCAGGTCAGGACGCAGCATGAGCTTGAAAAGCAAGCTCCGCGTCGTCGGCCTCACCGATACCGGCAAGGTACGGGAGCACAACGAGGACACCATTGCGGCAGATGCGGACATCGGCCTGCTGGTCCTGGCAGACGGCATGGGCGGCTACAACGCTGGCGAAGTGGCGAGCGGTATTGCGGTTAAAACCATCGTGAGCCTGGTAAAGGAGCATGTCGAGCGCGAGGATCTGACGATCGCGGATCGCGAGTCGGGTCTTTCCCGCCCGAACATCATCCTGCAAGATGCCATCGTGCGGGCGAACAAGATCATCTACCAGACCGCCCGCACCCAGCCCCAATGCGAAGGCATGGGAACCACGGTGGTGGCGGCGCTGTTCTTCGACAACAAAGTGACGATCGCCCACGTCGGCGACTCTCGCCTGTACCGTCAGCGGGGTGACAAGCTCGAGCAGGTCACCATGGACCACTCGCTCCTGCAGGAGCTGGTCGACCGCGGCTTTTACTCGGCCGAGGAGGCGCAGCGGGCGGCCAACAAGAACTACGTGACGCGGGCGCTCGGAGTCGAGCCCCAGGTGGACGTGGAGATCCAGGAATACCCCGTGAGCCGGGGCGAGTTCTTCATCCTGTGCTCCGACGGCTTATCGGATATGGTCGAGGATGAAGATATCCATTTAACCATAAACACCTTTAGTGCTAATCTGGATACGGTCGCCAAACAATTGATTCAACTGGCTAATGACAACGGGGGCCGGGACAACATCTCGGTGGTGATGGCTCATATCACCGACCCATTCCCGGCTCGCACGAAGATTTTCGACAAGATCCTGAGTTGGTTCGGCTGAAACACCGCGATAGGGGCTAGCAATGGCAAGGTTGGTCTTGAGCCTGGACGGCCAGGTGATGGCGGAATACAACATGAACAAGGAGCGGTACACCATTGGCCGGCTCCCTGACAATGACATCCGCATCGACAACGCTGCCGTCAGCGGTCACCACTCGCTGATCATCAATATCCTCAACGACTCGTTCCTCGAGGATCTGAACAGCACCAATGGCACTTACGTCAACGGCAAGCTGATCAAGAAGCATGCCCTGCAGCATGGCGATGTGATCACGGTCGGGCACCACCAGCTGCGCTTCGTCGAGGACGACGAGGCACAGGATGAGTTTGAGAAGACCATGGTGATCCAGCCCTCCGCGCGTCCCGTGGAGAAGGTGCGCGTCGCCACCGAAGGGGCCGACAAGGTCTCCACGGCACTGAGCGCCACCGGTCGCTCGCGTGCGCTCGCCGACGGCGCGGCCGCGGTCAAGAAGGCGAAGCTACAGGTGCTCTCGGGTGCCTTTGCCGGCCGCGAGGTCGAGCTCAGCAAGGCGCTCACCACCCTCGGTCGCCCGGGCGTGCAGGTCGCGGCGATCACACGGAGAGCCGAGGCCTACTACATCGTGCACGTCGACAGCGGCAAGGAAGGGGATTTCCCCCTGCTCAACGGCACGCCGATCGGCGCCCAGGCCACCAAGCTCAATGACAACGACGTCATTCAGCTCGCCGGCGTGAAGATGGGGTTCTTCCTTAATTAATTGGCCGAAATCGCCTTCGGCAATTTCGGCAGACATTACTTCGTTGGCCGCGGGCAAAAGGTGCGACTTTTGCCCGCTGCGCCTGCTCAGCGTCACACCTTGGCGTAGGCGCGCACCGGAAACGATCCCATCCCGCGCACTGCGGGAGGCACGGCGGTGAAGGTGAATCCCGCGGCCGGAAGCTGTTCGAGCCCGCGGAGGTGCTCGACGATCGGGATCCCGGCACCGAGCAGCG
>DATGJR010000223.1:0-11305 GCA_035295065.1 Steroidobacteraceae bacterium
AACATCTCGCCGCGGAAGATGTTGAGGCTGACGTTGTCGACCGCCACGAAGCCGCCGCCGTAAGTCTTGCTCACGCCCTCGAGCACGATCTGCGGCACCGCGGCCGGATCGAGCCAGGGCCGGTCGGCGAGCGGCTTTTGCTGCGTGGCGATCATGCCGATTTCCTAAAATTCCGCCGGCGGAGTCGCGCGGCGCCGTGGCGGCGCAAAGAACGGCCGTTCGACGATCTGAGCCCGCACCACGCGTCGCTCCCACACCAGCTCGCGGTTGAGATAGATCTCGGCCCAGAGCCCGCCGCGGCGGTTGAAATGCGGCGCCTCGACCATCGCGAGTGCGAGGTTGCGCTTGGTGGTCGGCGACCAGACGGCGGAGGTGACGCTACCCGCCTGCCGGCGCAGTCCCGGATCGGCGTAGAGCAGCGCGTTGCAGGCGGGCTTGTTGCCCTCGACGTCGAGGCCGACCAGACCTCGCCGCGGTCCGCGCCGCTGCTCCTCGAGCAAGGCACGGCGTCCGGTGAAATGGCCCTTGCCGAAGTCCACGAGCCAGGCGAGCCCGAGCTCGAGCGGCGAGCGCTCGGTTCCAATGAACACCGCGCGCTCGGCGGGCACGAAGTCGACGTTCGGCAGCAGGAATCCCGCCTCGATCCGCGCGACGTTGAGGGCGCGCGAGCCCACGGCGCGGATCCCCCGGCTGCGGCCCGCTTCCATGAGCGTATCCCACACCCGCTCGGCATCGTCCGGCTCCATCCACAGCTCGTACCCGAGGTCCCCGGTGAAGCCGGTGCGCGACACCAGCAGCCGGGCATCCCCGGCCGCGGAGAGTGTGAAGGAGCCGAGCTCGAAGGGCTTGAGAAGCTCGACGCCTGCGAGGCCCGCCTTGCGCAGCACCGAGTACGAGGTCGGCCCCTGAAGGGCGAGTGCCGCCACCTCTTCGGTGATTTCCTCGATCCGCACCTCGAAGCCGACCGCCGAATCGAGCAGCCAGTCGAGCTGGCGCTCGGCGGTGCAGAGGCGATATTCGCCCTCGCCGAGACAGAACACCGTGCCGTCATCGATCAGCTGCCCCGCATCGTTGCACCAGACGCTGTAGGCCACGCGGCCCGGTCGGAGCCTCGCCAGGTCGCGCGTCATCAGCCGGTTGAGATAGGCAAGCGCGCCGGCGCCGGTGATCCGGTACTTGACCATCGGCGTCAGATCGTAGAGGGAGGCGGCGTTGCGAATCGCGAAGTACTCCTGCTCGACGGTCGTAAAGACGTCCACCGTGGTATAGCCCGCCCACGGGATGAAGCTGTCGACCTGGCTCAGGGCGCGCGCGCGCTCGTGGAACGGCGTCGGCTTGAGCGGCCGCAGGTAGTGAGGTTCGCTCTCGGTGAGCATCTTCAGGCCGCCTCTTTCACCACCTGACGGGCGGCGTTGCGGCCGGCGACTCCCATCACCCCGCCGCCCGGGTGACAGCCGGCGCCGCACAGGTAGAGCCCGCCGACGGGCGCGCGATACTGCGCCGCACCCGGCACCGGCCGCAGCATGAAGAACTGGTCGAGCGCGAGCTCCGCGTGATGCCAGTGCCCGCCGCTGATGCGGAACTCCCGCTCGAGGTCGGGCGGCGCCAGGAGCTCCGCGTGCCGCACGCGCTCGGCAAGACCTGGCGCGAGCGCTCCGAGCGTGTCGACCAGCACACGCGTGAGGCGCGCGCGACCCTGCACCCAGCCCTCGGCCAGCGCGTAGGGTGCGTACTGCACGATGACGGACATGACGTGATTCCCGGGCGGCGCGAGAGTCGTATCGGCGGCCGAGGGCACGGTGATCTCGAGCATCGGCGCCGCGGAGAACTCGCCATACTTGGCGTGATTGTAGGCTCGCTCGATGTACTCCGGCGACGGCGCCCACAGCAACCGGCCGCGCAAGGCCGCGGCAGGGAGTCCGGCAAAGTGAGGCGCGCCGGCCAGGGCCAGGTGGAGCTTGCCCGCGAGTCCCCGCGAGCGCAGGTGCACGATGCGCCGCACGAAGCCCGCGTCGAGGTGCTCGCTGCCGAGCAGGCGCAGGAAAGTGGTCTTGGGGTCCGTGCTCGAGACCACGGTGGTCGCGCTGATCTCTTCACCGCTCTCGAGCACGACGCCTGCGACCTGGTCCTCGCGCACCACGATGCGACTGACCGCAGCGCCGGTGCGAATTTCCGCGCCCGCCGCCGCCGCCGCGCGCGCCAGCGCATCGGAGACGGCGCCGAGGCCCCCCAGGGGCTGCGCGAGGCCGCCGCCCTCCGTGGCTGCCAGGCGATAGAGCAGAGTGAACACGGTGCCGGGCGAGCGCGGCCCGTAGTTGGTGCCGAGCACCGCGTCGAAGGCCAGCGCGCCCTTCAGCAGCGGGGACTCGAAATGCTCATCCAGCAGGTCGTATACGCACATCCCGCCGATGCGCAGGAGCTCGCGCAGGTCGCCTCGCCCGAGCGAGCGCAGACGCCACCCGAGACCGAACAGCGAGCGCCGGTCGTCCCAGGCGGAGCTGCCGAGGCGCGGCGGCGTCGAGCCGAGCACCGGACGCAGCGCTGCGGCGAGCCGCTCGAGCCGCTCGCGGTAGCCGGCCAGGGCTGCGGCCTCTGCGCCCGACCGCGCCGCAGCGGTGCCACCCCCCTCGCCATCGAGGGAAAGGTGAGCGCCATCGCCCGAGAGCGCCACGCTCGGCAGACGTTCGACGGCCAGCTCGAGACCGTGCGTGCGCAGCTCGAGCTCCTTCACCAGCGATCCGGGCATCAGATGCAGCAGGTGCGCACAGGCAGAGACGCGAAAGCCGGGCGCGAACTCGCGCGTCACCGCTGCGCCCCCCACCCGCCCGGCCGCCTCGAGCACCAGCACCGAGCGGCCGGCGCGCGCCAGGTATGCCGCGCAGCTGAGCCCGTTGTGGCCGGCGCCGATCACGATGCAGTCGAAGCGGGTGCTCACGCGCGCCCGCCGAGGTCGCGCAGGATCTCCCGCGCCGCATTCGCGCCCGGCGCCCCCATGACGCCACCGCCCGGATGGGTGCTCGAGCCGCACATGTAGAGACCGGCGAGCGGCGCGCGGTACTGTGCGAAGCCGGGGATCGGGCGGTTGAACAGCAGCTGATCGAAGGTGAGCTCGCCCTGGAAGATGTTGCCTTCGGTGAGTCCCACCTCGTTTTCGATGTCCCGGGGCGTACGGATCTCGGCGTGCAGGATCAGATCGCGGAAATTCGGGCTGTGCTGCGCGATCGTGTCGATGACGGTGTTGCCGAAGGCCTGGCGCTTCTGCGCGGTCCACTCCCCGTCCGCGAGCCGGTACGGGCAGTACTGCACGAACACCGACATATAGTGTTTGCCGTCGGGCGCCATCGTCGGATCGATCTGTGATGGAATCAGCATGTCGAGGTAGGGAGCACGCGACCAGCGGCCTTCCTTCCAGTCGTCGTAGGCACGCTCGAGCATGTCGAGCGTGTCGGTGACGTGCATGTCGCCGCGCGTGCAGGGGGAGCCCGCCGGGATCGCCGGGAACTGCGGCAGCGCATCGAGCGCGATGTTGAGCTTGCCGGAGGAGCCGCGGATCTTGAAATTACGCACCTGCTCGAGAAACTCCTCCGGCAGATGCTGCGGCTCGATGCTCTCGAGGAAGGTGCGCCGCACGTCCATGCTGGACACCACGAGCCGCGCACCAATCTCTTCGCCCCCCGCGAGCACCACGCCCGTAGCGCGCCCGCGGCTGACCAGGATCTTCTCCACGGGAGCCTCGGCGCGCACCGCCCCGCCGCTCGCCTCGAGCGAGGCGGCCAGTGCGCGCGTGATGGCTCCCATGCCTCCGCGCGCAAAGCCCCACGCGCCGACGGCGCCATCGATGCTGCCCATGTAGTGGTGCAGCAGCACGTAGGCGCTGCCCGGCGAGCGCGGCCCGAGCGCGGTGCCGATGATCGAGCTCCCCGCCATGTGCGCCTTGACGATCTCGCTCTCGAAGTACTCGTCCAGCATGTCCGCGCAGCTCATGGTGAAAAAGCGCACGAGGTCGCAGAGGCGCGACGCGCCGAGGCGATGGAAGCGCCGGCCGAGCCACAACAGCTCCTGCAGATCCCGCGGTCTGAAGGAAGTCGGATCGGGCGGCGTGCGCATGAGCAGGGGCTTGATGAAGCGGCAATGGCGCAGCATGTCGCGCACGAAGCGGTCGTAGCCCTCCGCATCGCGGCGCGAGTGCCGTGCGAGCTCGCGCCGCAGGGCGTCGTGATTGTCATAGAGAGCCAGATACCCGCCGTTGCGCATCAGCGTGCAACCGCCCTCGTAGGGAATGATCTGCAGGCCGAAGCGCGGCAGCTCGAGCGTACGGATGATTTCGGTGCGCAGCAGGCTGCAGACGTAGGAGCAGTTCGAATAGGTGAAGCCGTCGTAGAGCCGCCGGCTCACCGCCGCGCCGCCGATGTAGGGGTTGCGCTCGAGCACCAGCACGTCCAGGCCTGCGCGCGCGAGGTAACAGGCGGCCACGAGCCCGTTGTGCCCGGCTCCCACCACGATCACATCGTGGCGCCTGCCACCGGCATGGCTCACGCCGCGGGTCCGCCGCGCATCAGGCCGAAAGTGCCCAGCCGGCGCGTGTTCGGCAATGCGTCCAGCGTGCGATCGATGGCGATCTCGAAGGCTACGAGCGTGTCCCTGAGACACCCATCATCGTGTGCGGCCGACACGAACCACGGCTCCCGCGAGTCGGGCTCGCACAGAATGCACTGATCGTGCAGCACCCTCGCGGCCGCGTCGTAGAAGGTGTAGTCGCTCCCCTTCCAGTCGCGGTAGGTGCGTGGCGGGTCCTGCGCGAAGTACAGGCCACTCATCGAAGGATGGCCGACGAAGCTGTGCGGAATGCCGCGCGCCTTGAGGATCGCGCTCATGCCCGCACGCAGCCGCGTGCCATAGGCGGCGACGCGCTCGAGCGCATCCGTCTCGTCGAGGATCTCGAGGGTCTTCGCCGCCGCCGCCAGCGACACTGGGTGCGCCGTGTAGGTGCCCCCATGGGCCACCCCGCGCCCGAGCTTGCGCATGATGTCCTCGCGCCCGGCGAGTACCGAGATCGGATAGCCGTTGGCCAGCGCCTTGGCGAAGGTGCAGAGATCGGCGCGCACGTCGTAGAGCTCCTGCACGCCGCCGCGCGCCACGCGAAAGCCGGTCTTCACCTCATCGATGATCATCACGATGCCGTGGCGGTCGCACAGCTCGCGCGCCGCGCGCACGTAGGAGGGCTCGGCGGCGATGCCCAGGCAGTTGCCCATGATCGGCTCGACCAGGAGACAGGCGATGCGCGAGCCGTGGCGCTTGAATACGTCCTCGAGCTGGTTGGCATCGTTCGCCTGCACGAAGTGCGCGAAGTTGCGCGTGGCAAGCGGCACCCCTTCGCTGTAGGGGTACACCTCGGGGTCGCCGACCTGCTTCCACTTGTCCATGGGCGTGTACCACATGGCGGCATCGAACAGACCGTGGTAGCTGCCCTCGAGGATCACGTAGTCGTCGCGCCCGGTGTAGGCGCGCGCCAGCCGCAGCGCCGCCATCACCGCCTCGGTGCCGGAGTTCGAGAAGCGCACGAGCTCGGCGGCCGGCGCCATCTTCGCGATGCGCTGCGCCACTTCGTATTCACCCTCGGTCGAGAGCGCAAACACCCCGCCGAGCTTCATGCCCTCGCACGCGGCGGCATCCACGCGTGGGTCGGCGTATCCGAGGATCGAAGGACCGTAGCCCATGCGGTAATCGACGTAGACGTTGTCGTCGAGATCGGTGATGCGCGCGCCGCGGCCCTTTTTCACGTAGATGGTCCGATCCTCGCCCCAATAGCGGAAGTTCGAGGCGACGCCGAGCGGCAGCCGGCTCAACGCCCGCCGGAAGTGCTCGTGGTTGCGGGTCATGCTTCTGGCCATGGCTTTTCGCTCCCGGGCGGCTGCGGAAGGCCGCCCTATATGATCATATAGTTTTATGGGTTAAAATTAAACGGTCGTATAACCGTACCGGACGGCGCTCCCATGACAGCCCCTATCGCCCGCCCCGTCGAAGCCAGCCCGCGCGCTCCGCGGTCGCTCCCGGCCTGGGTGTACAACCACCCCGAGATGACCCGCCTCGAGTACGAGCGGATTCTGAAACCCAGCTGGCAGATCGCCTGCCACGTGAGCCAGATTCCGCGGGCCGGGGACTTCGTGACCTTCGAGCTCGGCGGCGACAGCGTGATCGTGCTGCGCGACGCTGCGGGGGCGGTCGGTGCGCTGCGCAACGTCTGCCGCCATCGCGGCACGCGCCTGCTCGAGGGGACCGGACACTGCTCGGGGCGCATCACCTGCCCGTACCACGGCTGGACTTACCGCTACGACGGATCGCTCCTCGCCACCCCGGCGCGCGACAGCTTTCCCGACCTGGACCTGCGCCAGCATGGCCTCGGGACGGCGCGTGCCGAGGTCGCACTCGGCTTCGTCTGGGTGTGCCTCGGCGAGCAGGCCCCGCCGCCGCCGTCCGAGACGTGGGCGCCGCTCCTCACTGAGCTCGCCCCCTACCGCTTCGAGGAGCTCGTGCCGATCCAGCCTCTGTTCACCGAGGAGTGGAACGTCGACTGGAAGATCGCGATGGACAACTATCTCGAGTCCTATCACGTGCCGATCGGGCATCCCGGGCTCAACCGGATGTTCACGCCCGACTATGAGGATCAGCGCGGCGTTCCCGGCATTGCCCGCGGCATCAGCTGGATGCGCGATACCCCCTCATCCCGCTGGAGCGAGCGCATCTACCAGAAGTACGTCGGCGAGGTGACGGCCCCGCATCTGCCGGAGCGCGAGCGGCGCAGCTGGCGCTTCTACAGCTATCTGCCCAACCATGGGATCGACGTCTTCCCCGAGCAGATCGATTTCTTTCAGGTTCTGCCGCGTGGCCCCGGGCGGGCGCTGATCCGCAGCGCCTCTTTCGGGCTCCCCGATGAGAGACGCGAGATGCGCCTCATCCGCTGGCTCGGCAACCGGATTAACATGCAGGTCAACGACGAAGACCGGCGCCTGTGCGAGCGGCTGCAGCGGGGTATCGCCGACAGCCATTACCGCCCGGGGCCGTTGTCGCAGATCGAGACCTGGATGCTCGAATTTCACGACCTGTTGCGCGCGCGCATTCCGGAGGCGCGCCTCGCCGAGGCGCCGGCGCGCTTCTCCTGAGCGCGCCTTCCATGCACGACTCGCCCTCGGCCCGCGACGCGCCCGCAGACCCTCCCCGCCCCGGCCGCACCCTCGCCCGGCAGCGTCTGATCGAGGCCTGTATTTCGGCGCTGCATATCTATGGACCTTCGCGCACCACCGTGAGCCGGGTGGTGGCGCTCGCCGACCTGTCTCCGGGGATCGTGCGGTTCTACTTCCATTCCAAGGCCGCGATGCTGGTCTCGGCGCTGGAGTACCTCGCCGACGAATTCGAGCAACGGGTACTGAAGCCGGTGGCGGCGCTCAAGCACTCCCCGGTGGTCGCGCTGGGCCTGCTGGTCGAGCTCTATCTCGATGCCGAGATCGCCAGCCCGCGCAAGGTGTCGGTGTGGTACTCGTTCTGGGGCGAGGCGAGCTCGCGCCAGGAGTATCTCGATATCTGCGGGGGGAAGGATGAGGACTTTGCCGCGCTGGTGCGTGAGCTCATCGCCACGCTGATTGCGCAGACCCGCGCGACCCACCTCGACGCCGATGGCGTGGCGCTCGGACTGATCGGAGTTCTCGAGGTGCTGTGGCAGGGCATCGCCTTCCAGAGCGAGAAAAAAATCGATCGCCGGGCCCTCGTGGCGCGCGCCCTCGCCTATCTGCGCTCGGTATTTCCGGGACAGTTCCCCGCGCCGCTGCGCGAGCGGGCGCGGCGGCCGGCACGGCGGCACGAAACGCGCACACCATGAAAAGAACCGGGAGCCTCTCGCGCTGGCTCATCATCCTGCCGCCGTTCATCTTCCTGCTGCTGTTCTTTCTCATTCCCTTCGCCTTCGCTTTCAAGATCAGCTTCGCGGAGAGCGCCGCCCGGGTACCGCCCTTCACCGACGTCGTCACGCTGACGCCCGAGCACCACCTGCATCTGGCCGCGACCCTGGCGAATTACCGCTACCTGTTCACCGACGAGGTCTACGGCGTCGCCTACCTCTTCTCGCTGCGCACCGCGTTTTTCTCCACCCTGATCTGTCTCCTGCTCGGCTACCCGATGGCGTATGCGCTCGCGCGCGCGCCGCGCAGCACCCAGAGCGTGCTGCTGCTGGTCATCATGCTCCCCTTCTGGACGTCATTCCTGCTGCGGGTGTATGCGCTCGAGGGCATCATCCGCGACAACGGCCTGCTCAACACCGTGGCTCTGCACCTGGGGCTGATCAGCCACCCGCTGCGCATCATGCGCACCAACCTCGCGGTGTACCTCGGCATCATCTATTCCTATCTGCCCTTCATGGTGCTGCCACTGTTCGCGACGCTCGAGAAGCTCGACCGCACGCTCCTCGAAGCGGCCGCCGACCTCGGCAGCACCCCGCGGCGTGCGTTCCTCGACATCACCCTGCCGCTCTCGGTGCCGGGGGTGATCGCCGGCTCGATGCTGGTCTTCATTCCGGCGGTCGGCGAGTTCGTGATTCCCTCGCTCCTCGGCGGCCCCAACAATCTGATGATCGGGCGCGTGCTGTGGGATGAGTTCTTCGGCAATCACGACTGGCCGGTGGCCGCCGCCGTCGCGATCGCCTTCCTGCTGCTGCTGGTCGGACCGATCGCCATCTACCAGCACTACAACGTGCGCCAGCTCGAGGCCTGATTGGAGCGCGCTCCGTCGTTCTTCCTGCTCTCGGTGCTGTGCTTCGGCATTGCGATTCTGTACATCCCGATCCTGGTGCTCATCGGCTACTCCTTCAACGCCTCGCCGCTGGTCAATGTCTGGGGCGGCTTCTCCACCGCGTGGTACGCAGCGCTGTGGCACGACCGCCAGCTGCTCGAGGCGGCGTGGCTGTCGCTCGAAGTGGCGGTGAGCGCCTCCACGGGCGCCGTAGTCCTCGGCACCCTGGCCGCGATTGCCCTGGTCCGATTCGGACGATTCCGCGGGCGGCTGCTGCTCACCGGAATGGTGAACGCGCCGCTCGTGATGCCGGAGATCATCACCGGTATCACGCAGCTGCTGCTGTTCGTGTCCCTGGTGCAGCTGCTCTCCTGGCCGCACCGCGGATTCACCACGATCGTGATTTCGCACATCACCTTCTGCGCCGCTTACGTCACCATCACGGTGCAGGCGCGGCTGCAGAGTGCGGACCGCTCCCTCGAGGAGGCGGCCATGGATCTCGGCGCGCGTCCGGCGCGTGCTTTCCTCGAGATCACGCTGCCGATCATCGCCCCGGCGATCATCTCCAGCTGGCTGCTGTGCTTCACGCTATCGCTCGACGACCTGGTGATCTCGAGCTTCGTCTCCGGTCCGGGCGCGAGCACCCTGCCGATGGTGATCTATTCGAAGGTGAAGCTCGGCGTCAGCCCGGACGTCAACGCCCTCGCGAGCCTGATCGTCTGCGTCGTCGGGGCGCTGATCCTGACGGCGGGCTGGCTCATGGCGCGGGCCGAGCGGCGTCGCGCCCTCGAGACACACCCCGGTTAGTACGCCGTCTTGATGCGCGTCCAGGTACGTGTGCGAAGGCGCTCGAGCGCCGGCGCCACTTCCCGCGAATAGTACAGGCGCGCCTCGATCGCAGCGGTCGGGTAGATCGTCGGGTCGTGGAGGATCTGCGGGTCGATGTAGACGTCGGCGGCGCGGTTGTCGTTGCCGTAGTGAATCTCGTTGGTGATGGCGGCGATCACGCGCGGCTCGAGCATGAAGTTGAGGAACCTGAGGGCGTTCTGCGGATGCGGCGCGTCCGTGGGGATGAGCAGCGCATCGTAGGTGGCGTTGGCGCCTTCCTGCGGCACGGTGAAGGCGAGCGGCACGTCGACGCCGGCAGAGAGAGCGCGCGCCCGCGAGGTGGAGTAATCCGCCGACCACGACATGGAGATACAGAACTCCCCGTTGATGAGGCCGTTCATGTACTCCGAGGAATCGAAGGCCTTGACGTAGGGTCGCACGGCGAGCAGCAGATGCTCGGCCTGGCGGTAGTCCTCGGGGCGCGTCGTGTTGGGATCGAGATGCAGATAGTTGAGGGCCAGCTGCAGCACGTCCTCGGCCGAGTCGAGGAACGAGACGCCGCAGTCGGCGAAGCGCGCGATGATCTCGGGCCTGAAGATCATGTCGAGACTGTCGACCGGGGCCTGCGGCATGCGCGCCCGGATGAGCCTCTCGTTGTAGGCGAAGCCGTTGACGGCATGCAGATACGGCATGGCGTGCGCATTGGCGGGGTCGGCGGCGGCCTCGATGGCGAGCACGTGCGGGTCGAGGTTGTGCCAGTTGGGGAGCTTGCTGCGATCGAGGGTGCGGTAGATGCCGGCCTTGATCTGGCGGGCGAAATAGTCGGTCGAGGTGCTGACGACGTCGTACCCCGAGTCGCCCGCCATCATCTTGGCCTCGAGGGTCTCGTCGGAGTCGTAGGTGTCGTACTCGACCTTGATTCCGGTGGTGCGCTCGAAGTCCGCGATGGTGTCCTTGCCGATGTAGTCGGCCCAGTTATAGACATGCAGCACCGGCTCCTCCCCGCCCCCGCGGGGTGCCCGGCCGCACCCGCCCACGGCGAGTGCGCCGAACACCAGGGCGCAGGCAGCACGCCCCGCGCCCTGCCTCACTAGAGCTTCACCATCACGTGCCGCACCACCGTGTAGTCCTCGAGCGCATAGACGGAGAGGTCCTTGCCGTATCCGGAGCGCTTGAAACCGCCGTGCGGCATCTCACTCACCGAGGCGAAGTGGGTGTTGATCCAGGTGGCGCCGTACTGGAGCCTGGCCGCCACCTGCATGGCGCGCCCGATATCGCGCGTCCAGACCGAGGATGCGAGGCCGTATTCGGAGTCATTCGCCCAGCGCACCGCCTGCTCGGTATCGGTGAAGCGCGTCACCGACACCACCGGACCGAACACCTCGCGCTGCACGATCTCATCATCCTGGCGCGCGCCGGCGACGACGGTGGGCTCGTAGAAAAAGCCCGCGCCGCTGCGCTTCCTGCCGCCGGTGGTGACCTCGACGTGCGGCGCCTGCGCCGCGCGCGCCACCATGCCCGCGACGCGCTCGCGCTGCTTCTCCGAGATCAGCGGGCCCATCTCCACGCCCGCCTCCTGCTGCGTACCGACGCGGATGGTGCTCACTGCGCTGCTGAGATCCGCGACCAGCCGCTCGTAGATGCGCTCGCCGGCGTACAGGCGACAGGCCGCCGTGCAATCCTGGCCGGCATTGTAGAA
>DATGJR010000224.1:0-21686 GCA_035295065.1 Steroidobacteraceae bacterium
CTCGGGGGGCGGCTCGGTGGATCCGCGCGATCCACCGAGCCGCCCCCCGAGCAGTGGTTCTTCCGCTGCAGGACCTGGCGGGACAAGTGCCAGAAGGAAGGAATGACGCTGATCGTCCCGCGGGACGCGCAGCAACTGCTGCTGTTTCTCGCGCCTGAGACCGGCGGCGATTTCGACACGCTCATGAATGCGGTGCGCGGCCGGCCGGGGGCGTTCGTACGCACCTCGCAGGATCTCAATCAGGCTGCGATGGAGCGGCTGCGGCTGCAGGCCTATCTGAAGGCTGTTCGCCATCTCGGCGATTCCGACCCTGGCCGCCTCAAGGAGGCCGCACCACTTCTGTCGCGCAGTCTCGCCATCAGGGTGGAGGAAAAGTGTCTGCAGAAGACTGCGGTGCTGCAGGCTCCCTGCCTGATGCAGGGCCAGGAATCACTGATCATGGCGGACGGGCACGGCGAGTCGATGACGCAGCAGCTCACCTCGGGACCTGCGAGCGATCTGGCGATGGAGGCGAGCAACACTCCGCAGCTCAAGTCAGGCTATTACGGTCCGTTCATCGGCTCGCTGTTCGACATTGCGCGCCTGCTCGACTCGTTTCATACGGCGAAGTACCAGTACATCCCCGCGCTCGCGGCTCCGAGCGGGCGGGAGCTGGCGCTGACGCTGAATGCCCCGCCGTCCTTTCATGATCCGAAGTCGGTGCTGGTGGCGGCGTTGCCCTCGATCGAAAGTCCGCAATCCCCGCCGCTGCGGCAGGTCGATGTGAAGGAAGCCTACTGCGCGAAGAAGTCACCGCTGGTGTTGTCGGCGGAGGGAGCGCCTCTCGTATTCGCCGGCAGCTACGCGCATGACCTGGCGTTGCGGGTGAGCGGACCTTCCGGCGCCGATATCGAGCTCCCGGCGCTGGCCGATGCCGCACGGGGAGGCTTCGTGGTCGACACTTCTCCTTTGCAGAGCGTCAACCTGAATGAGAGTACGCGTGGCACGCTGCATGGAGAATGGGGCTTCGAGAAGTACGAGGGCCCGACCTTCACGCTGGTGAGCACGCAGGCGCGTGCCCCGACGCTCGCTCCCGGAGACGAAGCGGCCCTCCTTGTCGGGCGGCAGGACACGGTGCACCTTCTGGTCGGCAGCAGTGCGTGCGTGAGCGACATCGCTCTCAGCGATCCCGACGGGAAAGAGAGCAAAGTGGAATGGAAGGCTGTCGACACCGGTGAGGTCGAGGCGAGGCTCCCTCTGGAGGGGGCCACCCCTGGCGATACCACGCTCCTCATTCGGGGATACGGCAATGCGCAGCCGCAGCGGCTGACACTGCACACTTACAGCGCGGCCGCCCGTCTCGAAAGCTTCGCTTTTCATGCGGGGGACAACCGCGGCACCTTGCGCGGCGACCGTCTGGACGAAGTCGCGACGCTGACTCTGAAGGATCTCGAGCTCCTCCCCGAAACCCTCTCGAGCACCGGCGGCCACGATGAGCTGTCGATGCTGCAGAGTGTGCCGCTCGCGCCGGATCTCAAGCCGGGAGACCATACCAGGGCGCGCGTGAGGCTGAAGGACGGTCGTACGTACGATGTGAGCGTGATGGTGCTTGCCTCGCGCCCGAGCGCAGCTCTCATTGGCAAGAGCGTTCAGCTGCCCTCCGCAGCCGACAGCCGCCGCATCAGGCTCGCGAGCGAAGAGGAGCTGCCGCAGGATGCGCAGCTGACCTTCTCCCTCCATGCGCGCACGCCCTCGGCATTTTCGCGCGACGACCGGATCGAGGTGGCGACGCTCGATGGGTCCTGGTCGGTGGTGCTTGCGCAGGGCAGTGGGCTGACTCTGCAGAATTCCAGGGTCGCGGTTGCGACGCTCGACCCGGCGAAGGCCTTCGGGCCCTGGGCCTTCGGGCCGCTGCGATTTCGTGTCGTGGGCGCGGCGGGCGCAGGCGATTGGCAGCCACTCGCCACGCTGGTCCGGCTGCCCGTGCTCACGAGTCTCGAGTGCCCGGGCGGCGCAAATGCGCCCTGCGAGCTGTCCGGCGTGAACCTGTTTCTGCTCGACTCGGTCTCCGGCAACGCGGCATTCGCCGTGCCGACGCTGATTCCGGATGGCTTCACCGGTCGCACGCTGGCCGTTCCGAGGCCGGCGGACGGGCGGCTCTATGTGAAGCTGCGTGACGATCCGGCAGTGATCAGCGTCGCGCTCCTGGAGGCTCCCGCCCCGCAATCAGAATTGCAGGCCTCGCCGGCGGCCGCCGCCCCCGCGGCCGGCGCGCCCGATCAGGCCACATCAGCGCCGCCAGCCGCTCAGGCAGCCACCCAACCTCAGCTCTCGGCACTGCCTGCGGCCTCGAAGAGTGCGCGAGACTGAGGCGGCCGGAAGCGCGGGTAGACTAGTCGCATGATCGATCCCGCCGCCTCGTCCCCGGCGGCCGCTTTGCCGGCCGCCGCGCAGCGCCCCCCGGTGGCCGCCATCGGCACCGCGTACTCCTTCTATGTGCTCGGACTCCTGACTCTCGTCTACATCACCAACTTCATCGATCGCATCGTACTCGGCATTCTCGTCGGACCCATCAAGGCGGAGCTGCACCTGAGCGACAGCCAGCTCGGGCTCATCGGGGGTACGGCCTTCGCTCTCTTTTATACGGCTCTCGGCATTCCCATCGGCTGGTGGGCCGATCGCGCGAGCCGGGTGCGCATCATGACGGCGGCGCTGCTCTGCTGGAGCCTCCTTACCGCGCTCACGGGCTTTGCCCACAGCTTTCTGACCTTGTTTCTTGCGCGGCTCGGCGTCGGCGTGGGGGAAGCGGGCGGCGTGGCGCCGGCTTACGCACTGATTGCCGACTATTTCCGGCCGGGATGGCGTGCCCGGGTGTTGGGTTTCTTCTCGCTCGGGATTCCCATCGGCAGCGCGCTCGGCTATTTGCTGGGCGGATATCTGACCACCGCCTTCACCTGGCGGACGGCTTTCATGTGGCTCGGGACGGTGGGAGTCGTGCTCGCGCCGCTATTTCTATGGACGGTCCGCGAGCCCGAACGGGGAAGATTCGATGCAGCAGCCACCCCCCGCCAGGCTCCCTCGCTCCCAGAGGTGTGGCGGGTGCTGGCCGCGAAGCCTGCCTTCTGGCTGCTGTCGCTCGCGGCCGGCTGCGGCTCGCTCATGGGTTATGGGCTGCTCTTCTGGCTGCCATCGTTCTTTATCCGCAGTGACGGGATGAGTCTGCTGCAGGTGTCGCGGCTGCTCGGGGCACTGTTACTCTGTGGCGGAGTGCCGGGCATACTTCTCGGCAGCTACATCGCCGATCGGATCGGAGCCCGGGACCGGCGCGCCTACGCCCTGGTCCCCGCGCTGGCATTCCTCTGCATCCTTCCCTGTTATGCCCTCGGTACGGCGCTCCCCATGGGTCCGGCCGCGTTTGTATGTTTCCTCGTCCCCGCGGCGCTGCAGCTCGTGTGGCTCGGCCCGGTGATCATGGCCATCCAGCAGCTCGTGGCGCCGACCATGCGCTCGCTCGCGTCCGCCATCTTTCTCTTCATCAACAATCTCCTCGGCCTGGGACTCGGCGCGCTGATCATCGGATTCGCTTCCGACCGCCTGGCGGGAATGTTCGGGAGTGAGTCGCTGCGCTACGCGATCCTCGGCGGCACGGTGTTCTACGTGCTCGCCGCGGCATTGTTTCTGGCGGCGGCGCGCCGGCTGCACCGCGATTTCGAGCCCTTCACGGTGTAGCCTCCGGCCGGGGCGCGGGCTGGAGGCGCGGTTCCGTGAGACCCATCAGCCGCGCGAGACAGCACACGAGAATTACCACGGCCACCCAGGCAAAGCTGTCACCCAGCACGAGAAATGCGGTCTTGTCGTGGCGTTGAGAGACCGAGGTCAAAAGCGCCGTGAAGGGTGCCGCGTTGCTGCTGATTTCTGCCACGATGCGGCCGCGGTCGTCGCTGACGAAGAGCGAGCCTCCCTTGGCGCTGCGCACCACGGAGAAACCGGATTCGACACCCCGCATGATCGCCATGTGGCCGTGCTGGATCCAGTCGAGAAAAAAATCCCAGGCCGGTACCAGCAGGAGCCCGGCGCCCGCTTCCCCGTAGCGCCGTGAAAGCTCCGTGAAGTCCATGTCCTTGCAGATCGCCACACCCCAGAGGTTGTCGGGCGCGGCGCTGCTCACGACGGTGAGAGCGGTTCCGGGCGTCAGATTCGACTCAAACGGGGGCAGCATGTGCTCCTTGTCGTAGGTCCGGACCGGACCGCCGGCGGAGTAGATGCGCGCCTGGTTGTACCGCAGCCGCTGGGGCCTGGCGCCGCCCCGCTCAACCACCCTCAACACACCCACCACGATGGTCACGTGGCTCTCGTTGGCGAGCGACTGGAACCCCGCATCGATCCGGGCTGCATCCGCCTCAGTAAACACGGCGGTCTTTTCCGGCAATACCACGACGGCGGCCCCTTGCCTGGCGAGCGCGAGGACGCGCGCCTCATAGGCCCTGAAGAGCTCATCGGCGGCCGTGCCCGGGTCCGCAACGTGCTCGTTGGGGCCGTCGGACGCCACCAGCCCCACCTTGAGCGGAGTGCCGGCCGAGGAGGGCAGCAGCAGCCGTGCCGTGCCGAAGAGGAGCACCGCGCCGATGACTGCGGCCGTGCTGCCGAGCACGGCCAGGCCCTGCCGCGGCGCATCCGTCCGCAGCCGCACGGCGATGGCGAGAGCGGCGGGAAAGGCGAGCAGGAGAAAACTCATGCCCCACGGCCCGGTGATGGAGGCGAGCTGCAGGAATGGCAGGAAGGCGAGCTGCGTATAGGCGAGGCTCCCACCGGTGCCGTGAGGGGAGGTGACATTCAGCAGCCACTCGAACGTGACCCAGAAGGAAGGGAAGGACAGCAACGCTGCCCACCAGGCCTGACGGCGCGCCAGCGCCCGGAACAGCAGCGCTGCAAGCGCGAACATAACTCCTTCAATGACGTAGATGCGCGCAATGATCGGCAGTGGAACCTCCAGGGCACCGAAAAACAGACCCCAGAGGTTGAGCATCCCGAAAATCATGGCGAGACCGGCAATGACGGCTGCGCTCCACATCGGCGCGTCAATTGCGAAAAGCAGCACCGGCACCGGGGCGAACCACGTCAGCGGCCACAGCGGCGCGAGGCCGGTGCCGAACCAGATCAATGCGGCAGTCGAGAGCAGAGCCGCCAGGCCGAGCCCGAGACGTTTCAGGTCGAGCGGACGCACCACTCCTTAGAACTCCGCCGCGCGCGCGGCGCCGATCCGGTCGTTCATCTCGCGAAAGATCGTCTCATATTTCTCCGCTCCCTCGCTGGCTGCGAAGCGCAGCGGGTGCACCCGCCTCACCAGGATCTCCACCGCGTGCGGTTGCGCTGTCAGGATCTCCATGACCTCGGAGACGAATTGGCCGAGCGGCATCGCCGCGGAATCCTCCGCCTGGCGGCGTCCCATGAGGCCGGTCTGCACATAGGGGGGCACGAGCTCGATGACCTGAATGCTCGAGTCCCTGAGCTGGTATCGCAGACTCTGCGTCCAGGAGTGGATGGCCGCCTTGGTGGCACTATAGGTAGGAGTCATCGCCAGTGGAACGAAGGCGAGGCCTGAGGAAACCGTCATGATCGTAGCCCGGGCCTGCTTCAGAAGATGTGGCAGCAGCGCCATGGTGAGGAGGATGGGGCCCGCCAGATTGGTTGCGATGGTCTCGGTTGCGATCTCTTCGGTATTCATCGCCCGCAGGTTCTCGTTCTTCATGATGCCCGCGTTGTGAATGACCACGTTCAGCGTGGGGAAGCTGTCGAGCACCTTTCTCGCGAGTGACTTGATGCTCCCGGGATCGGAGAGATCCCCGGGCAGCGCCGCAAAGCCCTTGTGCGCCGCCGCCTCGAGTCTTTCGGCCGAGCGTGCAGCGATCACGACGCGGTTGCCGCGCTTTGCCAATTCCCCGGCGAGCGCGAGCCCGATACCCGAGCCGCCGCCTGTGATCAGAACTGTGTTCCCCGTCGTCTGCATGCCGTGCCTCCTGCCGCGCTTTGAGTGCGCCGACGTCCGATTTCGCGGGTCGATCGGGCCGGCCGAGGGGATCGGCCACCCTCACTTCACCATGATCTTCCCCTTCTTCGTCGGATGAAAGGTGCAGCCATACGCATACACGCCGCGGCGCTGAGCGAGGTCGCTCGAGGAGCCTGCGCCCGGGCACATGTACACAGATCGCAGCACGGGCTCAGGCGTTCTTGTCGAGTTGCGCCTGCAGTTTCCTGGCGTGCTCGAGATGCGCCTCGAAGGCCGGGCGCACCTTGACGAGCAACGCTTTGAGCTCGGCATTCCTGGCGCTCGGGATCAGCGTCTTGTCCAGCATCTTGATGACTGCCTCGTGGTACTTGACCTCGTGGTCGATGTACGCCTTGTCGAAGGCATGACCCTGGAGCTTCTTCAGGGCGGCGAGGTTGTCATCACCCTCCTTCTGCAGCTTCCCGCTCGTGGTGCTGAGCTCGGGCATGACGTTCAGCTTCGTCACGAGCTCGGAAGCGGACTTGTTGACGGCGCTGTGGTCGGTGATCATCTGCAGCGCAAACTGCTGGACGTCTTTCGACTGCGACGTGGACTTCGCGAGCTTGCCGGCATCAATATCGATCTGGTTTGCGGTGTCGAAGATCGCGGCGATCTGCGGGTCGGTTGGGTGAGAATGAGTGCTCTTTTGCGCCCAGGCGGCGCCCGCGCTTAAGCTGATGACGCTTGCCGCGAGGCAGCTGACGAGGGTTTTCATCGCTATGTCTCCTTGGATATAGAGTGCGAGGGTACTTCGAGTGTTATATGAGTTGACGCGCGGCATTGTTCCCACCGGCCTACGTTTCCCGTGAGGCCCGAGCTCCCGGCGGCGCCCCAGTCGCAAAGCTGGGTCGAAGTGCGCCATTGGCGGGTGGAGATGCGGCGCGCGCTCATCGGGCGCCGCCTCGCCATGGATGCGGCAACGCGCCGGGCCCAGGGAGAGCGCGCCAAAGCCCGGCTGGTCGAGAGCGCCGAGCTGCGCCGATTCGCGACGCTCGGCATGTACTGGCCGGTGCGCGGTGAGATCGACCTGCGCGAGCTCGCCGCGGAGCACGTGAGGAATGGCGGCCGCGTGGGACTGCCGGTCGTCGTCACGGAGTCGGCGCCGGTGGAGTTCTGGAGCTGGCGACCGGAGATGCCGATGTCACGCGGGGTATGGAACATTCCGATCCCTGCGGAGCGCGAGCTGCTCGAGCCCGAGGCGCTCATCGTGCCGCTGGTGGGCTTCGATCCGCAGCGCTATCGGCTCGGCTATGGCGGTGGCTACTACGACCGTACTATCGTTGCCTCGCGGCGGCGTCCCTTTTGCGTCGGGCTCGGTTATGAAGAGGCGCGCCTCGCTACGATCTTTCCGCAGGCACACGACATTCCGATGGATCTGATCATCACCGACGGCGGTCGCCTTTGATGCCGCACGCGCCAATCTGCGTCGATTGGGTGCGGGGCCTGGAGTTTGACGCCGGGCGCGAGGCGGGCCCGAAGATCCGCATCGACGGTGATGCACGCGCGGCGCCGAGTCCCTTCGACGTGCTGCTCGCGGCCATCGCGACCTGCGCCTCGACGGATGTCGTAAGCATTCTCGAAAAGCAGCGTACGCCGGTGCAGATGCTTGGTGTGCGGGTCGAAGCGCAAAGAGTGGAGTCGATCCCGAAGCACCTCGCCTCTGCGGTGCTGCATTTCACGATCCGCGCGCCGGGGGCCACCGAGCAGAAGGTCGCCCGCGCCGTCGAGTTGTCGGTCACCAAGTACTGCAGTGTTCGCTCATCGCTCATCGCCGATGCGGCGGTAACCTGGACGATCGACCTCAAGCCCTGAGTACCCTCAAAGCATCATCTTCCGGCGAAGCCACGATTCGCGCGAGCGCGACCGTTCCCGCCTGCGTCCGTCAGCGTAACTGGGTGCTGGCGGCTGCGGTGATCGGCTCGACGCTGGCGACGATCGATGAATCGGTGGTCAACATTGCTCTGCCACGGATCGAGAGCGAGCTGCACACGACACTCGCTGCCATGCAATGGGTCATCAACGCCTACACCCTGTGCATGTCGGCGCTGCTGCTGGTCGGGGGCGCGGCTGCCGACCGCCTCGGACGGCGGCTCATGTTCATGGTCGGTGTCGGCGGCTTCGCATCAGCTTCGATCGTCTGCGGGATTGCGCCCGGCATCTCGGTGCTGGTCGCGGCGCGGGCGGTCCAGGGAGTGGGCGCGGCGTTGCTGATTCCCTGCGCACTCGCTCTCATCGGGGCGGCCTTCGATGAGAAGGAGCGGGGCGCGGCCATCGGTGTCTGGGCAGGCGCATCGGCGATCGCCGCGGGCGCCGCACCGCTGCTCGGCGGCTGGCTGGTGGATCATGCAACGTGGCGGGCGATCTTCCTCATCAACCCGCTGGCGGCCCTGCCCACACTGTGGATCGCCTGGCGCCACGTGCCGGAGAGCCGCGACCGCGAAGCGACGGGCGGCCTCGACTGGCGGGGAGCGCTGCTCGCATTCATCGGGCTCGGAGGCATCGTTTACGGACTCATCTCCGCCTCGAGCCAGGGATGGAGCAATGTCCTGGTGCTCGGTGCGGTCGCCTCCGGAGTGCTGCTGCTGGCGGTCTTTGTTCTTGCGGAGCACTCCAGCGGCTCGCCCATGATGCCACTCGAGTTGTTCCGCTCGCGGCGCTTCAGCGGCATCAATGCGCTCACGCTGCTCCTTTACGGCGCGCTCGGCGGCGCCTTCTTTTTTCTTCCCTTTCTGCTCATCCAGGGGCGCGGCTACTCGGCGACCGCCGCAGGCGCCATCTACCTGCCGTTTACCATCGTGCTCGGGCTGCTGTCGCGCTGGTCCGGAGGACTGGTCGACCGCTTCGGCGCACGCGCGCCACTCGTCGCAGGTCCATCCCTCGTAGCGCTCGGTTTCGTGCTCGTCGGTATCGGGGACGGGCACTATCGAATCACCTTCGCCGCGATGATCGTCCTGGGCCTTGGGATGGCCCTCACCGCCGCGCCCCTCACGACGGTGGTCGTCAACTGCGTCCCTGCGCATCGCACCGGGGTGGCATCGGGCATCAACAACGCGGTGGCCACCGTCGGTGGTCTCATGCTGATTGCGGTGCTCGGAAGCCTCGCTCTGGGAATCTTCGATCGTTCTCTGGACCGAAGTCTGGGCGCTGGCGGAACGAGCGCCGCGGTGCGCGAGGCGGTCCAGGCGGCGCGGGGTGGATTCGTCATTCCGCCGATGCCGGCCGGCATGACGGCCGGGGAGGAGGGGCAGGCGCGCAGTCTCATTGCCGGCGCGCTAGTGGCGACGCTACGCCTCACGATGTGGGTCGCCGCGGTGTTGGCGCTGCTCAGTGCGGTGACAGCGGCCCTGACGGCAGGTTCGGCTGGCGACTCGGCCCGAAAAGCATCAGCTTCGAGCTGAAGTAATCACTTCAATCGACGGTCACGACCACTTTCCCGCGCGCGTGACCTTTCTCGAGGTAGGCAAGCGCCTGCGCCGCCTCACTCAGCTTGTACGTGCGGTCGATGGCGGAGGTCATCTTGCCGGATTGCATGAGCGAGGCGAGGACGCCGAGGTCCTCCTTGTTGAGGTCCGCCAGAAACATCGAGAACTTCTGGCTCATGAAGGGCGACAGCAGCCATGCCTCGAGCGGCGTCTCGAGCCAGCCGAACCAGTGGCCCGTCGTGGTCGAACCCACCATCACGTAGATGCCGTTGGGACTCAGCACGCGCCGGTAGGAAAGGACGGAGTGGGTGCTGACGTTGTCGACGATGACATCGTAGTGCTCCCGGCGCTGCGTGAAGTCCTGCTGGGTGTAATCGATGACATGATCGGCGCCGAGCGAGCGCACCAGATCGACGTTGCGGGTGCTGCAGACCCCGGTGACCTCGGCACCCATCGACTTGGCGATCTGTACCGCATAGCTGCCGACGCCCCCCGAGGCGCCGTTGATGAGCACTTTCTGTCCGGCATGGACATGACCCTTGTCCCTTAGCGCCTGCAATGCCGTGATGGCCGCGATCGGCACGGCCGCCGCCCGCTCGTAGCTGACGTTGTCGGGCTTGAGCACGATCGCGCGGGCTTCGCGAATCGACACGAACTGCGCCAGAGCCCCGAGCTTTCCGCCGAAGACTTCATCTCCCGGCTTGAAACGCGTGACGCCCTTGCCTACCGCTTCCACCGTTCCAGCGAAGTCGACACCGAGCCGTGGGTCCTGCGGTTTGCCCAGGCCGCGATCCAGGCGCACCAGGTAAGGCGTGCCTTCCACGTAGTGAAAATCGAGGGGATTGACGGAAGCCGCCTTTACCCGGATCAGGACTTCATCGTCGGCAGGGCTCGGCTTTGCCACATCCTCGTACCTGACGACCGCCTCGGGGGTCCCATAGCAACGGCGGATCGCGCCTTTCATGAGTGTCGCACCCGCGGGCAACGGAGTTGCCGCCGCCTCGCACGAAGAGGTGTGGCTCATGACCAGCATGCCCGCAACGACGACAGCCGCCACCAGCAGCACAAAGAAGTTGAGAATCTTGTAGCGCAGCTTCATTCAACCCCCTCGGCGCCGCGCTTCTCGCGAGGCGAACCAGCCGGCATACACCACGGACAAAAGGCCGATGACGAAGATGCCGTCGAAAGTGCCTGCGCCTCCAATGGAGGCGATGGGCGCGCCCAGGCCCCGGATCTTGCCGAGGTTGAGCAGATCGGCCCCGATCAGCGTGCCGAGGCTCCCGCAGATGTAGGCGAGAGCCCCCGCGTGACGCCGCGACAGACTCAGCGCCGTGATCGTCGTGACCACGCACGGCACGAAAACAGGCTCGGCGATGCCGAGGCCAGGCTCGGGCGTCGCGAGCAGGTAGCAGGCAAGGGCAACGACTCCGATGCCCCAGAGGCTCAGCCTGAAGAGCTGATTCCTTACCATCAGATAGAGCGACAGCACGGTCGGAATGACCGCGCCGCCGACATTGATTGCGAGAATGGTCCCAGGCGAGGCGCGCACCAGCGGGACGACATAGGGGATGCCGTAATAGGTGACGATCGCGGCGCTCGTCATGTGCCGCTCGGGCAGCTGCGCGACCGGGATGTTGATGTAGCTGCCGAGGAGCGATATCAGCAGCACGGCGATCATCGTGTGGGGGGCGAGACCCATGCTGGCCGAGGCAAATGTGAGCAGGCGGGTGGCGACGAAGCCGGCCACGACCACGAACAGTATCGTCAGCCCGAGCAGGGCCGGTGCGGCGACCGGAAAGTAGTGAATGCCGGAGGGAGACATCGCTCGTGCTAGTCGCGGCGAAAGCGTCTCACCAGGCGCACGGCGCCCACGATGACGCATGCCATGAACACCCCCAGCCCGACGAAGAACAACCCCGAGTCGAGGCTCGGGGGGGTCGTGGAGTTGGCGCGGGCTGCGAGCCATTGCGCATAGCACATGAAGAGCACGAGCAGCGCCGCGAACTGCGAGGACTGCTGCGTGAGGAAGCCGATAGTCTCTGTACGCCGCTCCGGCGCCAGCCAGTAGTCGCGGTTGGGCAGATTGATGCGCACACCGGCGCGCGAGAGCACAAAGCCGGTCAGCGTGGCGATGAACAGCGGAACGATGACGGTGACCGCCATCATGATCGCGATGTACTCGCTGCGCGGCATGAAGGCGTCCGGATCACCCTCCGCATCGAAATGCGAGGCCATCGGATCGGGGAGGCCGTGGTTGATCAGCCAGGTGAATGCCGCGGCGCACACCAGCAGTCCCAGCAGCGCTGGCGAGACGATCCGTGGTCGTGCCGGCTCTTGCATCGATCAATGTTAACGTGTGCGCGCTGGCCTTCCCACCCCGCGCTGCGCCATCTGTCGTCAGGATTCGTCAGCTCAGCGAGCGAGCGGCCGACTCACTGCGCTCCTGCAGCCGCGGAGCCTCGAGCCTTTTCACCCAGGCCGGGAACGCTCCCTGCGGGCCTCGCCAGCGCAGGGTGTCGACCTCACTGAAGAGCGGGGCATCCGTCCGCAGCGTCGCGAGCTGCCTGAAGAGCAGCGCCAGCCCGCGCTGCTCGCCGAGCACCGAGGGCGGGAAGTCCTCGATCGCGCCGTATCGGCTGATGAGGCGCGCCGCCGTGACGGCGCCGACGCCGGCAATTCCGGGATAGCCATCCGCGGCATCTCCAACGAGGGCGAGAAAGTCCGGAATCCTCACCGGATCTACGCCGAACTTCGCCCGCACACCGTCCGCGTCGCGGATCTGTCGTGTCCGCCGGTCGACCTGCACGACGCGCTTTCCCTGGACACATTGCGCCAGGTCCTTGTCAGGGGTCCAGATGCAGACCTGCTCGGTGCGCTCATCCGCGGCGGCGATGCGCGCGGCCGAGGCGAGCGCATCGTCTGCCTCGAGCTCCACCATCGGCCATACTGCGACACCGAGCGCGACGAGGGCCTCCTCGAGCGGATGAAACTGCGCGAGCAGGGCCGGTTCCACTCCGTCACCCGTCTTGTAGCCTGACCAGAGCTCATTACGGAACGACTCGATGACGTGATCCGTCGCAACTCCGAGGTGCGTCGCGCCTTCCTCGATCATCTTGAGCACGGTGCCGACGACCCCCGCCACGGCCCCGAGCGGCGGATCGCCGCCGGTCGCGAAGCGGCGCAGTCCGTAGAAATGCCGGAACAGCTCATAGGTACCATCGATGAGATGGACGATCACGGCGGGTGCACCTCAATGCTATTGTTGGCAGCGGGATGCCCAAGTCAACGCTCTTCGTTCTCGCGCTCCTCGCGCTCGCCGCCGCGCTGCTCGGCTTCCTGCTGTCGGGCCGGCGGCCGCGTGCTGCGAATGCGGCCGAAGCTCCCGCCGCGGACGACTCCGCGGCGGCCCCGCCCGCATCCAGTGAGCCCCCGGCTGCGGGAGATACCGAGGCAGTGGTTGGCGAGCGGCTGCACGAGCTTGCCTTCGGTGTGCCGCTGCGCGCGCCCGCCGAGGATGCCGCTCACCGCGAGGTGGCGGCCGCGGTGGATCTCATGCTCTCCGGCCCCGTACTCGAGCCGCAGTACGCCCCGCGCCGTCCACTGCTCCTGCCCAGGCTCGTGCAGGCGGTGAACGATGAGAGCGTCTCGCGTCGCGAGCTCTCCGTGCTCATCGCCCAGGATCCGGCTCTGGCGGGAAACCTCCTGCGCCTCGCCAACAGCGCTTTCTACCGCGTCAACTCGCAGCCGGTCGAGAGCATTGACCGTGCCGTGGCGCTGCTTGGAACCTCCGGAATCCGCTCGCTGATGGCCGCGGCCCTCATGCAGCCGGTGTTTCGCACCGCGGGCGGGGAATTCAATCACTTTCCGGAAGTGACCTGGGAGCACACCCAGTATTCCTCGTGCGCCGCCGAGGCCTACGCCGCCATCCTCGCCGATGAGGATCCCTTCGCCGCGCAGCTGCTTGCCTTGCTCCTCGGTCTGGGGACGATCCTCACCTTCCGCGCCGCCCTGGACGAATACGCGCGCAGCGGCGTCGCGGCGGATGCCGCGACCGTTGCCGCGCTCATCGCGCAGCATGCCCCGACGGTCGCGAGCCGCGTGGCGCACTCCTGGGAGCTCTCCGCGCGCATCCTGACCGCCCTCGAGGACCAGAGCTCCTACATGCGTGCGGGCTCGGCCACCGGTCTCGGTCAGGCGCTGCGTTTCGGCCGCTACTGCGGTGCGGTGGCGGTGCTGCGACACACCGGAGCGTTCGATGATGAGGCGGCGCTGCGCGCGCTGCGCGGCGCCGGCTTCGGCGGGGCGGATATCGAGCGCATCTGGGCGCGGCTGGCGAGACAGCTTGCCGCGGGTTGACGACGCATTGCGCTCGCTTGGCCTGCTGCTCGCGTCGGCGATCTGCGCGGCGGCGAGCGCTGCCGACCTTCAGCCTGCCGAAGAGCTCCTGGCGCGACTGCTGCCCGCGCAGGCGCAGCGCTTCGAGCTGCGTGCATTACGCGCCGACGACGGGTCTGAGCGCTTTCGGATCTCGGGCGAGAACGGGCACATCGTTGTCGCCGGCTCGAGCGTGAGCGCCATGCTCTTCGGCGTGAACTGGTACCTCAAGTACACCGCGCGCGTGCAGGTCGCGCCCGAGGGCGACCGCCTGGGCGCGAGCGGACGCTATCCCTTGCCGGCCGCGCCCATCGAGCGGCGGTCGCTCTATCGGTGGCGCTACGCCCTCAACGAGAATGTCGACGGCTACACGACGGCCTATTGGGACTGGCCACGGTGGCAGCGCGAGATCGACGTGCTGGCGCTCTCGGGCATCAATGCGATGCTGGTCGAGCGCGGCATGGACATGGTGCTCTATCGGACCTTCCGCGATTTCGGCTACACGGACGAGGAGCTGCGCGGCTGGATCACGCAGCCTGCGCACCAGAACTGGCAGCTGATGGGCAATCTCTGTTGCTTCAACGGACCGATCAGCAGCGCGCTCCTAGAGCGGCGCGTGCAGTCGGCACAGCGCATCGTTGCGAGGCTGCGCGAGCTAGGGATCACGCCGGTGCTGCCCGGGTTCTACGGCATCGTGCCGGCTGGCTTCGCGCGCCGCTTCCCGCAGGCGCACGTCCTGTCACAGGGTGAGTGGGCCGGATTCACGCGGCCCGACTGGCTCGACCCGCGCGACCCGATGTTCGCGCGAGTGGCCGCCGCCTTTTACCGCCACCAGCACGAGCTCTTTGGCGACACCGCGATCTACGACATGGAGGTATTCCAGGAGGGCGGCACGTCAGGGGACGTGCCGGTAGCCGAGGCCGCTCGTGCGGTGCAGAGCGCGCTCTGGGCCGCGCATCCGGGGGCGCTCTGGATGATGCTGGCGTGGCAGGGCAATCCGCGGCCCGAGCTCCTCGCCGGAGTGGACCGCTCGGCGCTTTTCATCATCGACATCGATCATGACCGGGTTCCACGCGACGATCGTGAGAAGGACTTTCAGGGCGCACCGTTTCTCTTCGGAGGCCTGTGGCAGTTCGGTGGCC
Organism: Steroidobacteraceae bacterium; assembly: GCA_035295065.1. Taxonomy (GTDB): domain Bacteria; phylum Pseudomonadota; class Gammaproteobacteria; order Steroidobacterales; family Steroidobacteraceae; genus 13-2-20CM-66-19. The sequence continues at coordinate 14,964 of DATGJR010000224.1, forward strand.
GTACGACACTCGGCGCCAATACCGCCAACATCACGGCGAGACTGCAGCGCCTGGGCGCGGCCAATCACAACATGGCGGGCACCGCGCTCTTCACCGAAGGCATCGATACCAATCCCTTCGCCTTCGACCTGTTCACGGAGATGGCCTGGCGAGACGAGCCCGTCGATCTCGCGCGCTGGACTGCCGGCTACGTCGCGCGTCGCTACGGCGGTCTCGACCCTCATGCGCTTGCCGCCTGGCGGGTGATGATCGCCACCGCCTACGACATCCGCATCGACCGGATCGTCTTCAACAGCGAGCGCGACGCTCCCCAGGAGTCGCTGTTCAATGCGCAGCCGAGCCTCAGCGCCAACCGGGCATCCAACTGGGCGCCGGAAGGCATGCGCTACGACGCTGAGCGCTTCAAGGTGGCGCTGCGCGAGATGCTGGCGGTCGCGCCCCGCCTGCGCGCGCATGGCTACGACTACGACCTCGTCGACATTGCACGCCAGGCTCTCGCCAACGAAAGCCGCCGTCTGCTGCCTCTCATTGCGAGCGCTTACGCGCGCAAGGACCTGGCCGCGTTCGAGTCGCTGGCGCAGCGCTGGCTTGCGCTCATGGATCTGGAAGACCGGCTGCTGTCGACGCACCGGGCATTCCTCCTCGGGTCGTGGCTCGCTCACGTCGGGCCCTGGGCCTCGACGCCCGAGGAGCGCGCCAGGCTCGGATACGACGCGCGCTCGCTAATCACCACCTGGGGAGATCGCAAGGCGAGTGAGGGGGCGGCTCTTCACGACTATGGCAATCGGGACTGGGCCGGGCTGGTGCGCGACTACTACCGACTGCGCTGGCAGACCTTCTTCAACGCGCTGGGACAGGAACTGCGCAGCGGCGTGCCCGCAGCTCCCATCGACTGGTTCGCCCTCGGTGACAAATGGAATCACGACCTCGGTCGCTACGCCGATGAGCCGCGCGGCGATCCCTACGCAGTTGCGCTCGAGGTAGCGCGGGCCCTGGGAATCGTTCACTAGAATCCTCGAAGAGTGACCAGAAGCGGGAGACGGAGAGCTCGGAGGGGACCGAGATCGACACTCCGCCTCCCGCCCCTGGTCTGTGTGTTGGGTGTTGCAACACCCGTGCCAACACGTGAATACCGCTGATCAGGCACTTACGTGCCCGCGTTGGGCGCGGGGCGCACTCGCAACGTGCAGGCCTCGCCGAAGGTGCCCAAGCCTGGTGCGCGCAGGTTTCCGTAGCCGCGATCTAGGGCTCGAAGCTTCCGGCGTAGGATTTCGCCCCCTGCGGGGTGTCGCAGGCGATGTCGACAGTCGCGGGCACCTCGGCGGTGGGGTCGAATCTGCGACCGTTCTCCGCGGTAAACTCCGCGCTCTCGAGGAGCGCCGCCTCGGTGATTCCCGGGCGGATGGACGTAACATCGCGGGTATAGCCGGCAGAGATCCCGTGTGCATTGAGGCTCAGGAGGCAATGGCTCCAGGCATATGCATCGCGATTCTCTATGCGCAGAACTGACAGCTTGCGATTGTAGCCGACGGCCACTGACAGCCCTTCAGGCTCGCGGGCGGGCCGGGCCACGATCGTCTCGGGCGGCACGGAGTGAGCGCTCTCGCTCAAAGGCTCGTTGCGCGAGCTCAGATGCCAGACGAGGACGCCCGCACCCACGATCGCGATGCCGAGAATTCCCGCGATACCAATCGAGGCGCTGGAGCGGCGGTGCGGGCGTCCGCAATGCGGACAGGAGCGTGCCGAGGTCGAGAGGTCGTGTCCGCAGTCAGGACATTTGCGCAGGGCCATGCCCTATTGTGTCGCCGCGCATCGCGCGCGTCATCAGTGCGGCCAGAACCGCTGGGGCATCCCGCGGCAGCGTTCCCGACGGGGGGCGCGGCAGTCGGATATTTCACCGGGTGGTTGTCGGCGGGTGCTGCGCGCGAGCCGGTCCCGGCTCGCGCGTGAGCGGCCGGAGTTTGTGCAGTAGCAGTGAATGCGGAGCGCGGCCATGGGACAGCCCGTCGGACAGGGTGGTGGCTCAGGCGAGCTGGCCGTGCGGCATGCGGGTCAGGTTCGCCGCGAGGCCGGTGCGGCGGTCGGCCTGGTCCGCCAACATCACGCCGAAGACCTCCGCCGGTTGCGGCTCGCAGCAGTAGTACCCCTGCCACTGATCGCATCCGAGCGCGCGCACGCAGCTCAGCTGCTCTTCGGTCTCGACGCCCTCGGCGACCACCTGCAGGTTGACGCTGTGCGCCAGCGAGATGATGGCGCGCACGATGGACTCGTCGGTGCGGCTGGTAGCGAGATCGCGTATGAAGCTGCGGTCGATCTTGAGCTTGTCGATCGGGAAGCGCCGCAGGTAGCTCAAGCTCGAGTAGCCGGTGCCGAAGTCATCGACCGCGACGGTGACGCCCATCTTGCGCAGCGCCTTGAGCACGCCGACCGACTCCTCTGGATTGGTCATGACCGCGCTCTCCGTGAGCTCGATCTCCAGGCTCCTGGCGTCCAGGTCGTTCGCCTGCAGTGCCGAGCGCACGACCTCGAGGAGGTTCTGGTGGCGGAACTGCGTCGCCGAGAGGTTCACCGCGAGTCGAATCTGGGTGCCCTTGTCGAGCTGCCACGCGGCGGCCTGGCGGCAGGCTTCGCGGATCACCCATTCGCCGAGCGGGATCATGAGTCCGGTCTCCTCGGCGAGCGGTATGAAGGAGCTCGGGCCGATGACGCCACGCAGCGGATGCCGCCAGCGCAGCAGCGCCTCGGCGGTGGTGATGCGGCCGGTCTTGGCTGAGATCACCGGCTGATAGGAGAGCTCGAACTCCCCGGCTGCGAGGCCGCGCCGCAGGTCGTTCTCGAGCGCCAGCCGCTCGTGCATGGAATCGGTCATGCCGCGCTGGAAGAACTGAACCTCGCCGCCGCGCTCCTTGGCGAGCGCCATGGCCACTTCGGCGTGCGCCAGCAGGTCATCGACCCGGCGGCCATCGTCCGGCCATACGCTGACGCCGATGCTTGGGCGGACGTTGACGTCGGCGCCGTTGATGGAGAAGGGCTCACGCAGCTCCGCCAGGATGCTGCGCGTCACAGTCTCTGCATCGATCCGTGCCGAGAGGCTGTCGATCAGCACCACGAACTCATCGCTCCCGAGGCGTGCCAGCATGTCGCCGGGGCGCAGCACCGAGCCGACGCGGCGCGCAACCTCCGAGAGCAGCCAGTCGCCGGCGCCGTGGCCGAGAGAATGATTGAGGGAGCTGAAGTGATCGAGGTCGAGCACCGCCACCGCGATGGCGCGCTCGGGACGGCCGGTGTCGGCGACGGCCTGCGCGAGGCGCTCCTTGAAGAGCAGCCAGTTCGGCAGGCCCGTGAGGGAATCGTGGGTGGCGAGATATTGAAGGCGGGTGTGCACTTCCTCGAGCTCGCGCGCGCATTGTGCAGTGCGGTCGGCGAGACGACGCTCGTAGAAGATGGCGATGCGGGTGACCGCGAGGATGGCGAGGCCGCTCGCGCCCAGTACCACCCCGAGAAGCTGTCGCCCCGCGCCGGGGCCCTGTCCAAGGCTGCTGAAATCGAGCGGCAGCCCCTGCCAGGCGCTGACGGGCATGAAAAGGAGTGCCGCCGCACCGAGCAATACCGCCGCGGTCTTGCCGAGCGCCCCGGACCAGGAGGGCCGCGGGCCGACGCGATAACGCAGCCAGAAGGCGCTGGTGAATGCGCCGAAGGCGAGGGCGAGGGAGAGAATGAGCGGCCGGACGATGCTGCCGGCAGTGGCGCGAACCGGGCCGAGAGCCGCGACCGTCGTCCAGTAGGTCGCCGAGATCCCTGCCGCGGCCGCCGTGCTCCCGGCCAGAATCCTAGAGGTGCTTGGCTCGCTCCCTGCGAACACCGCCAGCATTCCCATGAGGTCGAGCACGGCGACCGCGAACGCTGCGAAGAGGATTACCACGTCGGTCTCGCCCCAGCTCTGCGTGCCGAGCGCGAGCAGACCGACCAGATCGAGGGTCCACAGCCCCGCACCAAGCGCGAGTGCACCGGACACAGTCCTGCACAGCACGCGCCGGCGCGAAGAGGCCGACAGGCGTGTCGTCAGGTCGAGGATGGTATGGGAAGCAGCGAGGGCGATTACCGCCGCAAGAACTGCCAGCCATCCGTCGACCGTCACGCCAAGCACCTTCCATGGTTGTCAGTGCCATCCCTGGCAGTGCACCGTCCGTGGTGCCGAGTGCTATCCATGGCGAGGTACCGTCCGTGGTTGTCAGTGCCTTCCATGGGCGTGCACTCTACGCAGCCGCCCACGCGCGCGACATTGCAGGAATTCGGTACTCGCCCCTAGGGAGATTCTGTACGGGGCCTGCGCACGGCCGCCGGCGGACGCCTCAACGCCTGTTGAGGGGCCGGGCTGCGCTGACGGGCATCACACTTCGATGATCTTGTTGCGTACGGCGTAGCGCACCAGGTCCGAGAGCGACTCGAACTGCATCTTCCGCATTATGTTGCTTCGGTGGGTCTCGGCGGTCTTCACGCTGATGCCGAGCGCGCGCGCGACGTCCTTGTTGCTGGCGCCCTCGGCCAGCAGCTGCACGATCTGCCGCTCGCGAGCTGAGAGGAAATGCGTCGGCTGGGACTGTGCGGCCTCCGGGCCGCCTCGCAGATAGCCTTCGAGCACCAGGCGTGCCACTTTGGAGGTGAAGAAGGTCTGGCCCTCGAGCAGCGCCTCCACGGCGCGCACCAGAGTCCGTCCCGCATCCGACTTGAGGACGTAGCCCCGGGCGCCTGCGGAGAGGACCTCGCGTACCAGCTGCTCCGACTCGTGGGCGGTGAGGATCAGGATGCGCATCTCGGGATGCGAGTCGAGAATCTGGCGCGTGGCATCCAGCCCGTTCAGCTCCGGCATGCTCAGGTCGAGGATCACGACGTCGGGCTGATGGGCCTCGACCAGCCGTGCGGCGTCGCGCCCGTTGTCCGCTTGCGCCACCACGGTCCAGCGCCCCGTGTCGGTGAGCGTGGCGGCCAGTCCACGCCGCACCATCTCGTGGTCATCGGCGATCACGATGCGGGCGGTTTTGCCGCCCTCAGGCACTGCGGACCTCGTTGAGCGCCTGCAGCGGCACGCTGGCGCGGATGCGCGTGCCGGTGGCCGTCGATTCCACCGCGAAAGTGCCGCCCACCTGGCGGATGCGCTCGCGCATCCCCGCAAGACCTACGCCGAGAGTCACGGCCGTGCCCCGCTCCCGGCCGGCCATGCCGCGGCCGGCGTCCTCCACTTCCAGGCTGACCGCGTGCGCGAGCACCGTGAGGCGCAGCCCCACCCAGGGGCTCGCCGAATGGCGCTGCACGTTGGTGAGTGCCTCCTGCGCCACACGAAAGAGCGTGAGCTCATTGGCGGGGGTGAGGCGCGGCATGGCCTCAGGAAGCTCGAGCCGCACCTCGAGCCCGCTGCGCTCGCGCAGGCCATCGCTCAGCCAGCGCAGGGCGCTCACCAGGCCCAGCTCATCGAGGAGGGGCGGGTGCAGCAGGTAGGAGGCAGTGCGGATCTCGCTCGAGCACTGGTGCGCGAGACGCACGGCGTTCTCGAGCAGCTCGCGTGGCTTCTCGGCGAGTGACTTGGTGAGCTCGGAGAGGCGCGCGAGGTCGAGCTCGAGCGCGGCGAGCGTCTGGCCGGTGGAGTCGTGCAGCTCACGCCCGATGCGACGCCGCTCCTCGTTCTGAATGCGGGTCAGCTCTCCGGCGAGCACCTGCAGGTCCGCCAGCACCTGCTCGCGTTCGAAATGCAGCAGCAGCTGCGCCACCTGGTCGGCAACCTCACCGGCGAAGTTCACCTCATCGGGCAGCCAGGCACGCTCGCTCTCCAGCTGCCCGATCGTGAGCGTACCGATGAGCTCGCCCGAGCGGCGTATCCCGGCCACCAGGAGTGCATGGGACGGCTTGCTGACGCCCGGCATCGCTTGACGCAGCTCGCGCGCACGCTGCTCGACGCTGAAGGTGGCGGCGCCATCCATCACGCGCTCATTGCGCAGCGCGGGCAGATGCAAGGCCTCGCTCGCCGGAATCTTCGGCAGCTCGCCCTGACGCACGCCGCTCCCGCGCTCATAGAACGCCCGGCACCGCAGCGTCGCATCGTCGTCCTCGACCAGCCAGATGGTCACCCGGTCGGCCCCCATGACCTGGCTGGTGTCGACACAGATCCCCTCGAGCGCGGGCCGGAGTCCCGTCAAGCGCTCGCTGCTGCTATGGCTCGCGACGCGCAGCAGCATGTCGGACTGGCGCTGCATGCGCACGACGCGCGCCGCCTCCGCCTCCTCCTGTTGCTTGCGGGCGTTGATATCGCGCAGGAGGGTCTGTGCGGCCGGAGCGCCGTCATAGTCGACGCGTACCCCCTGCACCTCGACCCAGATCACCGAGCCATCGAGCCGGCGTATGCGGGTTTCGCGCGGCTCGGCGGCTACGCCGTGCTCGAGGATCGCCCGGGTGCGCTCCATGAGAAGCTTGCGGTCGGGCTCGAGCGCGAATGACGCTACCTGAACGCCCTTGAGGTTGTCAGCGGGGCCGGCGCCGATCAACGTACGGGCGGCGGCATTCCCAAAGAGGATCTCACCGCCCCGATGCACCAGCACCGCTTCGGGCATGGCGTCGACGAGGGCGCGGTAGCGCCCCTCGCTCTCGCGTCGCTCACGCTCGGCGCGCTTGGCTTCGGTGAGATCGTGCACCACCGAGAGCCGCAGCACGGTCTTACCCTGAGTAATGACG